>CANHNQ010000122.1 GCA_947462095.1 Gemmatimonadota bacterium
ACATCGCAGACCTTAGCGGCCGTAGCGCTTCTTGAACTTGTCGACGCGACCCTGCGTGTCGATGAGGCGCTGCGTGCCCGTGTAGAACGGATGCGAATCGGCGGTGATTTCGAGCAGGATCAGGGGATACTCGTTCCCGTCTTCCATCTTGATCTTCTGCTCGCTCGTCATCGTGGAGCGCGTGATGATCGTCGCGCCCGTGGACGAGTCCTTGAACACCACCGAATGGTACGGCGGATGAATGCCTTCCTTCATGGTAACTCCAGCATGCGCTACCATTTCCGGCGGGAGCGCGTTTCTAAATGGGGTCCGATCGACGGGGCAGGCCCAGAGGGCTCACCCACGCGATGCGGTCGCCTGTTTCGGCGAGCCTGAATGAATCGCCGTTTTGGGGGGTCAGGTCAAGCGCTGTCGGCGGTTTGGGGGCAGATTTCCGCTTAATGAGAACGGCGTATCGCTGCCTTGCCCACGGCACCGTGCGCGGTAAGGTTGGCATAGCCCAAGCGCTGAAACCGGAACACCATTGCGGCGTACCACGGTGCGGGAGCCTGATCCCGCCCGAAACGTTTCGCACGCCCCTCTCTCTCGCTGACCTCATGCAGGCAACGCCCACTGTGCCCACCCCACCGCCCGTTCCGTTTGTCGTGCAAGCCCCCACGGGGCCGATCACGGGCACGCCGACGGACGTATATCGGGGCGCCCTCGCACAACGACGGGAGCTGAGAGACCAGCAGGAGCGACTACAGGATCAGCGAGAGTTTCTTCGTACGCAATTGCAGGACGAGCCGAATCTGTCGCCCGCCGATCGCGCGGGGGTCGAGGGGCGCCTCAAGGAGATCGACACGCGTATCAGTGCCGTCGATCAGCAGATTGCACAGGCCGACGCCGCCGTCGCGCAGGCGGCCGCGCTGCCAGGCGCCACCGCCGAGCCGATTCAGACACGCAACGGGCCGCCGGACGACATCGTCGCCATTCCAATCGTCTTCACCCTGTTCGTGCTCGCGCCGATCGCCATTGCCTACGCGCGGCGCATCTGGAAGCGGGGGGCCCCGGTGGCGCTCGCGGTCCCGCACGAGCTGACCGAACGCCTCGAGGCGATGGGGCACACCGTGGAGTCGATCGCCGTCGAAGTCGAGCGCATCGGGGAGGGGCAGCGCTTCCTCACCCGCGTGCTGGCCGACAAGGGCAAGAGCCTAGGCGCCGGCGCCGCCGAGCCGATCCCGGTGCCGCAGGTGCATGGGGAGCAGGTCGCGGTACCGCGCTACGAGCGGTAACCAAAACTGCCTCCTCGGCAGTTGGCAGTTACCAAATCCGGCGGCATACTACCGAACCCCCCACCCGCCGCCATGCCTTCAATCCGCCTCATCGCCGCCGCGCTCGTTGTGAGCGCGACCGCCCTCTCCGCCCAGGCCCCCGCTGAGCCGGCGCGTGTGCGCTGGGAGCGTCAGTGTCAGATCCGCAAAGACAAGTTCGAGAAGATTCTCCCGCGTGCGATGCGCGAGAATGGCGTCGACATGTGGATCGTGATGCAGAAGGAGAATCAGTTCGATCCCATGTACGAGGATCTGGGGCGCGGTTATGTGGGCAGTGTGGGCTATTACATCTTCACCGATCGTGGTGGTGACCGGATCGAGCGGGCGGCACTCGGGGTGAGCGGCTACCTGCTGGAGCAGTGCAAGGTGTACGACATCGTGCGCGGCTTCGCCCCGCTCAAGGCGTTCATCGCCGAGCGGAACCCCAAGAAAATCGCGCTCAATATGTCGGAGGAAGTCGGTGCCGCCGACGGGCTCTCGAAGACGTCGTACGATCGCCTCGTGAAGGAGATCGGACCGGAGTTCGCGTCGCGCGTGGTCTCGGCGGAGAAAGTCGTGAGCGATTACCGCTCCGGGTTTACCGCTTCGCAGATCGTCGCGCTTGGCGAAGCCGGTGAAATCTCCCGCCGCATTGCGCAACGCGCGCTCAGCAACGAAGTGATCACGCCCGGCGTGACGACGCTCGAGGACGTGGCGTGGTGGATGATGGATCAGCTGCAGCAGCGCGCGCTGGGATCGTCATTCGACATGCCGTCGGTGTACATCACCGGCCCGAAGGGAATCGAAGCCACGAGCACCGATCGCATCATTCAGCGCGGCGACCTGCTCATCATCGACTGGGGCGTGGGTTACCTGAACGTGTGGACCGACGTGAAGCGCATGGCGTATGTGCTCAAGCCCGGTGAAACGGCCGTGCCCAAGGGCATTCAAACGGCGTTCGACAATGCGCTGAAGGTGCGCGACGTGATTCGCCGGACCATTCGCCCGGGCCCGACCGCCGGCGACATGGTCGAGCAGCTGAAGACCGAGATCACGAAATCGGGGTTCCGGATGCAGGGCACATTCAACGAAGTCACGAACGACGGACAGGTGGAAGTCATGTTCGGCTGCCATTCCGTGGGCGACCGAGGACATGGCGCCGGCCCGTCGATCGCGACCTTCAATCCGCGGCAGATGACGTTCGCGATCAAGCCCTACAATCCGTTCTCCATCGAGCTGTTTGCCTGGACGCCCAATCCCGACTGGGGGGGCGCCAAGGTGCGCATTCCGCTCGAAGACAACGCGATCGTGACCGAGCGCGGCGTGGAGTGGCTGTACCCGGTGAACGAGCGAGTGTGGGTGATCAAGTAGGGATTGCAACTGAAACCCTCCCCCCTGTTCCCTAAGGAGTTGCGGTTTCTTGCCTATCGGCGTCGCATGGTCACTCGTACGACCCGTTCAACTCCAGTGCCCACGTGATCGGCATGCTCGGATCCAGCGAGTCACGCACCGAGCAGTACTTGGTGACGGCCAGTTCGATCGCCCGTTCGGCATGCACGCGCTCCACGTCGGCGCCGGTGATGCGGTACACGATATGGATCTTCGTGAGACGCCCCGGCGTGCCGGCGAAGCGCTCGCCTTGCACGTCCACCGCCATCGCGCTCATCGGTGTGCGACGCTTCGCGAGAATGTCCACGATGTCGACGCCGGTGCAGCCGGCCAGCGCGCACAGCAGGGTATCAACGGGCGACGGGCCCCGCGTGCCCGACGAATCCATGGTGATTGCCGGCCCACCCGCCACGCGGACCCCTTCGAACACGTGATCGCCCGACCAGGTGACCTGCACGGTCGCCGGCGGCTTACCGGCAACCGGCATCGCGGTGGTGTCCTTCAGTTGTTCGGCGCTCATTACGGCTCTCCCCCTTGGCGAATGGGCGTGCGGACGGCGTTGCCCCACTCCGTCCACGACCCGTCATAGTTGCGAACCTTCTCGAAGCCCAACAGGTGCGTCAGCACGAACCACGTGTGCGAGGAGCGCTCGCCGATCCGACAATAGGTGACCACATCGTCGCCGCGCGCGAGCCCGAGCTCGCCTTCGTAAATCGCCCGCAGTTCGCTGGCCGATTTGAATGACCCATCGGCCGCTGCAGCGCGGGCCCATGGCATGCTGCGCGCCCCGGGAATGTGTCCACCGCGCAGCGTCCCCTCCTGCGGATAATCGGGCATGTGCAGCTTCTCGCCCGTGTATTCCTGTGGCGAGCGCACATCCACCATCGGCTTGCCGGACTGCATGTGCGCCCGCGTGTCGTCGATGAAGGCGCGAATCGCGACGTCGTTGCGCTCACGCGCCGTGTACGCCGTGGATGGGAACGAGGGCACCTCGGTGGTCGTCGGCCGGTCTTCGGCCAACCACTTGGCCCGACCGCCATCGAGCACCACCGCGTTGTCGAAGCCGAACAACTGGAACACCCAGAACGCATAGGTGGCCCACCAGTTGTTCTTGTCGCCGTAGAACACGACCGTGGTGGTGTCGTCGATGCCCTTGGCGCGCAACAACGACTCGAACGCGTCGCGCGCGATGTAATCACGTTCGACCTGATCGTTGAGGTCGATGTGCCAGTCGAGCTTCTGCGCGCCGGGAATGTGCTCCACGCTATACAGCAACACGTCCTCGTTGCATTCGAGCAGGCGGAGCGACGGGTGGTCCAGATGCGCCGCCAGCCAGTCGGTGCTGACGAGGCGTTCGGGGTGCGCATAGCCTTTCGCGGCAATGCGAGCATCGGGGGTGTCGGGCAGAGCAGCACGTAGTGACATGTATGGAGGCTAGCGCGTCGAGGCGGTCGTGGGGAGGGGCAAACACGGCGATCCCGGGCGCGCTAGATTGCGGTATGCTCAGCGTCCTCGGATCCGCCATTGCGTATCGGTTGTTCGACGTGGGATACGCCATTGATCTCGAACGTGCGCTCGCCCTGCTGTCGGCCAGCGCCCCCGAACGCGTCCGGCCCGAGCGCGGCGAGGGGCAGGCGCTGCAGATCCCCAATCCGCCCATCACGGTCTGGCTCGGCAGCGATGTGCTGCGGGTCGGGGACGCGGCACACGACGTCGAGCTGTCGGCGCGGATCTTTGATTTCGGTGTCGTGTCGTTCCGTGTGCGGGTGCGCCCCGCTGGAGCGTGCTCGTGGGAGCAATTCACCGCGTTCGGCCGTCGACTCGAGCACCATCCCGGCATCAATGCGCTGGTGCAGGCTCAGCTGCCGCTGCTGTGCGAGCGTATGCGGCCGGCGATCGAGCGCCCGGCGGTCGCCGGCGTGCACGAGGATTACACGGTCTTCCGCATCACCCAGATCGTCGACGAGGACGGTACGCCGCCCTCGGCCGCGGCGCTGTCCGCGCTCGATGTCGTCCCGCTGCTGCTGAATGAAACGCGCCCCCTCAGTACGGAAGCCCGACGCGAGCTGCTGCCGCATCGGTTCACGTATTACGGGGACGACCTCGCCTTGCTCACGTGGGAGAATGCCCTCGTGATCGAGCCCCGCGAGGAGGATACCGAGCTGCAGTACATTCTCGAGTTCGCGAACGCCCAGTTGCTCGAACTCCGCTACTACGACGCCCAGCTCGACGCCGAACTGCCCCGGCTGTACGACGCCATCGAAGCAGCGCGCGCGCGTCGGTCCGTGTTTCCGGGCCGCCGGTTCGCCGCGCTGCTGTCACGCCTGCAAGCACAGGTGGCGGATTCTACGGAGTTGGTGGAGCGGGTCGAGAACGCCCTGAAGGTGACGGATGATGTGTATCTGGCGCGCGTCTATTCTGCCGCGCTCGAACTGTTCCGCGGGCGGGCCTGGCGCGCCGGCATCGATCGGAAGCTGGCCATTCTTCGCGACACCTACGCCATGCTGAACAGTGAGGCGCAGGCGCTCCGCAGCGAGACGCTCGAAATCGCCATCGTGGTGTTGATCGTCGGGGAGCTCGTCATGGCGTTCCTGCGGGGCGGATGAGCACCGAATAGGTTACGCCGATGCACCGCAGCCAACTACCCGAGATGGAGCCGTACGCGCGGCATGTGCTGGTGTGTACCGGCAACTTCTGCAGTGAGAATCGCGCCGGCCGCGCGATTTATGCGCGGCTCGCGTCGTTGCTGCAACGCGAAGGATTGCTCTTCGGCGCCACGCGCGTGAAACGCAGCGAGGCCCCGTGCCTGGGCGTGTGTACCGGTGGCCCCATCGTCGCCGTGTACCCCGAGGGCGTGTGGTATGCCGGCGTCACCGTCGAACTGCTCGAGCGCATCGTCCTCGAGCATCTGAAGGAAGGCCGCGTGGTCGAGGACGCGGTGTTCCATCGGATAACGGCGAAGTAGGGGGTACAAAGTAGGGAGTACGGAGTCGGGGGTAGGGAGTCGCGCACTCCGTACCCCGTACTCCGTACCCCTTACCCCTTACTTAGCCGTTGCAGCGCGTCAACCCGCTCCTGTGTCGGCGGGTGCGTGCTGAACAGCGAACTCGCGCCGCGCATGCTGAACGCGGCCAACGGGTTCACGATCGCCAACGGCGCCGCACTGGGCGCCACGTGCATCGGGATGCGTCGTGCACCGTTTTCCAGCTTCATCAGCGCGCTGGCCAGCGACAGCGGCCGGCCGCTGATCTCGGCGCCCACGGCATCGGCCTTGAACTCGCGCTGACGGCTGATCGCAAACTGGATCAGCATCGCCGCGACCGGCGCCACGATCAGCATGGCGATCCCGGCGATCGGGTTGCTGTCCTCATCGTCGCTGCGCCCGCCGAAGAAGAACGCGAACTGCGCCAGGTTGCTGATCGCCCCCGCCATGGTGGCCGCGATCGTCTGCAGCAACATGTCGTGATTCTTGATGTGCGCGAGTTCGTGGGCGATCACGCCCTCGAGCTCCTCGTTCGTGAGCGCGCGCATGATGCCGTGCGTTACACAGACCACGGCGTTTTCTGGATTGCGGCCGGTCGCGAACGCGTTGGCCTGCTCCTGCGGCGCGATCGCCACCGTGGGCATGGGCAGCCCGGCGCGCTGACGCAGCCGGTCGACCATCTCGTACAGTTCGGGTGCCTCGGCCGCCGTGACGACCTGTGCCCCGTACGCCCGCAGCACCATGCTCGACGAGCCCCAGTACATGAAGAGGTTCATCGCGGCGGACATCAGCAGGGCGATACTCGCCCCCGTTCCGCCGCCGAGGGCCTGCCCGATGGCCACCACGAGGGCGGTGAGTCCCGCCAGCAGTACGAACACCTTGACGTTATTCATCGATCGGTCTGTTGAGTCTGGTTGGGTCGGCCGTGAGGCGCTGGAACGCAAAAAACGAGACCTCGCGCGCGGCACCCACCAGGTGGCCCCGAGGGGCCCGACTGACGTGCGCCGTGTGCGAAGGTCTCGCCTGGTGTTGGCACCGGACCGGGTGCGCGTAACGGTCACGCCCACCGTGCTGACGATCCGGCCGCACCGACCGAGCACGTTCGTGATCTGGTCGGCGAGGCTACTCCCCTTCAGGGTCCTGCGGCATGCCCTGCGGTGAGGCAGGAAGTGCGTCGTGCTGATGCAAAATCTTAGCGATGGCCTCGGAGCCGCGCAGCCCCCGGATCCCCTCCACGAGCTCCGTTGAGGCCACCACCACGCCCCGGCGCGCGAGCTCCTCGGCCACCGCTTTCAGATGTCTCGCATGTACGTACCGCGCGAACTGGAAGAAGTTCCGCCGGGCCTCGGGGTGCTCCGCGAGGAAGCGGGGAAGGGAGTGGCCGCCCTTGCGCGTGTTGCAGCCCCTACAGGCGGTCACTACGTTGCCCTGTGACCCGTCGCCACCGCGCATCCGCGGTTGGACGTGGTCGACGCTGAGAGACTCCGGTTCCTGCACGAGTCCGCAATACACACAGCGGTGCTCGTCTCGCGCGAAGATCTCGAAGCGGTTCACCCGGTTCTGCCTGTCATCACCCCTCCTGTGAATCTCCCGGATCGCGGTCGTCGGATGATCTTTGATCAGCTGACCAGATTCCTCGACACCGAGGAAAGCACGGCGACCCCCGATGACGTCCCGCCCCGTCTTACCCACAAAGCCCTCGAGGGCCTGCGTATGTCGCGTTCCCGTGAACGGATCCTGAATAATCTCGAAGAGATGTACCGTGAAGCGTTCGATCGCGCCAAGGAAACGGCCGATCCGGCCGCCATGGCGTCACTCGACTTCGCGTACCGTCGTGAACAGCTCTACTTCGAGATTCTGCTCGACGTGCGGGACGCGATCGAGAAGAAGTAGCGATCGCGCGTCAGCGCTTCGGCGCGCGCGATCCGATGTATGCCGCCAGCGCGACCATGTCACTCACCGTCAAGGGCTCCACGACGGGCGCCATGGTCACGCTGGCGGAGTCGTGTCGGGCCCCGGTGCGGAAGTTGATCAGCTGCCGCAGAATGTTTGACGGCGCGCGCCCGGCGATGGGCGGGACGGCATCCTTGCCCAGCAAGTCCGCGCCGTGACACGCCATGCATGACGTGGCCGGACCGGCGGCCCCCCGGGTCGCGAGGCGGCGTCCCCGTGCGATACTGCCGATGGGTACGTACGTGATGTAACGAACACCCGGGTCGCGCAATTCATGGCGCGCGAACGTTTCAGGCACCTCGATCAGGCGGCCAGCAATCGGTTCGGTGCCCGCCTCACCATAGGCGTAGAGCATGACTTCGATGCGCGTCTTCGGTACCTGCGTCACTTCCACCACGCGATTGCGACGGGTCAGGGTGAGCCGCTCGAAGTAACGCGCCGCGGTGACGACGTCGGAGTCGGCCACCCACTTCGCCAGCGTGTGCATGCTGTTCGTGCTCAGCACCGGGTTCGCCGAGAGTCGCGTGCCGTTTTTGAACGCCGCCACCTGCCGGATGATGTAGTCCGCCGGCAGTCCAGCGAGCGTACCGTTCTCCGGGCGGCCGCTTCCGTCGGGGAGATGGCAATAGCCGCAGGCGCGGGCATTCGGGGCGACACCGTACTGCACCGACGACGGCATGGGCGGATGCGCGTTCGGAAACCAGTCAGGAATGTCGAATCCGTTCCCGACCTGCCGCATGGTGTAGCTCCGCGAGGAGTTCGGCACGCGATGCCGCACCACGCTGTCAGGCTTGGGCGCTGGATTCGGCGCCGGTGCTGTTGGAAACGCCCATGCCGGCACCTCGAACGCCGTGCGCGCGGGTTGTGCGTCGAGGGATGCGCCGGTGAACAGCGCGGACACGCACGCGGCGATCGTCGCACGACGCCTCATCGCGCCAGCAACCGGTCGGCGATTCGATCAGCCGCCGACTTCGCGTCGAAACGATCGTCATTCGTGAGAACAATGATCGTCGTCTTGCGCCCCGGATAGCGCACCCACGCCGAGCGTCGTCCGTCGCTGCTGCCGAACACGACCTGCATGGCGTCGCCGCGCGTGCCGTCGAGCCACAATCCCTTCGGCTCCGCGTTTTGCGCGCTCCGCACCCGATCGAACCGATACAGATCGTCCACGTTGCCGGTCCACCGTTGCGTGATGCTGTCGTAGGCCAGACATTGCGCGCCGCCCATGCCGGTCACGCGACGCACCGACGCGGCGGTGATGCGACCCGAGCTGTCGGGGGCGAGGGCTGCGTTCAGAACGGCCGACAAGCCCGCGAGTGCAAAGTGCGGCGCCCCGGTTTCCGGCGTGAAACGGCGCTGCACGCCGATGCCGTAGGTGCGGTTCACCAGGACCTTGCCATCCTGCGCCACCAGCACGGCGGCCCCACCGCTGGCCGAGTCGCCGTACGAGGCGAACACGTTGTCCACGAACTGCTGCGTGAGCGGCGTCGCGTCGATGGCCCGCGACATGACCCGCCGCGTGGCGAGGTTGTAGCGGTCACCGGGGCGCAGGGTGAGGAACGGCCTGCCCGGATCGTTGGCGTCGCGACCGTTGTACACGAAGGCCTTGTTGCGCCCGATGATCTCAGCGGTGTCACCGCGGACCACCCACGCGGTGCCCTCGTCTTCGGAAATACCCAGCAGGTCGGGGCGGCGCGCCGTCAGCGAATCGTGCAGGTCGGGGAGCCGCTCGCGTGCCACGACGTGCTGATCGATCGCCACGCCTCGCAAATACGCGAAGCCCTTGAGGTACTGCGGATGATTGAAGAGGCGGTTGTCGTTGGACGGCGCCCCCCGCACGAGGTAGTCGCCAAGAATCGAGGCGCCGGCCGAGGAGCCGCCCACGACGCCGCCGCGATCGAGCACGGCTTGAAAGGCGCGCTCCGATTTGGTGCCGGCATACGAATTGACCAGCCGGAACTGGCGGCCGCCGTCGAACCACACGCCGCGCGCGTTCGCGATCTGTGCGACAAAACTGTCCGCGTCGGCCACGGTGCGATTCGTGGTGTGGTACACGACGACGTTGCGCGCGCCGGCACTTCTCAGCGCGCGTCCGACGTCGGAGGTGTCGACCGAGTCGCCGACGGCCGTGGGCACGTCGACAATGAGCGCATCGGGGCCACCGGCCAGCTCGATGAATCGCGCGAGCACCTCCGGCCCCATCTGGCCACCGCCCACCACCATCACGGAGCCGGTGCGCGGCCCGACCGACGGCGTGCCGCGCGCACCCGCGGCGGATGGGGCGCGACCCGCGCCCTGAGTGGTGCCGGCGCAGCCGACGACGATCGCGGAGAGCAGCAATGCCGTCGTTCCCACACGCAGTCGAGCGGGAAACCGTAGGGCGGAGTACGGGGCAGCGGACATGATTGGCGTATTGAGAAAGACGGGCGAAGCAGCGGGAGGAACAACCTCAGCTTACGCGCCGGACGGCAACCCCGCTGGCCTTCTGCACGCAGAGAGCAGGGCTACGCGTCCTGTCTCGCGGTCTGACGGGCATCGGGGCGTCCGATGGCGTTCGCCTCGGCGTCGCGAAGGGCCCGTTGCGTCGTCCGAGCAAAGAGTAGCCCCAAGACCACTGTTGCGACGACGCCCAGAACGAGCACCGGCATGGGCAGCGCCCCTTTGCCGTTGGTGGCGCTGGCGCCCGCGGCGCCGAAGACCGTGTAGGACACGATGATCGGGAGCATCCCCGGCATGGCCAGCACGAAGTCGCGGGTGCGCACCCGGGTGACGCCCAGCGCGTAGTTCGACAGCACGAACGGGATCGCGGGTGACAGCCGCAACAGGAACATGAGGCGGAGACCGTCGTCGCCGATCACGCGATCGACCGCGGACAGGGTGGGATGCGCCGCCACCCGCCGTGCCACGCTGGCGCGCAGCACC
>CANHNQ010000123.1 GCA_947462095.1 Gemmatimonadota bacterium
CTCGGTGCTGGCACGGTCTATGTGGCTGCCGCCGGGCGTGTCCGGGGGTTCATCGAGGCCAAGGAAGTGGTCGTGGCCGGTGAAATCCACGGCGACGTGAAGGCGCAGACCCGTTGCGAAGTGCACGCCACTGGGCTCGTGGTCGGCTCGGTGAACGCGAGCACCTGCCTGTTCCTCGAGGGCGCCCGGGTGATCGGCGCGTTGAGGATCGGTCAGGTGGACGATCATGCGCCCGCGCTGGCGCCGTCCGTCGCTCCGGCTCTCGTCGCACCTGGGGTCGCGAAACCTCAAGCGGGGCGGGCGTACCGTCTTGAGCTCGATCCGTGACCGAGCCGGTGATCGTGCCGTTGGCGCTGCCCCCGTCAGCGCGCTGGCCCTTGCCACGCGTGCTACCGGTGCATCCCAGCAGCGCCGGCCGTCTCTTTGATTCACCGTCGTACTGCTGGCGTCCGAGCGGTCCGCCCCGAAGCTCGCTGAGCCGGGCGGGGGCGTCTGCCCCGCGGCGCGAAGCGGACCGCTTATCGCGCCGTCGCCGGCAGGTGCGGAACCGGGCGCTGGCCATGGCCGCGGCGGTGCTCGTCGTCCTGACGGGCATCGGCAGCAACTTGCTCGACCAGATCACGGAGCGCTCGACGGATCTCTTCATCGAGCGGAGCCGCAACACATCACTGGCGGACTCCATCGCCGGCTTTCAGGTGGCCCTCGAGTCGCGAGTCCAGCGGACCATCGTGTTGCAGCGCATCGCGAAGGGCCGCCCCGCGATGCCGGTCATCGGGCGGGTTTCGAGTCGTTTCGCCTCGAGGCGCTTGCACCCGCTGCTCAGTACCTGGCGTCCGCATCGCGGCGTCGACATTGACGTCCGCTCTGGCACGCCCGTGCGCCCCGTCGTTCAGGGACGTGTCGTGAAAGTCGCCCGCAACTTCGGCTTCGGCCTGTTCGTCGAGCTCGATCACGGCGGTGGCGTGAGCACCCGATATGCGCACCTTCGCGAGGTGCATGTGCGACGCGGGCAGCTGGTCCGTCCGAATATGACCCTCGGCAAATCGGGGTCCTCCGGCTTTGCCAGTGGGCCACATTTGCATTACGAGGTCATGAAGCACGGTCGGCAGGTCGACCCGTTGACCTTCCAGCTCGTGGTCCTGGAACGGGTGCCGGTCTCGATCGAGCGGTTGGCCACCAGCCCGGCCCCCGGTACGCTCCCCGCGGTGGAGTTGCCTGCTGGTCCGGAGGGATCGGGGCGCCGCCAGGGTGTCGCGAAGAGCGTCACCCGAGGGGTCGGCCGGGGCGTCAAGACTGGCCGCGCGGCTCCGAAGCCGAACCCTGCTGCTATCTCAGCCCCGCGGACGGGTGTAAATTCCGATCTTCAGCTGTTGGACAAGGGTCGCTTCAAGTAGGCCGCGCCCGTTTTCCACCCCCAATCATCGTCGCCACCATGCACGCTGCTTTTCATATCTTTCCGAGCGTCGTCGAAACCGCTCCTCCGGCCCTGGACCTTCGTGAGGGATCCTTGGTGGAGCAACTGGTCCTCACCGACCGGGGGCAGGTCGTGCTGGTGGGTGACATCGCGTTGTCGGAGGGCCGTTCTCCGGGACGCATCGTGAACGCGACGCCCGACCAGCGTGACTACCGCTTGTTGCTGAAGGCTGCGCTGCTCGTGGCCGGCCATGGCCGTACGGGGCCGCTCTCCGTCGGCACCGGCTTTCCCACCGCCACGGTGCGCAGCAACGCGGAGGCCGCGACGACGCTGCTCTCGCGCGGCGAACCGATCGGCTTCGATGCCCGCCCGATCGGCGGCCCACAGGTGGAGCGCCTCACCGTCGAGGTCTCGAACGTCTCGGTGATCAGTGAGATCGCCGCCTGCGACGTGGCGTTGCGCGAAGGCCCGCTACGCGCCACCGGCAGCCATTTCATGATCAGCCTCGGCTTCGGCACCTGCGAAGCGGCCCTCGCCACGCCGTCCGGTCTCGTGCAGCGCTCGTCCGTTTCGTTGCCGGGCATCCGCTATGCCGTGGAGCGCGCGATGCATGACGTAGCGCGCACCATGCCGATCGGATTGCGCACCGAGCACCAGTTCGATGCCCACTTCCGTTCGGGGCGCATCACGCTGGGGCGCGAGCGCATCTCGCTGCTCGATTACCGGAAGCGGGCGCTCGACGCATACATGGAGAACGTCATCACGCCGGCGCTCGCCAATGCCTGGACACCGGAAGATTTCGACCGCTCCGAAGACCTCTACATCACCGGTGGCGGCGCGCTGTATCCGAGCATGATCGACGCGGTACGGCAGGAGTTCGGCTCGTCGCTCAACGTGAACGTTGCCCCCGAACCGCTCACGCTCGCCGCCCTCGGCTACGCCTTCATGGCGGCCCGCGATGCGGCCCCGGGAACCACGAGCGTCGGGATCGACATCGGCAACGCCAACACCTGCGTCTGCGTGCTGGAGCAGTAACCCCGCGGGGGCTGGCCCGCCGACGGCGCTCTTGCCGTCGGTTGGCTCTGCCTTCCGGCGACGGTTACTGCACCTGGATGTACAGCGGGGCAGGCCAGAGACGCAAAATCTCCTCCCGGCTCGTCGGCGGTTTGTCGTTCTTCGCCTTCGTGAACTGCTTCCAGCCGGTGAACTGAACGGGCTCCCGTTTGATGTCGCGATAGTAGGTGTCGCGCTTCAGCGACGGGGACCCGAATCCGTCCATGTGCATCACGACCTGCACCTTGGGGTCGAGCTTGATGTTCCGCGCGTTGGTTACACCCTTCGGCGTGAAGCGATGCACCACCAACATCTTGGGCGGCAGCTTGTGCTTGTCGACCAGATTGGCGAGAAAGCGAATGGCGTAGTTGATGTCCGCGGCGTCGTAGGTGCCGATGCGACGACCCGGCACCGCGCCACTCGTCTTCATCGAGAACTCGGGATCGATGCCGAGGTGGACGTCGGGACGCATCAGGAACTTCTCGATCCACGGCAGTTCCTGCTCGAGTGTGCTCTGGCCGACTTGCAGATCGACGAAGAGCAGCGCGTTCTTCGACTTGGCCCATCCATACACCTTCTCGATCAGCGCGCTGTCCATACGCGTGCGATACTTGCCGCTGGGTCCCGGATCGGGGTTGGCGACCATCGCGATGAGGTGCAGCGCGGGCTGCACCGGATGCGCCGGATCGAGACGCGTCCACTCCGCGGCGTCGCGCTCGAGCTTGGCCAGCATGTCGCTCGTCTCGAATTCACCGAGAATGCCCATGCGCTTCGAGAGCGGGTTGCCGTAGTAGGCCAGCACGCGCTTGGCCGGTAGAATGGATCCCGGCAACGGAGGCGCCGTTTTCACGGGCCACAGCGTGTCGAGATCGCTCCCCGTCCCCTTGAAGGCGAGGTGACGATCGCCGGACTGCGGACCGAGTGCGCCTTGCGGCTTTCGTTTGGTGGTGTCGGTCGCACCGCCGGCGGCAGCCGTCTTCTTCGCGGCCGACGTGCCCTTCGCGCGCTTCGCCGCCTTGGCCTTGATGGACGGCGCGGCCGGCTTCGTCGCGGACTGTGCGGGCGAGGCGGACGGTGACAACATCGTGCCGATGGCGACGGTCACGCCCAGCACACGCGAGAACAATCGGCGGGAAAGCATATGGAAGGAGCGAGTCGGCACGGTGGCGTGATGATTGGGCACAGGCGGCACCATCGAGGGCCGGATGGGCAGTGTAACGGTGTGGTTGCAGCGGACCAAGGGTGCGGGCGTGGCGTACGGCACTCAGTGCGGCGTACCGATCCGGCGTGTTACCGGAATAGCCCGATCGACATCGAGGGCCACGGTTCCGGTTGCTTCGGCTCGCACGACCAGCCAACGGGAGGCTGTCGCGCACGCGAATCGGGCGCTGCAGCACGCCGTACCACCGCTCGACGCGGCGGCGGACATCGAACGCGGCGATCTTCCGGTCGAGCGCCGGCAGCTTCGAGGCGATGAGCGGACGGATCGCGTGAATCACCTGTTCGGTGACGTCGACTTTGAGGAACGTCACCAGGCACGCATCACGCACCTCGGTCGAGGCTGCACGCAGCGACGTGACCCGGGTGTGCGACTCGAGACGCCACGCCGGAGTGAGCGCGATGTCGGTGGTGAGCACCACATGCAGGCGTGGCGGCGCGTCGTCGGTGCCGCAGGACGCACCGAGTGTCGGACCGATCATCGGGCGATACCAGCCCTTCCCGGTGTACGACACGGTGGTCGAGAAGGTGAATGTCCCGCCGTCGAATTGCACGGCGAAGGGCGTGCGCGTGGCGGCGAACGCGACCTGCTTCCGCTTCTGGCCGGGAACCGGCAAGCGCTGGCCGAGGGTGCCGATGGCGAGCACGACACCGGCCATCACGCGCTCAGCGTACGTCATGGGTAACGCGTACCGCACGCGACGCGTACCGCACGTGGTGCCCTTGCACGGCTGAGGCCGTACGATACCTTGGCGCGCATGCATATCGACCTGACAGGGCGCGTCGCGGTGGTGACCGGCGGCGCCAACGGCATCGGGCGCGCCACCGCGCGGCGTCTCGCGCACAGCGGTGCCCGCGTGGCCATCTGGGACCGCGTGGCCGCCGCTGGTGAAGCGGCCGCCGCCGCACTCGCCGAAGAACAGTTGGATGTGCATTTCATCGAGACCGACGTGACGCAGCGCCTCAGCGTGGAGGCGGCCGTGCTCGCCACGGTCGCGCGGTTCGGTGGGATCGATGTGCTGATCAACAACGCGGGGATCACACGCGACGCGCAGTTGGTGAAGATCACGGACGGCACCGTAACAGGGGGGATGACGGACGACGCGTTCGACGAGGTCGTGGCCGTGAATCTCAAGGGGGTGTACACGTGCACGCAGGCCGTGGTCCCCGAACTGCTCAAGCGCGGTGGCGGTCGTATCGTGAACGCGTCGTCGGTGGTCGCACTGAATGGCAACTTCGGTCAGACGAACTACGTCGCCACGAAGGCCGGCGTCATTGGCATGACGCAAGTGTGGGCCCGCGAGCTCGGGAAACGGGGCATCACCGTGAACGCGATCGCGCCGGGGTTCATCGCCACGGACATGACCGCGCAGATGCCGGCCTCGGCGCTCGATGCCATGCTGTCGCACACCCCCGCCGGCCGCCTCGGCACGCCGGACGACGTCGCGAACGCCTACTGCTTCCTCGCCTCCGATCTGGCGGCCTTCATCAACGGGGCGGTACTCACCGTTGACGGCGGTCTCGTGATCGGTACCTGACGTCAGCCGAGCTTAGGCGCGGCGGCGTTTCTTCCGCGGGGCGGGCGGTTCGGACTTCGGGGCGGCGTACTGCATGCGCACCAGAATTGTGGCGGCGCGACGCGTGGCGATCGACCCCTTCGGTGACCACCGACGCGGGGCTGGGAGAATGGCGGCCAATCGTGCCGCTTCGTCCCGCGTCAGCGCGGCTGCACTCTTGCGGAAGTGCAGCCGTGCGGCGGCCTCGGCGCCGAACGCATTGGGGCCCCATTCGGCCAGATTGAGATACAGGTCGAGAATACGCTCCTTCGACAGCAGGAGCTCGAGCAGCAGCGCGATGTACGCTTCGATGCCTTTGCGCACGAACGAGCGCCCGTTCCAAAGGAACAGATTCTTGGCCACCTGCTGCGTGAGCGTGGAGGCGCCACGCAATTTGCCGCCGCGCCGCCGTCGCTCCAGCGCGTTGTTGATCTCCACGGTGTCGATGCCGAAGTGGAGATAGAAGCGGTCGTCTTCCGATGCGAGCACGGCCCGCCGCAGATACGGTGACAGCCCGGCGCGCGACACCGCGGTGTGCGCCGGCCAGATGGGACGATCGCCGTTCACCGTGCGCGCGACGACGCGCTGCAGCATGACCGAGGTAACCGGCGGCTGCACGACGGCGAAGAGCAAAATGAACGGCACCGGCAGCGCCATGAGGAACAGCGCGATGATGGCCGTGCGCCGCACGACGGCGCGCCAGCCCATCACGCGTGTCGACTTCCGGGCAGCAGTCATGGCCCTACGGCTCGCGCAGGTGCGGCGGCGTATCGGGCGGCTGCCGACGCCAGCGCCGATGCTGCCAGAAGTACTGCTCGGGGTATTCGCGCACCAGGCGCTCGAGAATCTGGGTGTAACGCAGCACGATCGCGTCGATGTCGACCTCACGGTCACCCGTGCGTTCCACCTCGACCGGCTCGATGAGGATCGCGTAGCGGCCACTGGGCTGACGCACGACGCCCACGAACACCGTGGGCACGTCGAAGCGCAGGGCGAATACGGCGGGGCCGCGCGGGGTCTTCGCCGGGCGGCCGAAGAACGGCACGAAGGTGCTGGCCAGCCCCAGGGCGTCGTGGTCGCTCACGAAGGCGATGGCACGGTTCTCCCGCAGCGATCGGGGCGTACGGCGCACCGCATCCTTGTCGTGAATGACGTCCATCCCGATTTCGCGCCGCGTGCGGTTGAGATAGGCATCGAAGATCGGGTTGGCCATGCCGCGGGCCACGACATCGATCGGCACCCCGCGGGCGGCGAAGTAGGCGCCGCCGAATTCCCAGTTGCCCAGATGGCCGGTCACGATGAGCAGGCCGTTCCCCTTCGCCAGCGCGGCCTCCACGAGCTCCCAGCCGACCACGCGCTCCACGCGATCGCGCACGTGCTGCGGCGAGGTACCGGGGAGGACCGCCGTTTCGATGGAGGTGCGTCCGAGGCTGTCGTATGAGCGGCGCGCCACCTCCAGCACGCGCTCGCGCGGGAACTCCGGAAACGCGGCGGCGATCTGACGCTCCACCACGCCCGCCCGGATGCCGATCGGACTGTACACGAAGCGGCCGATCAGCCCACCCACCCAACTGGCGCCGCGCCAACCCAGCAGTCGCAGTCCGAACACGGCGACGCGCGTGCCGGCGTACTCCAGCCGGTGGGACAGCGTCGCGGGCTTCGCGGCGGGTTTGGCCGATGGGGCGGGGGCGGTGGTGTCCATGCGTCACACAATCTAACGGACCCAACGTCGAACGCCGTGTCGATCCGAAGATCGACGCGGCGTTCGCTGCACCACGGGAGTGCAGGCGGGGCTAGTTCGTGAGCATCACCAGCACGCGGCGGTTCGTGGCACGGCCATTGTCGGTGGTGTTCGGCGCGACCGGGTCCGTTTCACCCTGCGTCCGTGCCACGACGCGTGATTCCGCGACGCCCTTCGACACGAGGTACGCCTTTGCCTGGTCGGCGCGGGCCTGCCCCAGTGTTTCGTTGTAGCGCTCCGAGCCGATCGCGTCGGTATTCCCCGTGACCGTGATCATCCGCGCGTTGTTCGTCGGATCCACCAGCGATGCCGCGATGACATCGAGGACCGTCTTGGCTTCGGGCGAGATGTCGCTCTTGTTGAAGGCGAAGTTGATCGCGCCGATCACGATGGGACGTGGCGACGGTCCCACGAGGCGCAGCGTGTCGATCCGCGGCACGTACACCGTGTCGCGCGTCGAGATGCGCACCGTATCCCGGATGATCCGGGGTGTGGGGTCGCGGGTGAAGAACGACAGGCTCAGCCCCGCCTGCGCGCCAAGGTTGACGGCGGCGGCGCGTGCCACCGGTTGCGCGTTGTCGTCGGCCGGCAGCACGTACGTCCCGGTGCCTTCGACGCGCGCCGAGAGGCGGTCGTTGATGAGGAAGCGCAGGCCAAGCAGCCCCTGGGGGCCACCGCCACGCGGCGCGACGGTGCGCACACGGCCGTATGCGTCGTAGGCATAGCCGGCACCGGCCAGCAGCTTGACGCGCTCGGAGAGCGGGTGGTTATACGTGAGACGGTAGGCCCACAGGGCGTGGGACACCGTGTTGAGGGAGTCGCGACCGGGATTGCCCGACGGCGCCAGATTGACGTCGACGTCGGCGTAGATGAGCTCCATTTCGAGGAGCCAGTTCTTGAACGCGTAGATGCCGGCGCGACCACCGAGTCCAAGGCCCGTGTCGAGCTTCAGCGTGTCGGCAAACCAGGTGGCTCGACCGAATCCGCCGACCTCGATGGCGCCCTGACGCTGCGCGAAGGCGGAGGTCGGAATGGCGACGCCAAGCGTCGCGCCAATGATGAATGGGTATAGAGTACGCATATCCCTCTCGCAGAGGTGAGATTCGACGCGGACCGCCACGGACTGCCGCCAGCGCATAGCGACGACAGCACTGTCCATACGAGCGGCACGTGTCGGTCCGGAACGATTGATGCCAGAGACCCCGGCAACGGTGACTCCATCACACAAATGGTGCCACGACGGCCACAGGGACGAATTGCTGCGCGCCGATGACCGGGATTGGTCATCCGGCCCCGCTTCTCACTACCTTCAATACAGATGAGCTCGGACCCCACTTCCCGTTCCCCCGTCCCACAGCCCCAGCGACTCGCGCAGCTCGGACTCGTGATCAATGCGGGGCTGGCGGTGATCAAACTGGTGGCCGGGCTTGTAGGAAACTCGTACGCCTTGGTCGCCGACGCTGTCGAGAGTTCGACTGACATGGTCGGCTCGCTGGTGGTGTGGAGCGGGCTGCGCATCGCCAGCAGGGACCCCGACGAGTTCTATCCGTTCGGGTATGGGCGGGCCGAGCCGTTGGCGGCGGCCACGGTGTCGGCGATCATGCTCGGGGCCGCCACGGGGATCGCGATCGAGGCGATCACGGAAATCCGCACGCCGCATCATGCGCCCGCCTGGTGGACCCTGCTCGTGCTGGCGATGGTCATCGTGGTGAAGGAGCTGCTCGCCAAGCGGGTGATGGCTGCGAGCGAGGCGTCGGGGAGCGTCGTGGTGGCCGCCGATGCGTGGCATCATCGCGCCGACGCGATCACCTCCGGGGCCGCGTTCATCGGGATCAGCGTCGCGTTGCTCGGTGGCCCGGGATGGGAACCGGCGGACGACTGGGCCGCGCTGGTGGCGGCGGGCGTTATTCTGGTCAACGGCGGCCTGTTGTTACGCACCGCCCTGCGCGATCTCATGGACCGTGCGCCGGAGCCCGCCATGCTCTCGACGGTGTCCGATGCGGCGCTCGCCACGCCGGGCGTGCTGGCCATCGAGAAGCTGAAAATCCGGAAGTCGGGTACGGCCTTCTACGTGGACATTCATGTCCAAGCCGATCCTGCGCTTTCGCTCCACGACGCGCACATTCTTTCGGGGATGGTCAAAACCGCGATACGGCAGCGCGTGCCGGCGGCCATGGGAGTGCTTATTCACATGGAGCCGTTCGAACCGGCGGAGGAATGATGACCAGTCAGCCTGACTTTCATGTGCTCAATCGGGCGGAGTGCGAAGCGCTGCTCACGTCGCAGCACGTCGGCCGTCTCGCGTTCAGCTTTCGCGATCGCGTCGACATCGAGCCGATGCACTACGTGTACGCGAACGGCCACATCTACGGGCGCACGCAGTATGGCACCAAGGTGGATGTGCTGGCGCATCATCCGTGGATCGCCTTTCAGGTGGACGACATCGAGGCCGTATTCGAGTGGCGCAGTGTGGTGGTGCACGGACGGATCGAATTCCTCGATCCCGACGGCTCGCCGCAGGAGGTGGCGCGATTCGCGCAGGCGGTGGAGCGGTTCCGCACCTTGGTGCCCAACGCGTTCGATGTCGACGATCCCACCCCCGTGCGCGAGCTCGCCTTCGTGATTGCGGTGCAGGAGATGACGGGACGCGCCGCGACGATTGGCGGGACGGCGTGATGGCCAACGGCGTGTCGGCGTTGCGGCTCACGCCTGTGAACGTCACCGAGAAGATCAAGCTGGGGAGCAAGACGGCCAGCCTCGAGGGGCCGGTTGACAAGACGGCGCTCGAGGCGGCTACGAAGACCGTGCTGGCACGGCTGTACGAATTGCAGGAGGCCTTTCACGCTGACGGCCGCCATGCCCTGCTGCTGGTGTTGCAGGGGCGCGATGGGTCGGGGAAGGACAGCGTCATCAAAACGGTGTACGGCGCGTTCAATCCCACGGGCGTGCAGGTGGCCGCCTTCGGTCCGCCCACGCCGCTCGAACTGCGTCACGACTTCCTCTGGCGTGTGCACAACGTGGTCCCGCCGCGCGGCATGGTGGGCGTATTCAATCGGTCACACTACGAAGACGTGCTGGCGGTTCGCGTGCGCGAGCTGGTGCCGGCGTCGGTCTGGCGTGCCCGCTACGATCACATCAATACCTTTGAACGGATGCTGACAGACAGCGGCGTGATCATTCGCAAGTGCATGCTGCACGTGTCGCGTGAGGAGCAACAACGGCGCCTGAAGGCGCGACTCGACGATCCCAGGAAGAACTGGAAGTTCCGGCTCGAGGATCTGAAGGATCGCGCGCACTGGGATGCCTACACCGACGCCTATCGGGACATGCTCGAACGCTGCAGCACCCCATGGGCACCGTGGTACGTCGTGCCGTCGGATGACAAGGCGGTGCGCAATCACCTC
>CANHNQ010000124.1 GCA_947462095.1 Gemmatimonadota bacterium
CGACGGTGCAGAAGCTCCAGGTCGCCATCAAGGCGGGCAAGAATACCGACGCCGTGGCCGTCTACGACGAGATGAAGGGCATGCAGCGCGAAGGCCACAAGGAATACCGCATCAAGAAGGCCGGCGCGCCCCCGGGCGGGAACTGACCTCGAACAACGGCTCCTGTTTCTCGCTCTTCGAACGGCCTCGAATCCTCAGGATTCGGGGCCGTTCCGCGTGATGGGCACAAGACGTACGGCAGCAACAAGGCTGGCGTGCCTCGCGTCGGGCTGGACAGCGTCGATGAAGCCGCCGGCGCGCGCGGGCACGGCGGCGCGCACCGTATCCGGCGGGTCGCCGGCTCGGTGCTCTGGAGGCCACCGTCGTGTGCTTGCTCGCGCAGTCGGCCATCGCGCGATATACTCGCGGCGACCTCCCACTCCCGAACCCGCGCGATGGCCACGTACCCCAGCATCTTCAACGACGTCATCGGCCCCGTGATGCGGGGTCCCTCCAGCTCGCACTGCGCGGCATCGCTGCGCATCGGCCGGATCTGCCGCGACCTCATGGACGGCGAGATCACCAGCGCCGCCGTCGAATACGATCCCAACGGCTCGCTCGCCACCACGCACAAGGGACAGGGCTCCGACATGGGGCTCTTCAGCGGCTTCCTCGGCTGGGAGGCCGACGACGAACGCCTCCCCGGCTACCTGCAGGGACTCGCTGAGGCGGGGCTCACCACCACGATCGACATCCGTCCGATCGGCGCCACGCATCCCAACACCTATCAACTCACGCTGCACAACCCGCGGGAGACGCGCACGCTGACCGCCATCTCCACCGGCGGCGGCATGATCGAGGTGCTCCAGATCGACGGCGCGGCCGTGTCCATGGCCGGCGACTTCTACGAGACGCTGGTGTACGTGCGGTCGCCCGGCGACCTCCCCGACCTGATCGCCCGCGCCATGCCCTGCGACGGGATCGACGTGCGACAAGGCACGTCCACCTTCATCGAAGTCCGCGCGTCCCGCTTTCTCCCCGACGACGTGTGCGCCGCGCTCGCGGCCCGCGACGACGTGCTGGCCATCCGCAAGATCCACCCGGTGCTGCCGGTCCTCTCGCGACACGATCTCGCCGTGCCCTTCATCACCTGCGCCGAGATGCTCGAGTACAACGCAGGACGGAATCTCCGGCTCTGGGAGCTGGCCGTGGCGTACGAGAGCGCGCGCGGGGCGATCTCGGGCGACGCCGTCATCGAGCGGATGCGGACGATCGTCCGCATCATGCAACGGTCGATCGCGCTCGGGCTGCAGGGCACCACGTACGCCGACCGGATCCTCGGGCCGCAGTCGCTTGGCTTCCAGCAGCAGATGCAGAACGGGACGCTGCTGGCGGGCGACCTCCTCAATCAGGTCGTCCTGCAGACCTCGGCCATGATGGAGGTCAAGAGTTCGATGGGCGTGATCGTGGCCGCGCCCACGGCGGGCTCGTGCGGCGCGCTCCCCGGCGCGGTCCTCGGCGCCGGCACGACGCTGGGGTTGTCGGAGGACGAGATGGTGCAGGCGATGCTGGCCGCGGGCCTCATCGGCGTGTTCATCGCGGCGCACGCCACGTTTGCGGCAGAAGTGGGCGGGTGCATGGCCGAGTGCGGCTCGGGCTCCGGCATGGCTGCCGCGGCGTTGGTGGAGCTCAAGCAGGGCACGCTCGAGCAGTCGCTCACGGCGGCGTCGCTGGCGCTGCAATCGTCGCTGGGCCTCATCTGCGACATGATCGCCGATCGGGTGGAAGCGCCCTGCCTCAACCGGAACGTGATGGCGGCCTCGACCGCCATCTCGTGCGCGAACATGGCGCTCTCCGGCTACGACGGCCTCATCCCGCTCGACGAAGTGATCGAGACGATGAAGCGCGTGGGTGACGCCATCCCGAACACGCTGCGCTGCACGGGACTGGGCGGACTCGCGATCACGCCGTCGGCCAAGCGCATCGAGGCCGCCCTCGCGCGGGGCGACGGCGAACGGACCCGCCCCGGCTTCAAGGTCTGCTAGAAAAATGATCGCCTTCATCTGGGTCTCGATTGCGCTGCTGGCCACGTGGTTCGTTGCCGTGCTCACGCGCGACGTTCGGCGCCACCGGCACGACCTCACCGCCGGCCGCTGGATCTCCACCGCCGTGATCGGCTTCGTCACGAACTTCTTCGACGTGCTCGGCATCGGCTGTTTTGCGCCGCAGACGGCGCTGCTCCGGTTCATGGGCCAGACCGACGACCGGAAGCTTCCCGGCACGCTGAACGTGGCCAACACGCCGGCGGTACTGCTGCAGGCGCTCATCTTCATCACCATCATCGAGGTCGATCCGCTCACGCTGGTGCTGCTGCTGCTGGCGGCCGGCGTGGGCGCGGTGGTCGGGGCTGGTGTGGTGGCGCGGCTCGACGAGCGGCGCATCCGGATGACGATGGGCTTCGCGCTGCTCATCACCGCCGGGTTCATGGTGGCGCGGAGCCTCAATTGGATTCAGGGCGGTGGCGACGCGATCGGTCTGGCAGGCGCGGCGCTCGTGATCGCTGTTGTGGTGAACGCGCTGCTCGGCGCGCTGATGACAGCCGGCGTGGGCCTCTACGCGCCCTGCATGGCCCTCGTCTTCGCGCTGGGCATGTCACCACGGGTCGCCTTTCCCATCATGATGGGCTCGTGCGCGTTTCTGATGCCGCCCGCCTCGGTGCGCTTCATCGCCGCGGGCGCCTATGACCGGAAGGTCAGCCTCATCATCGCGATCGCCGGGCTCGCGTCCGTGCCGATCGCCGCGTTCGTCGTGAAAGAGCTGCCGTTGGACCTGCTGCGGTGGGTCGTGATCGCCGTCATCGTGTACACGTCGGCGGTGATGCTGCGCGCCGCGTTCAGGAAGTAGCGCCGTGGACCTGCTGCTGTTGAACCGCGACGAAGTGCATGCGCTGCTCGACCCGGACGCGATGCTGTCGGCACTTGCCGACGGCTTCATCGCGCTCAGCGCCGGACAGGTGCAGGCGCCGACCCGGAGCGAGCTGGGCGCCGCGGGCACCGGCCATCTGCTCGTGAAGCCGGCGTGGATCGACGGCCAACCGATGGCGGTGAAGCTCGTCTCGACCTTTCCCGGCAATCGTGACCGCGGGATCCCGACGATCCAGGCGGTCATCGCGCTGGTGGACGCGACGACGGGGACACCGCTGGCGATCATGGACGGCTCGCACATCACCGCGATGCGCACCGCCGGTGGCGCCGCGCTCTCCGCCCGATGCCTCGCGCGCGCTGATGCCCGCGTGCTCGCGATCGTCGGGGCGGGCGTGCAGGGACTCGCGCATCTGCAGCTGCTGCCGCGCGTCCGCGGGATCACCGAGATCCGCGTTACATCCCGGCGCCACGCAGACGCCGAGGCGCTGGCGGCCACCGACGCGCGTGCGCACGCCGTCACGTCGGTCCGCGAAGCGGTGCGCGACGCCGACATCGTCTGCCTGTGCACCACGTCGGAGACGCCGGTGATCGAAGCCACGTGGCTCGCGCCCGGGGCCCACGTGACGTCGGTGGGCTACGCGCCTCCCGGTGGCGAGTTGCCGCCCGAGGTTGTCCGAGGGGCCACGCTCGCCGTCGAGTCCCGCGTCTCGTTCGATCCGCCGCCGGGCGGATGCGCCGAACTGGCGGGGCTCGATCCCGCACTGGGCACCGAGCTGGGAGCACTGCTCGCGGGCCGCGCGCCGGGGCGCACGTCACCCACGGAGCTCACGGCGTACAAGTCGATGGGACACGCGATGGAAGACCTGGTCGTGGCCGCGCTTGTGTACCGGCGAGCGTGCGAGCAGGGCGTGGGGCGGGCGGTTCGGTTGTAGGCGGCGGTGGGAATCGGGCGCCCGCCGGCGCGGTCACCATTGACGCGATACCCCCCGCGCACTCCATTCCGGCATGACTGCTTCACGCCGAGACTTCGTTCGCCGGATGGGGCTGGGACTGGCCGCCTCCGCCACTGCTGCCGAGGCGCTCAGCGCCCACACGTTCACCAGTGGCCGCGAGGGATCGGAGCGGCTTCTGGTTGAGAATCCGCGCCACCCCACGCCGGCGCCGGTGGGCACCGACCGGTTGCCGCTGGCGTGGTATCAGGGACAGTCGCGGCGGCTGCGCGAGCAGGCACGCGCGCGCGGCGTGGACGTGATCCTGTTGCAGAGCGATGTCAATCTGGTGTACTTCACCGGCTGCTTCCGCGGCAGCGGCGAGCGCACCACGTGGGCCATGATGCCCACGCGCGAAACCGACACGGTGTACTGGTTCTCGCCCGCCATCGACCGTGACCTCATCACGTCGTGGTGGTGCACCGAGAACGAGTACTACTTCTGCTATCCGCACGCCGAGGGCGGCTTCCCCAACCGTGGGCAGCTGGCGAAGGGCGCGCGGGTGGATCTCTGGGCCTGGGTGCTGGGGCAACTCGCCGCCAAGGGACTCGGCGACGCCACCATCGGCCTCGACCGCGAACTTACGCCGTCGGCGCAGCGCACCTTCGATCGCATGCTCCCCAACGCCAAGGTCGCCGATGTCAGCGACCTGTGTCTGCGCATGCAGGTGATCAAGACGCCGGAGGAGATCGCGCTCACACAGCGGGCGTACCGCTACTTCGATCTCGTGCACTGCTTCGCGCGCGATTTCATTTTGGAGCATGGCACCCGCACCACCGACTATCAGGTGGGACAGGCGCTGTCGCAGTACGGCATCAACCTCATGATGCGCGACGTGAAACGCGACGGGCGGCCGCACAGCGCCGTGGGGATGGAAGTCACCGGCAACTACGTGCGCACCGGCGTCGCCACGGCGTACCCGCACCCCAACCAGTTCTTCCACGCGCCCCTGCAGCGGGGGCAGCCCGTGTACGTGAACTGCGACATCCTACTGGGCGGCTACGGCGGCGAAGGGTATCGCAACTACATCCTGCGCCCGTCCAACGGCGCGCACGACCGCATGTGGCAGGTGGTGGCCGACACCGTGCAGATGATCGTGGAAGAGACCAAGCCCGGTGCCGTGTGCGCCGACATCGCGTACAAGGTGCACGCGTACCAGATCAAGCAGGGAATGCAGGAGTTCATCTACCACCGGCCGGGCCACGGACAAGGGCAGAACTTCGTGGGACACCAGCCGCCGTTCCTCGCGCTCGGCGACGAGTCGGTGGTCGAGGAAGGAATGACCTTCTCCGTGGAGCCCGGACTCTACGACGAAAGAAACGGCATCGGCATCAACCCCAGCGACCGGCTGGTGGTGCTCAAGGACCGGTCGGTGCTCATGAGCCGGATCCCGTTCACGAAGGAATGGAGTTTTCTCGACGTGTAACGGGGCCAGACCGCGCCTAGCGCAGACGCGCGTCCACGCTGTAGCGCCCCGGCCCCATCACGAGCACGGCCACGAACCCGGCCGCGTACACGAAGGGCAACTCGCCGCTGCTCTCACCCGACAGCGCCATGCCGTGCGCAAACACGAAGGCCGTGGCCATGGTGACGCTCAGTGCCAGCGCGGCCCACCGGGTGCAGAGGCCGAGCGCCAGCAGCACCGACGCGCCCGCCTCGGCCATCGTGGCCAGCAGCAGCGAAGCCTCGGGGCCGAAGCCGAAGGGATCGGCAAAGCGCACCGGATCCGCCTGCAACCGCTCCACCTTGCCCACGCCGTGCAGCATGAACATGCTCGCACACAGCCACAGCCGCAGCAGCAGCAAGCCTACGTCCGGGGCGGTGGGAACGGCGCTGAGAGTGAGGAGGGCGCGTGCGCGTGACATGGACGACTCCGAGGCATGGCTTGACGATCCCGCTGAGGGCCGGTGACCAACATATACTAAGCCCATGATCCGTTTTCGCATCCGACTCGGAGTGATCCCCCCTCGCGCTGCGCAGGCCCGTGGTAAGCGACCGCTTCTGCTTTCCCGGTATTCCACGACTCCGCTTTGCCTTCAAGTTCTGACGCGACCCACGCGATCGAAGTCATTCGGCACGCCGCTGCCCGTCTGCCGCCGATCGCGGAGGCCGCAATCACACGGTTCACTCCGGCGCACCGGATCGGACTTCCCGATCCCGCACGCGGGCGCGTGATCACACATCCCGATTTCAGCGAGAAGGCAGCATGACCGACCCGAGCGTCAATCGTCGAGACTTCCTGCGCTCCATGGCGGTGGCTGGATCGTCGGTCGCCGTGGCTGGACTCACCGCCGCGTGCACCGACCCGATCGCGCCAACAGGCGCGCCAGCAGGGGCAGTGGCGCGCACAATCAACGTGCGCAGCATCGCCGCCCTCCAGGCGGCCATCAATAGCGCCGCCGCCGGCGACGAAATCGTGGTCGCGGATGGCACCTACGCGAACAACACCATCAACGTCTCGACCAGCGGGATCATCGTGCGCGCCGCGACACCGGGCGGTGTGTTGCTACACGGGACCAACGCGATCATCATCGCCGCGAATCGCGTCGTATTCAGCGGATTCCAGTTCACATCGGGGAGCAGTGCCGGGGTGGTCATCACGGTCACCGGCAACGAGAACCTGCTGACCCAGCTCAACTTCAACGGCTATTCCGCCCAGAAGTACATCTCCATTCAGGCGCCAAGTCAGCGCAACCAGATCGCGTATTCGAATTTCGAGAACAAGCCGCAGAACGCGCCGATCGGCAACCTCGTGCACGTGGAAGCGGATGCGAATGTGCCGGGGTACCACCGCATCCACCGATGCTCGTTCCAGAACCTGCCAGGAGGTGGCGGTGATTTCGGGAATGAACCGATCCGACTGAGCAACGGGGCCGAGGCCGCGTACGCCGCGCGAACGGTGGTGGAGTACTGCTACTGGAACAACACGGGCCAAGGCGACAGTGAGAGCATATCCGTCAAGTGCCGTGAGAACGTCATCCGCTACTGCACGTTCGTGAACAATCCGGACGGCATGCTGGTGTTCCGGAACGGCAACGACAATGTGGCCTACGGGAATTTTTTCATCGGTGCCGGCGGCATCCGCGTGAAAGAAGCCAACAACATCTTCTGCTACAACAACTATTTCGAGCGCTCCGGTGTCGGTGGCTCAGCGGCCGCGGTGGAGTACGAGTACGTGAGCGGCAATCTCAAGAACATCAACTTCCTCCACAACACCTTCGTCAACTGCGGCGATGTCAACCTGGGCGGTGTGGGCGCATCGGGAAACACGTGGGCGAACAACATCTTCAAGAAGGCGGGTGGTGGCGTCATCTTGCGCAACCCCAATGGCGGCACCACCTGGGCCGGCAACATCTACGACGGCACACTGGGGGCGACGATCACAGCCGGCATGGAGCGCGCCGATCCGTTGCTCGGATCGAATGCCGGTGGCTTCCTTGAAGTGTTGGCCGGCAGTCCGGCCATCAACCGCGCCAGCGCGAGCTATCCCTCGATACCAAGTATCACCGGCCTTGACACCGACTCTGCCCTGCTGCTCGACGCCAACGGACGAGCGCGGCCGGGGGAGAGGGTTCAGAAGGACATCGGCTGTGTGGAGTCCACCACGGGCACCATCACCAACCGTCCACTCACGCTGGCGGCCGTCGGCCCGTCGTACCTCGGGGGACCAGCCGCAGGGCCGAGCGCGTCCGCAGCGCGACTGCCGTGACCGCCACCCCGTGCAATCCACTCCTCGGCCAAGCCGTCGGCGACCGCATCGGCGGCCCGGTGCGCATGGCCATGATGCTCGGACATGCCATCGCCGATGCGAACGGGCTGGATACCACGCTCGTGCTGCAGCGCTACCTCGACTGGCACCGCACCGATGCCTTCGACACCGGCCCCACGTGGAGTGCCGTGCTCGAATACATCGCGAATGGGATCGCCCCCGACACCGCCGCCCAACGCGTGCACGCCGAGCAGCGCGGACTCACCGCCGGTGTCAACACCGCGCACCGCGCCACCGCCATCGGCTGTGCGGCCGTGATCCCCGACGCGCAAGTGACCGACGCCGCCCGCACCGAAGCGCGCCTCACGCATTGGCACCCCGACGCCGCCGAATCGAGTGCGGCCACCGCGACCATTGTGCGATGCATGCTGCGCGGAGCCACGTTCGAAGACGCCGTCAGTGAGGCCGTGCGCGTGACCACCGGCGTGGTGCACACCCTGCTCGCTACCAACACGCCAGACCGGGCGCAGCTCTCACGCGGTGGATACGCACCCAAGGTGCTCGAAGCGGCCGTGTACTTCACACGCACCGCCACCGACTTCCCCGACGCCATAGGTCGCTCGATTCACTTTGCCGGCATGAGCAACTACTGCCCCGTGTTGGTGGGCGCGTTCGCCGCGCTACGATTTGGCGTGGTGCCGGTGGAGGAGTATCCGGTGGCTGCGGAGCTGTCGCGAGCAGCGAGCGATGCCTTTGCGCGAGTGTGGCTCAGCCAGAACACATGAGGCCACCACCTGTCGCGAGTGTAGCCGACACCTCTGCCACCTCGGCGTGCCGTACCGGTGGTTCGCTAGCTAAACACGCGACGAAGGCGGCGCAGCACGCCGCCGGGGGCCCGTCGAACACGACGTAGGAGTGCTTGCTGCCACAGAGGCATTCCGCGGAACGGCGACTCAGAGAACGCCCTGGCGGCAGCGCGTGCCTCAGCAAACTGCGCCGACACTTCCGCAACGTCGTCGGTGTAATGGATGCCGAGATTCTGCGCCCGCTGCGCCTGGCCGCGCGCGTAGCGCACCTGATGCTTGCGCACGATGAATGCGTGCCCAAGCTCAGACATGTGCTTCAGGGGATAGGTGAGACGGGACCACTTGACCTCCCCTTCGGGGGCGCACCCGTGTGCACCATAGTCGTAGTGCATCGCTGCTATCTGCGGCCGACGGAAGCAGATGGCCTTGGACTGTGGCGGATGAAGGTAGCCCGTGCCAAGAGTATGAAGGTCAATGTCTTCAAGGGTCGTGGTCGCGCTCTCACCGAGTACGTTCCAGCCTTCGGTGTTGAGGATCGTGACGCCCAGGCGCTCTTCGCGCTCGAGGTCTGCGGCGGTCACGCACAGCCACTCATCCATGTCGGCCACAATCACCCAGCCGTCGGCCACCTCGCGCCACACGGTGTTCTTGAGGTCGCGCTGGATGCGGTCGTCAAGCTTCCCGTCGCTACCGAACGTCGCGACCGCGCAGCCCAGTTCGCGCGCAATCGCCGCGGAGCGATCGTCACTCTCGTTGTCGAGGATCGTGAACGTGACGCCAGGCACGCGCCGACGATAATGCGCCACGGTGTGCGGGAGCAGCACTTCTTCATTGTGACAGAACAAGTACACGTGCAGGCGCATGAGGCGGCGACGTCCCTTTTCTCGTGAAGATGCCGGCGGTGCCCGGCTGACGCTTCCTGCCGCCGCGGAGCTCGCCAGCCGCATCTTGCCACAGAGCGCCGACTGGAGCAAGGGGAGCTGTCCCGGTGACCGGCGCCGGGTGCTCAGGAGACTGTTTTGGTCGAGACCACCCACCGCGACCACGCACGAGCAGCAGGGCGCGCGTGGGGATACTTTAGGCGTTAACGGACCGGCGCATCGAGTGCCTCGCACCACGCGACTCGGCGCGCCCCTCACCTCCCTTCCCAACCTGCCATGACACGCTCCACGCTCCGGCAGCCGGCCACGATGGTCGCCACCTTGGTCGCCACGGCGCTCTGCGCGATTACCCTCGCCCTTGTGCCGACCGCGACGCTCCCGGCGCAATCCCGCCCCGCGGCGCCCCGCACGGGCAATGTGATTCCCGGCATCGAAGTGCTGCTCACCGATTCGCTCCATCTCATCAAGGGGAAGCGCGTCGGTCTGCTCACCAACCACTCGGGGCGTGACCGGAAGGGCACGAGCACGATCGACCTGCTGTTCACGGCCCCCGGCGTGAAGCTCACCGCGCTGTATGGCCCCGAGCATGGCATCCGCGGCGAGGCCAAGGCCGGCGAGAAGATCAGCAGCGGCGTGGATGCGAAGACCGGCGTCACGGTGCATTCGTTGTACGGCGCCGTGGAAACGCCCACGCCCGACATGCTGAAGGACATCGACGTCCTGTTGTACGACATTCAGGACGTGGGCGCGCGTGTGTACACCTATCAGTGGACCCTCGCCCTCACCGCTGCGAGCGCCGGCAAGCCCATCATCATTCTCGACCGCCCCAACCCGATTCGCGCCGACCGGTTCGAGGGCAATATCCTCGACCTCAAGTTCCGGTCGCTCGTAGGGCAGCACGCGGTGGCGCTCCGGTACGGCCTCACCCCCGGTGAACTCATGCGCTATTTGGTGGGCACCAAGGCGCTCAACGCGCAGGTCACGGTCATTCCCATGAAGAACTACACGCGCGCCATGTGGTTCGACGAAACGGGCATTCCGCGCGTGAATCCCTCGCCGAACCTGCGCACGCTCGACGCG
>CANHNQ010000125.1 GCA_947462095.1 Gemmatimonadota bacterium
ACAAAGAGTCTCCGGCCAGCGCGGGAATGTAACCAGTCACTTGGGACCCGCACAACGTCTCACCGTCCTCATTGCATGTACAATTCAGTACCGTCCCACTTCCGTTTCGCCCAGTCATACCGGAGGTCCCGATGTCCGACGAACTGCGCCCGACCGACGAACCGCTTACTGACGCCGAGCTGGATGCGGTCGCTGGCGGAGCCGGCGGGTGTACGCTCCACGGAGGCGTGGCAACGCCGCATTACGAACAGCGGAGCGACGAACGGTATCGCTGCGACGGGCGTGGCTGGTGGACAGATGGTGGTAGTGGTAGGGGCTGACGGGCACGACCGGATAACTGATACTGAAATGCGGCGAGGTTTTACGTAACTGGACGTAAAAAGATTACCCGAAGCAATGGGTAATCTTTTTTCATATCGGACCCGCAACGGCGCCGGGAACTGAGTGCGCGCACCGACGCTTGTTCAATCAACAGACGTCACACCAACAGAGCGAAACTGAGATGCTTACGAAAGATTCCTCCGCCGCCGATGCCGCGATGACGCGCCGCTCGGTGCGCGCGTACCTCGATACGCCCGTCACCGACGACGAGGTGCATTCGCTCCTCGAGCTCACCGGCCGCGCCCCCTCGAGCCGCAATCTCCAGCCGTGGCGCTTCATCGTCGTGCGCGACCAGGCCATCAAGAACGCCCTCGAGGACGCGTCGTACGGCCAGAAGCAGGTCGGAGGCGCCCCGGTGGTCATTGTGCTCTACGCCGACATGGACGACACCATGGCCCACCTCGGCGAAGTCGTGCACCCCGACCTCACCCCCGAGAAGCGCGCCGCCACCCTGGCGTCGCTCGAGCAGAGCTTCGGTGCCATGAGTGCCGAGGACCGCGCCGCTTGGGCCAACGGCCAGGCCAACATCGCGCTCGGCTATCTGCTCCTCATCGCCGCGTCGCAAGGCTTCGGCACCGCGCCGATGCTCGGCTTCCAAGCCGACCGCATCAAAGCCATTCTCGACATCCCTGCCAGCGCCACGATCACCGCCATGGTGGCCCTCGGGCGCCCGGGTGAGGATGGATTCCGGTCGCATCGCCACGCGGTGGAGCGTATCACCCGCTTTCGCTAGATATTTCCCGCGTGACTGACCTGCTGCTTCCCATCTTTCCGCTGGGGGTCGTGCTCTTCCCCGGCACCCTGCTGCCGCTACACCTCTTCGAACCGCGCTATCGCCAGATGCTGGCCGATGTGCGCGAGGGCGATCGGCGCTTCGGCATCATCCCCGCCATACCCGGCGTCGCCGAACGCGACCTCCCGGCGGGACGCATGGGGTGCGTGGCAGAAGTCACGGAGGTCGACGTGATGCCCGACGGCCGCGCCAACATCATCGTGCGCGGCCGTGAGCGCTTTGCCCTCGCGGCGTTCGTCGAGCACGACGCCCCGTATCACATGGCCACCGGCACCATCGTCCCCGACCAACCCGGCGCCTCACCGGTGGCGCTGGCCGTCGCCGCCGACGAAGTGATCGCCAACTTCAAGCGCGTCGTGCAGGCCGTGCGCACGCTCAACGACGATACCGATCCGCTCCCCGATCTCCCCGATGACGCCGCGCAAGTCGCGTGGAGTGTCGCGGCGATGATCGACCTCGATCTCGACAGCCGATATCGGCTGCTCGCCGAGCGCTCACCGGCCGCACGACTCACGCAGATCGACCATGTGCTGCGAAAGGCCATCCCGGATCTTGAATTACAAGCAGCAATCAAGCGAAGTAAGGAGTAAGAAGTATGGGGTATGGAGTACCCCATACCGCTTACTCCCGACCCCCGACTTCGCAGTTATCGAGCGATCCGCGGTCGCTGCAATCGCCGCCCACCCACGACCACCGAGAGCACTACCAGCACCGCCGCGCCGATCAACGACGCCGCGAGCGACGGACCATGCTGCAGCGCCTGCTCCGATGACTCCGTCAGCGCCGACGCCACGGCCAGCGTCCACTCACGCACGCTGAGATAGTGCAGCGCGGGAAACGTCCGGCTGAGCGCCCCTTCCCAGAACAGCACATACACGAGCCCCGCCACCAGCGCCCTTCGTGTGAGCAGCGCGAGCGCCGTGAACAGCGCCGCGTACGTGGTGCCACCGAACAGCACCGCGATCGCGAACGCCGACGTCACGTGCTCCGGGTTGCTGCCATCGGCCGCGATCGCACCAGTGCTCCACACGGCGAACGCCGACAGCAGCCCCGTCACGATCGACGCATACATCACCCGCACGCACGCAATCCACCAGCGCGGTGTCGTTGTGGTGATCAGATACAGCAGCGTGCCGTCATCGGTCTCGGCGCTGAACGCGCTCGTGCCCAGCAACAATCCGATCAGTGGCATCGCGAGCCCGCACACCAGCGTGTCGTACCGTTGCACCAGAAACGCCACCGGGTCGCCGCTCAGGCTGCCGCGCGACGCGAAGGCCAGCGCGAACAGCACCGGCAGGAGCAGCAATCCGCCCACGCCGGCCACCAGCATCACCGAGAACGTCCGGGCCCACGCGAGCTGCACCAGCACCCGCGCCGTCGCCCACGGCGAAATCCGACCGTATGCCACACTCATCGGGCCACCAGGTAGGCGAACACGTGCTCCAAGGATTCGTCGGTGGGTTGCACTTCCAGCAGCGTGATCGACGCCTGCTTCGCCACCACGCCGACATGGTGCGCAAAGCCGGTGTAGTCGGCCGCCCGCACCATCAGCGCGTCTGCGGCAAGGTCCACACCCATGACCGTGGGCGACGACAGCAGCGCCGACGCCAGTGCACGATCGTTCGTGGAGCGAATGCGCACCGTATGCGGACGATCGGTCATCATGCGTCGCAGCGTGCGATGATCACCGCTGGCCGCGAGCCGTCCCGACAACATCACGAGAATGCGCGACGCCACCCCTTCAATTTCTTCGAGGATGTGCGAGCTCAGCAGCACCGCCGTCCCCTCGCTCGCCCGTGCTTCCAGCAGCCGCATCATGTGCAGACGCTGACGCGGATCGAGACCGTTGAAGGGCTCATCGAGCAGCAGCAGCGTGGGCTCGTGCACGAGCGCGGCGGCCAGCTTGGTGCGCTGCCGCATGCCTTTGCTGAACCCGCCCACTTTGCGGTCGGCCACGGTGTCCATCTCGACCGTGGTCAGGGCGCGCAACGCGGCGAGTTTCGGATCGCGCAAACCGAGCAGCACCGCGCGGGCCTCCACGAAGGCGCGCGCCGACAACATGGCGGGCAACGCCTCGCGCTCCGGCACCAAGGCGACTTTCCGAAAGATCGACGGACGCTCGAGCGGCGACTCGCCGTACACGCGCACCGTGCCACTCGACGGCGCGAGCAGCCCTGCCGCCATCTGCAGCATCGTGCTCTTCCCCGCGCCGTTCGGCCCCAGCAATCCGGTAATGCCGACATCGATGGAACAGGTCACGTCGTTCACGGCCACGACATCGCCGTACCAGTGTGACGCGCGGTCGAACTCCAGCGGGACCAGTGCGTCACTCACGCGCCGGTCGCTCATACGCGCACCCGACGCAGGCGCCACACCGTGGCGCTGATCCCGGCCGCGCCGAGTGAAAGCGCCAGCACCGCAAACATCCATAGCGGTGGAGGGGCCGTGAGCTCCATCGCGCGATTCTTTTCGCCGAAGAGAATCAGCGACATTGTGTGCAGCGAGCGCAGCGGATCGACAAACCGCGAGATATCGGCCGAGACACCGGCCAGATCATCCAGTCCGATGGAGACGGCCGCCGCCACCAGAAACACGCCGATCACCGAGGCGGTGGCGTACGCGCGCCGGGCCGTCATCGAGGCCATCGCGGCCCCGATCGACCCGATCACCCACGCGGTCAGCGTGGCCTGCAGCAGCACCGGCCCGGCCTTCGTGCCCATCTTGCCGAACGCCGAGGCTGGATCGACCGCAATCCCGATTTCGCCGATGTACAACAGCAGGAGCGGCGCGGCACACACCACCAGCAGGGCGCACAGCACCGCGGCAATCCGCGCACTGGCATACACATCACGCGTCACGTCACGCGTGAGAATCAGCGGCAGGACGCGGTGCTGTTGATCGTGGCTCATCACTTCGGGCGCCTGCGCGGCGGCGAACAGCACGAACAGAATCAGCTGCGACTCGATCAGGTTGCCGTACATGATCGGTAACTGCCCCTTGGTGGCCGACGACGCCGCGAGCGTGGCGAGGCAGGGCAGCATCGTGGCCGCCAGCACGAACGCCGGTACGCCCTTCGATTTGAGCGGACGTCCGAGGCCGAACATCGACCGGAATCCCTGCGAAAAAAGCGCGCGCCATGCCCCGCGTACCCCGTCGCGCGCGCCCTCGTAGCGTCGATAGCCGAGGTCGTGGATCGTGGTGTCGCTCACGACATCGCTCCGGCGAACAGGTCTTCGAGATGCCCACGACGACGCTCGATACGCAGCAGCCCGGCGCCAGCGGCGACCGCGACATCGCGCACGAGATCGTGCGTGGCGAACACCCGCGCCACGCTTTCCGCGTCGTCGCCACTCGGTAGCTCCACGAGCACGCGCATCCGGTCGCGCTGCACCACCAGCCCCTGCGCCACCAGCGCGGCGCAGTACGCATCGACATCGCCATCCACTTCCACCAGCAGAGTGCCCGTCTCACCGGTGAGCGCACCGAGCCGCTCGGCGCGCACCAGCCGCCCCGCGTCAATCAGCACCACGTGATCACACACACGCTCCAACTCTCCCAACAGGTGCGACGACACCAGCACCGAAATGCCGAACTCGCGGCCGGTGCGCTGGATCAACGCCAGCATCTCGTCGCGGCCGGCAGGATCGAGCCCGTTCGTGGGCTCGTCGAGAATGAGAATGCGCGGATCGTGCACCAGCGCCTGCGCCAGCTTCACGCGCTGCGCCATGCCGGTGGAGTACCCACGCATCGGCCGGTACCGCTCCTCGAACAGCCCCACATGCCGCAGCACCTCGGCGGCGCGCTCACGAGAGGCGGTGGCCGGCAGTCCCGAGCACCGCGCCATGAACGACACGAACTCCGTAGCCGTCATTTCCGGCGGCAGACAATCATGCTCGGGCATGTATCCCACGAGCGAGCGGATCGAGCGACTCGCGCGCTCCACATCATGCCCCATCACCTGCGCCGAGCCGCTGGAAGGTTCGAGCAGCCCCAGCAGGATCTTCACCAGCGTGCTCTTCCCCGCCCCGTTCGATCCCACGAGGCCGGTGATCCCGGGCTCGATGGAGACCGTGAGGCCGTCCAGCGCCGTCACGTCGCCGAAGCGACGCGTCAGCTCGCGGGTGGTGATCAGCGCGATGGGAGCGTCCTCGAGGTCAGACGGTGGGGGCAAGCGACGCGTCGACGACCACGGGCAGCGTCACGCCCGCCTTCGCCGCGCGCTTCTCCAGCGTCTCGCGGTCGAGCAGCCCGCGGATCAGCGCATCGGCGTCGCGATTCTGCAAATACTTCCCCTTCTCCCACCCCTCGACGATCCCCTTCGGCGTGCCATAACACAGCTCCGCGAACTGCGGGATCGTGAGCCCCAGCGATTCACGCAGCTGCCGGATCGCCTTCGGCGCGAGCAGATCGTGGGCGACCCGGATCTGCTCGGTCGCCGACTTCTCCGCCACATCGCGCTGATCGATGGTCCGGTTCTCGTGCGCACACTTCTCGCACCGATAGAACTCGCGCGTGACCTCGGCCGCCATGCCGCTGATGCGCATGGTCACCGTTTCCGTCTGAAGGGCGTACCGCCCACCGCAGCCGCGGTGAAGGCTCCCATGGAGCGTGGTAATGCTCATGTCTGACCGAAGGAAGATGACGGGGCGCTCATCACAGGTCCCAATCCCGGAAGAGTGCCTCGTGAACCATTGAATCGTCTTAGAGTCGCTACGACGACGCCGTCTGCGCCACCCCTGTTTCGCGTTCTTCCCAGCCCAATGTCCGACTTCTGCCTCGTCCGCCAGCCCATCTTCGGCACGACCGGCTCCCTGATCGGCTACGAAATCCGCTTTCGGGAGACGGCGACCGGAGAAAACGGCTTCGTTGACAGCTACCTGAGCGGCACGTTCGATCTGGTCCGCAATCAGATGCCGGCCTTCGTTGCGTGTACCCGTGCGCAGCTCGTCGAGGATGCCTTTCAGGTAGCCGAACCGGGTGCGGCGATCGTCATGATGCCGACCGATCTCGAGCCCGATGAGGCCGTGACCGATGCCGTCGCCCGGTATCGCGCGCACGGGGGCCTGCTGGCCCTCGATGACGTCGGCGACATCGCAGGACCGTCGGAGGCGCTCATCCCGTACGTCTCGTGGGTGCGGGTCGACAGCCGCAGCGACAACGCCGTCACGATCGGAAAGATCTGCGACCGGATCACCCAGGGCTTCGGGAAGCAGGCCCCGAAGCTGATCGCAACCCAGATCGACGAGATCGCCCGGTATGAGGTCGTCCTTGGCCTCGGCTTCGACGCGTTCCAGGGGACGTTCTTCAGCCGCCCCGAACCACTGCCGTCGGCCAACATGCCGCAGTCCACGGTCGCCGCGATGCGACTCATGGGCATGGCCCGCGACCAGAAGATCAACGACCGTCAGCTCGAAGATGTCATTTCGACGGATCCGGTCCTCACGTTCCAGCTCCTTCGGCTCGTCAACTCGGCGGCCATCGGGATGCGCGGCGTCAGCTCGATCGGTCAGGCACTCCGCCTCATCGGCCGCACCGCGTTCCTCCGCTGGCTGGCCGTCGCGGTGGCGGCAGCCCGTCGCTCGTCGAACGGCGTGGATCAGGAACTGGTCCGTCAGGCGGTGGAGCGTGCTCGGCTGCTCGAGCAGCTGGTCGGCGGCTCGCGTGATGGCGGCACCCTGTTCCTGGTGGGGCTCTTCTCGCTGCTCGATGCCGTCTTCCGCATGCCCCTGCCGGAAATCCTCTCGCGGGTCGTCCTCAGCGACGACGCCAACGAAGCGCTCCTCGACCGTACTGGTCCGTACGCCGACGCGATCACCTTCGCCGAATCCTACGAACTCGGGCTGTTCGAACACGCCACCGAAATCGCCAAGGGGCTGGGAATCGACCCGGCCAAGGTGGGCGACTTCTATACGAATTCCATCAGCTGGACCGCCGAAGCCCTTGGCGCCGCCCTCGAGGCGCCCTAGCGGGCCGGCATCGGGGGCAGCTTCTGCACCGTCTGCGTGTCCGCCGCGGCCTTCGCCGCCTTGGCGGCTTCGCTGAGCGGCTGCGGTGCCCCCGCCGTGATCGTGAGGCGGATCCGCTCGATTTGCGTGGCGGACGCGTCGAACAGCACCGCCACCAGATTCCCCGACCAGATCACGTCACTCGGCACCGACTTCCACGCCCCGATCGTGTCGCCACGTGGCGTGAGCCGGAACCGATCCAGCGCGGTCACGTCTTTTTCGGCGGCGACGGTGTCGGTGTAGAAGAAGGCGACCATCGAGGCCGTCAGTCCGATCTTGTAGCGCACCCCGGGCACGCTCAGATAGGCGACCTTCATTGAATCGCCGGCCGGCTTGAACGCCAGCCCCGACTTCACCACGCGATCCTCGAGCGCGCACCGCTTCCACGTACCGTCGCGTGGGCAAGCCGAATCGCTGGGCGTGGCCGGCCGCGGCATGACCGCGGCGACGGGTGCGCTGGCCGTCGAATCGACCTTAGGGGTGTCGCCGGCACTGCAGGCGGCAACCGCGACCACCGCCGCGACCACCGCCGCCCGTCGCGCGCGTTCAAAAAAACAAACAGTTCGCATTTCCCAGTGTACCCCGACGACCACAACACCGCCAAACCCTCTGCGCTCTCTGTGACCTCTGCGCCTCCGCGTGATCAGTGCCTCCGCGTCGGGGGCGGCACGAGAACCGATCACGCAGAGAGGCAGAGGGCGCAGAGGACGCAGAGGAGATATTCATTCGGTATATGTTCGCTAAAACTGTCCGAAAATCGGACTGTACCGTAAATCCCGCATATTTTGCAAAGTTGGCCGCACGAAATGCGGGTCAGCCGTTGGATTTGGGGTCGGATTCTGACATATTTCTGCAAGTTATGCACGAATCGCGGTACAGCTGGCCTACGGTTGGCCGGTCTTCCGCCTACCACTCCAAAAACACATCGCCATGTCCTCCATGAACGGCTCCCGCGTCGCTGCGATGCGCGAAGTCACGCAGCGCCCGGTTCGCATCACCGTCCGCCCGGAAGAGAACGGCATTCTGCAGCCGACCAGCGTCTGGTTCGGCATGAACACCTTCGGGCTGCGCCAGATGCGCGCCAAGCTGCCCAAGGACATCTACAAGAAGCTCGCGGCGTCCATCCGCCTGGGCAAAAAGCTCGATTCCGAGATCGCGCCGGTCGTCGCGCAGGTCATCAAGGAATGGGCCATGTCGCGCGGCGTCACCCACTTCACGCACTGGTTCCAGCCGCAGACCGGCCTCACCGCCGAAAAGCATGACGCGTTCCTGAACTTCGACGAGAACAAGCTCCCCATCGAGACGTTCACCGGTGAGCAGCTCATTCAGTCCGAGCCCGATGCGTCGAGCTTCCCGTCGGGTGGATTGCGCGCCACGTGGGAAGCCCGCGGCTACACCGCGTGGAATCCCGCGTCGCCCGTGTTCATCAGCGAGACCGGTGGCGTGAAGTATCTCTGCATCCCGTCGGTCTTCATCGGCTACAACGGCGAAGCGCTCGACGAGATGACGCCGCTGCTGCGTAGCTCCGACGTGCTCTCGCACCGCGCCATGGAGCTGCTCGAGCTCATCGGCGACAGCGGCGTGCTGCGCGTGAACACCACGCTCGGCGTCGAGCAGGAATTCTTCATCATCGACCGCGCGCACTTCGCGCTCCGCCCCGACCTCGTCATGGCGGCGCGCTCGCTCGTCGGCGCGGCCCCGCCGCGTGGCCAGCAGCTCGAAGACCACTACTTCGGTGGCATCCCCGAGCGCGTGCAGGCGTGCATCAGTGAAGTCGAGCACGAGCTCTACAAGCTCGGCGTGCCGATCGTCACGCGGCACAACGAAGTCGCGCCGTCGCAGTTCGAGATGGCGCCGATCTTCGAAGACACCGACATCGCGGTGGATCACAACCACCTCGTGATGAGCGTCCTGCGCAAGATCGCGCTGCGTCACGGGCTGCAGGCCATCGTGCACGAGAAGCCGTTCGCCGGCATCAACGGCTCGGGCAAGCACTGCAACTGGTCGCTCTCGATCACGTCCGACAACCCGCTCGACGGCACCAACCTGCTCAAGCCGGGCAAGACGCCGCACCAGAACATCCGCTTCCTCGTCTTCCTGGCCGCCGTACTGAAGGGTGTGCACAAGCATGCCGGACTGCTCCGCGCCGGTATCGCCGTGAGCGGCAACGAACACCGCCTCGGCGCCAACGAAGCGCCGCCGGCCATCATCTCGGCCTTCCTCGGTTCGGGGCTCACGCAGGTCGTCGAAGACATCGCGGCCGGCAAGACGTCGCCGAAGAACGCCGAACAGGCCATGCTGAAGCTCGGCGTGGCGAAGCTGCCGGAAGTGGAACAGGACAACACCGACCGCAATCGCACGTCGCCCTTCGCGTTCACGGGCGCGAAGTTCGAGTTCCGCGCGGTTGGCGCCTCGCAGAGCATCGCGTTCCCCGTCATGCTGCTGCAGGCCGCCGTAGCCGAAGCCCTTGGCGAGATCATCGAGCAGCTCAAGGCGGAGCTCAAGACCGGCAAGAGCACCGACGACGCCGCGCTCACGGTGGCCGCCAAGGCGTTCAAGGAATCGTCCGCTGTGCGGTTCGAGGGCAACAACTACTCCGACGAATGGGTGGTCGAAGCCAAGAACCGTGGCCTGCTCAACCTGCGCCGTACGCCGGAAGCGCTGGCCCAGCTGCTCACGGATGACGCGAAGGCGCTGTTCCAGAACACGCACATCCTCACCGAGATCGAACTCGAGAGCCGCTACCACGTGCGACTCGAGCGGTACGTGAAGGACATCCTGATCGAGCTGCACACGATTCAGCAGATGATCGACACGCAGGTGCTCCCGGCGGCGTACGCGTATCTCGGGCAGCTGGCGGCATCGGCTGGTCAGGGCGCGGCGGCCGGCATCAACATGCAGCCGATCGTCGACGCCGCGAACTCGGTGTCGAAGCTGGTGGCCACGCTGCAGAAGAAGCGCGCAGAACTCACCAAGGTGATCACCAAGGCCGAGCATATGCACGACGACCTCGGCGGCCAGGCCGGCTATCTCACGACCACCGGCTGCGAGACGATGAGCGAAGTGCGCGACGCCGCCGACGCCATCGAACTCGCCATCGGTGACGAGTA
>CANHNQ010000126.1 GCA_947462095.1 Gemmatimonadota bacterium
CACCGACAAGACGAAGTACCGCTTCAACTGGACGGCGCCGATCGAAGTGTCGATGCACGACGACAAGGTCGTGTACCACGGCGGCAACGTGCTGTTCAAGACGACCACGCGTGGACAGAGCTGGACGCCGATCTCGGGCGATCTCACGCGCAACGACAAGACGCGTCAAGGCTGGGGCGGCGGTCCGATCACCAACGAAGGTGCCGGCGGCGAAGTGTACGCCACGATCGTGGTGATCGAAGAGTCGCCGCATGACGCGAACACGATGTACGTGGGCACCGACGACGGCCTGATTCAGCGGACGCGCGATGGCGGCAAGACGTGGACGAACGTCACGCCGGCATCGTGGGGCGATGGCCTGGTGAACGAGATCGCGATCTCGCCGCATGATGCGGGGACGATCTACGTGTCGTTCCGCAAGGATCGCGTGGGCGACCCCACGCCGCACATCTTCGTGTCGAAGGACTACGGCGCCACCTTCACGCGCATCGTGAATGGCCTGCGCGACGGCGAGCCGGTGCGTGTGGTGCGTGAAGACACGGAGCGCAAAGGCCTGTTGTACGCCGGCACGGAAACGGGCGTGTACGTGTCGTACGACGCCGGGGCACAGTGGCTGCCGTTCCGCGGCAACTTCCCGGTGGTGCCGGTCACGGATCTGCAGGTGAAGCACGGCGATCTGATCGCCGCCACGGAAGGGCGTGCGTTCTGGATTCTCGATGATCTCTCGGTGCTGCGTCAGCGTGCCGATGCGATCGAGAAGGCGGCCGTGCATCTCTACGCGCCCCGGGCCGCGGTGTTGGCCGGTGGTGGTGGGTTCGGCACGCCGCGCGGTGCCGGCAAGAACCCGCCATACGGCGCCGTGATCAACTTCCGCCTGGCCGCCGCGCCCGATACGGCCACCTCGTTGCTGTTGGAGTTCCTCGACGCGAAGAACAGCGTCGTGCGCTCGTTCGCTACGAAGGGCGATTCGGTGAACAAGCTCACCGTGAAGCCGGGACTCAACGCATTCAACTGGAACCTGCGTCGTGCCGCTCCGGCCCGGCTGTCGGGCGTGCTGCTGTTCGGCGCGCCGGGCGATGGCGGCGCGCGCGTAGTGCCGGGCATGTACACGGTGCGTCTCACGATGGGCGCCACGGTGCTCACGCAGACGCTCGAGGTGAAGCAGGACCCGCGACTCGACGTGCCGGCGCGTGTGGTGGCCGAGCGGGACTCGGTGGCGAACCTGCTGTCGAACCGCATCAATGAAATTCACGAAGCGGTGCTGCGCGTGCGCGATCTGAAAACGCAGGTGCAGGGCTTCGTGACGCGCGCCAAGGAAACGAGTGCGCCGGATACGATCGCCAAGGCGGGCCGTACGCTCACCACCAAGCTGGGCGCGCTCGATCCGAAGATGACCACCAAGGCCGGTAATGGGCAGGACATCATCAACTACGCCAACGGCATCAACGGCCAGTACGGCTTCCTGCTCGGTCAGGTGGAAGGGAACAGCGAACTCACGCAGCCGGTGAAGGATCGGTTGGTGGAGCTCGAGAAGCTGTGGCAGACGCTCAAGGCCGAAGTGGAGCAGGTCGAAACGGTGGACGTGAATGCGTTCAACGCCCTGCTGCAGAAGTTCAACGTGCCGGGCGTGATCGGCGCGGCGAAGAAGAAGGGGCCGATCGCGTGACGACAGTGATGAGTGTTGGGTCTCGGGTTTTGCGTGTGACGGCGCTGGTGGCGGGGCTGACCTCGCCGGTGTCGGCGCAGAAGAAGAGTGCCGCGGCGGCGCCGTACGTGCCGCCGGCGGGGGCGTGGGAACGTCGTTCGCCGACTGCGATGGGGATGGATTCGGTGAAGATGGCGGCGGCGATCGCGTACGCGATCGAGAAGGAGAGTAAGACGCCGCGCGATCTCGAGCTCAATCACTATCAAACGTTCGGTCGCGAGCCCTTCGGGGCCGCGATCGGACCGCTGGCGCCGCGCGGCGGCGCCACGGGCGTCATTCTCCGCAAAGGCTACGTGGTGGCCACGTGGGGTGATCCCAACGCGCTCGAGATCGTGAACAGCGTCACGAAGAGCTTTCTGAGCACGGTGGTGGGGCTGGCTGTCGATGCAGGTCGCATTCGCAGCGTAGACGACACGGTGTCGCAGGTGATGCCGCCGATCCTGCGCGCGTATCCCAACGGCACCGGACTCGGCGCCGACTGGCCGGGCGATGCCAAGTGGCTGCGTCCCTTCGACAGTCCCCACAACAAGCGGCTCACCTGGGATCATCTGCTCCGTCAGGTGAGCGACTGGGAAGGCACCTTGTGGGGGAAGCCGGAGTGGGCCGATCGTCCGGCGCAGCAGGTGAACACGTGGACCACGCGTGCGCGTGTGGAGCCGGGCTCGGTGTACGAGTACAACGACACCCGCGTGAACGTGCTGGCGCTGGCGGCGCTGCAGGTGTGGCGCCAGCCGCTGCCGGAGGTGTTGCGTGAGAAGATCATGGAGCCGATCGGCGCGTCGAATACGTGGCGCTGGTATGGCTACGACAACTCGTGGATTGTGCTCGACGGCAAGCTGGTGCAGTCGGTGAGCGGGGGCGGCCACTGGGGCGGCGGCATGATGATCAATGCGTGGGACCTGGCGCGCTTCGGGCTGCTCACGCAGCGACGCGGCGTGTGGGGCGGCAAGCAGCTGCTCTCCGAAGCCTGGGTCACCAAGGCGCTCACGCCCACGCCGGCGCAGCCGACGTACGGCTACATGAACTGGTTCCTGAACACCGACCGCAAGTACGTGCCGGCGGCACCGCCGCAGGCCTTCGTACATGTGGGCGCGGGGAACAACATCATCTACGTGGACCCCGTGAATGATGTCGTGGCCGTGGTGCGCTGGATCGACACGAATGCCTCGGTCAACGGGTTCGTGGAGCGACTGCTGGCGGCGATGCCGCCGGTGAAGTAGCGCACGTGGTACGTTATTCCCTGCCGCGCGACGTCGCCGGCTCCCCTCCCTCCCATTCCATCATGCGCATCCCCACGCGTTCGCTCCTGATCACCATTGCCGTTTGCGGGTCCGTTCTGGCCGGCTGCACCGCCCGGGAGAAGGTCACCGCGTCCGATTCGCTGGATGGCCGGCAGTTCGGTATTCCCACCGGCACGGTGGTCGATCAGCTGGTGCTTTCGAAGCTGCCGAAAGCCACGTTCCTGTACTTCACCACGGTGCTCGATGCCGCGATGGCGGTGAAGGCCGGCAAGGTGGACGTCGCCGCGTACGATGAGCCGATTCTGCGCAACATCGCCGCCAAGAACCCGGGGCTGGTGGTGCTCCCGGAGAAGATCACCACCGACGACTACGGCTTCGCCGTGCGTCTTGGCGACGTGGAGATCAAAAACGCCGTGGACTCCGTGATCCATGAAGTGAAGGCGAACGGCGAATACGAGCAGATGGTCGCACGTTGGCTGCCCGCGAGCGGCGAGCCGAAGCCGATGCCCACGATCGCAACGGGAACCAACGGCGTGCTGCGCTTCGGGACCGCGGCCGTGACCGAGCCGTTCTCGTTTGTGGACGCGTCACGGCAGGTGGTGGGAATGGACGTGGAGTTCGCCGCCCGCACGGCCGCGAAGCTCGGCCGCCGGCTCGAGATCGTGAACATGGACTTCGGCGCGATGATCCCCGCGCTCATGGCCGGCAAGGTGGACATGATCGGGGCGTGCATCACCATTACCGCGGAACGTCGGAAGTCGGTGCTCTTTTCCGACACGTACTACGTGGGCGGGATTTCCGCGCTCGTGCGGCAGTAGACCGTGTCGCGCGGGTTCTCGTCCGGAATCGATGAGCTTCCGAACATGAGCGCAGAGCACGTGGTGAGCGTCCGTGAGGAGGTCGCCAATGCTGGCACGTACGGCATTGGCGTCGCTGCTCCTGCGAAATAGCCACGTGATTCCCACGGCAGTCCTCGGTCCGGCGTTGTTGTTCTTCACCGCCGGCGTGCTGCATTTCGTGATGCCTGGGTTCTTCGATCGCATCGTGCCGCCATGGGTCCCCGACGCGCGGCTCGCCACGTACGTGAGCGGCGTCTTCGAAATCGCTGGGGCGATCGGGCTGCTGATTCCCTCTACGCGTGTGGCGGCCGCGTGGGGACTGATCGCGCTGCTGGCCGCGGTGCTGCCGGCCAACATCCACATGCTGAATCAGGCGCGGGCGGCACAGGCGTCGGCCGGGTTCATCGCCGGGCTCTGGCTGCGGCTGCCGTTGCAGCCGCTGCTGATGTGGTGGGTTTGGGGGGTGGCGATTCGCCGCTGACCCGATCCACGCGCCGTGGCGTCATTCGACGGATCGCCAACTGCCAGAACACGGATCGCACCGATTGCGCGGTAACGACACGGATCTGCTCCGTTTAGGCTTCGCGCTGCGTCAGCGTTGTGTGCTGATCCGTGTTGTTACCGTGTCATCCGTGCTATCCGTGTTCTGGCTGTTCGCGATCCGTCCGAGCACGACATGCCAGCAGCCACGGTACTCGGCGTGCGCCGCCGTCAATGCTTGATGAACGTGCCGTCGCGCAGATCACGCATCGCGACCTGCAACTCGGCCTGCGTGTTCATCACGATCGGGCCGTACCACGCCACCGGCTCCTTGATCGGCGCGCCGGACACCAGCAGGAAGCGAATACCCTGCTCGCCGGCCCGCACCACGACTTCATCGCCACTGTCGAAGAGCACGAGCGACCGGTTGCCGGACATGTCGCGCACGAGATCGTCGTCGTTGCCGGCGGTGCGCTCCGTCAGGATGCCCATCGGGTCGGAGGCATGACGGAACGTGCCGGTGCCCTCGAAGATGTAGGCAAAGGTGCTGCGGTAGGCGTTGACCGGGAGTGACTTCTTCTTTCCGGCCGGCACGAAGACATCGAGATAGCACGGATCGGCCGCGATCCCGTCCACCGGACCGCGCTTGCCCCAGAACTCGCCGCAAATGACGCGTACGGTGGTGCCGTCGTCGTCCACGATTTCGGCGATCTCCTTCGACTGCACGTCCTGATACCGCGGCGCCGTCATCTTGAGCGACGAGGGGAGGTTGGCCCACAGCTGGAAGCCGTGCATGCGTCCCTGCGCATCGCCCTGCGGCATTTCATGGTGCACGATGCCGCTGCCGGCGGTCATCCACTGCACGTCGCCGGCGCCCAGCATGCCGCGATTGCCCAGCGAGTCGGCGTGCTCGACGTTGCCGGCCAGCACGTAGGTGATGGTCTCGATGCCGCGATGCGGGTGCCACGGGAAGCCGGCCTGGTACTGGCGAGGCACGTCGTTCCGGAAATCGTCGAACAGCAGGAACGGGTCGGTCTCGGCCGTTTCACCGAAGCCGAAGGCGCGGTGCAGATGCACGCCGGCGCCTTCCATGGTGGGCTGGGCTTGAACGATGCGTTTGACGGGACGGATGGACATCGAGTTGGCTCGGGGTTGGGATGTGCTAATTATATCTTAGTAATGAGCTAATGCAAGTGATGTGCTACAGCCCAATGAGCAGGTCGCCGCCTGAGCTGGCGGGGCGCGGTGGGGGCGGCGTTGGCGCCTCGCCGAAGATGTCGATGGAGCGGAGCGCCGCGTCGATCGCCCCGAGCGCGGCCTGGAGCTCAGCCTCGGTTTTCCGGATCTCCCAGCGGTAACATGGGCCGGCGAACGCCAGCAAGGCGACGCCAGTGAGCATGGTGCCGGCGAGCACCGGGCCGCCGAGCGCGGCGCCGGCGAGTAGCAACGCCTTCTTCCCAATGGCGAACCCGACGAGTCCGCCGAGCGAGCCACCACCGCCAGCGATGAGGCTGTAGCCAGCCATGTTGGCCGTGAGCCCCTCACGGAGGCTCACGTGGATGGTCACCTCACAGGCCTCCTTGGTGCTGCCGGGGGCCAGCGCCAGCGACACGCGGAGTTCGGGGGCATAGACCCCGTATCGGGTCCACGTCCACTTGTAATTGCCATCGACCATCGCTGGAAGGTGGAACACCAACACGCCACCATCGAGAGGGTGTCCACCCAGTGTGTCGCTGAGCGATAGTGACCACGGGGCCGCCTGCAGCGATCGGCCCAGCACCTGAAGTACCGCGCGAGGTGCGGCGGAAAAGCGTCGCGTAACCGAGAGGGTGCGCTGGGTCGTGCCGAACAGGCGGGTGGCGAGGGCTTCCTTCCACCGGGGCATCGGCTGGGCGCGCTGGACCGCGTTCGGTGCTGCGCGGAGTTCGTCCAGGGCGAGCGCGACGTAGCGTTGCGAGATACCGGCTTCGACGGCAGCCGCCTCGACATCGCGTAAGCGGTACGAATCTGTAGGAGATGACGTATTACTGCGCGTATCGTGCTGAGACGCTGTCGTCACTTCATCCGACTTGACCGGCGTCATTGATGTCGTGACCAGCTGCTTGGATCCCGCGGTGGCCCGTATGCGAGACTCCAACCGCGCCGCGGCCTCCGCCTGCAGTTCCGCCGCGCGCCGCCAAATCAGCATGGCGTCGTCGCTCGACAGCGCCGTGTGGCCGCCCTCGTCGCGGGCGGCACTCTCCACCGCCTGCAACGCCTTACCGAGCGCGTCGGCCAGCTCTTCCCCGTTGGCGAAGCGGTCGCTGGCCCGCTTACGGAGGCACCGATCGATGACGGCGGCGAGGGCTGCCGGCACCGCTGGCGCCACCGATCGGAGCGACGGTGGCTCCTTGGTGGCGTGAGCCACGAGGATCGCCTGCGGCGCCGATCCTTCGAACGGCAGTCTCCCACTGAGCGCGAGGAAACCGATGCACCCCAGCGCGTATAGGTCGCTGCGGCCGTCGAGGGATTCGCCGCTGGCCTGTTCGGGACTCATGAAATGGACAGTGCCCAACACATGCCCGTCCTGCGTGAGCGCCGGATTGAAGTCCGACCGGGCGATCCCGAAGTCCGTCACCACCGCCCGCCCCGTGCCGCGTTCGAGCAGAATGTTGTCAGGCTTCACGTCCCGGTGCACGATCCCGCGCGCGTGCGCGTAGGCCAGTGCCCAGGCGGTTTCGCGCAGCATGCGGACCACATCGGCGGCGGGGAGGGCGCCGCGATCGCGGATGCGCTCACCGAGCGTCTCGCCTTCCACGAAGCCCATCGCGAAGAACGCGAGGCCGTTGATCTCGTCGGCCCGGTACACCGGCACGATGTTGGGATGCGACAGCTGCGCCGCCATCCGCGCTTCCCGCAGAAAACGCTCCCTCGTTTCCCCGTGCTCGGCCAGTTGCGGCGGCAGCACCTTGAGGGCGACCAGCCGGTCGAGGCGTTCGTCGCGGGCCAGCAGCACGATGCCCATGCCGCCTCGCCCGAGCTCACGTTGAATGTCGTACTGGCCGCGGAGCGCGGCTCGGACCGGGGCGATATCGCCGGGGGCGGAATCAGCGTGCAAAGACATATGCGGAAAGTACGTAGGCGCGCCGGCTTCGGTTCCAGTCATGCCGTCGGGCCAACGACAGCGGGGTGGCCGCGCTGTCGGCGCGACCACCCCGTTGCCCTTCTTGACCTACGACGTGCCAGATCCCGAACTACTTGTCGGTATCCAGCATCGTCTTGATCTGGTCGCGCGCGTCCATCAAGTGCGCGCGGGTGGTGCGGTCACCGGCGTTCGCGACGGCCGCCGCCAGTTCACGGTCGAGCGTGCGCATTTCATCCTTGAGCAACGGGCGGAAATCGCGCGTGTTCACGATGGCCTGCCCGAAGGCCGCGGCGAGCGCCGCTTCCTGCGGATTCGGGGCGGGCGGCTTGATCTTGCTCGCCATCGCCTCGAGGTAGGTGGTCTGCAGGCGACGACGATACGCGTCGATCGGCTTGCCCGCGTAGATCTCACTCCAGAGTCCCTTCCGCAGATCGGTCAGCATTTCGCCGAGCGAGTAGACCTCGCTCTTGTTCGTGGCGATCGCCTCGAACTCCACCATGCGCTGCAGCTTGGCGTTCTGTACCAGCGACGACAGGGTGCGCGCCTGTGCACCGCTGACGCGGTTGATGTTGCCGTCCGACTCGATCTTGCGCAGGATGTCCGGCTTGATCATCGCGGTGGGCGTGGTGAACACCTCGTCGTTCAGGAACTTCACGGCCTCCTTCTGACGGGCGCGCGGCACCATCGTCCACACCGGTCCGCTCTGGCTCACGGCCTTTTCCTGCTTATCGAGGCCGCCGACCACGCGCGTGACGTGCTGTGCTTCGGTCGCCCACTGGCCGAGCACACCCGAGTACGTGGCGCGCAGCAGCGAGTAGTCGGCCGTCTTGTCGGTGGTCGAGGCCGGCACGACCAGGTCCACGATCCGACGCAGGTTCTTGAAGCCGAGGCGCGTGGACTTCACGGCATCGGCATCACCGATCGCTTCCGACTGCTCGCCGGGATCGACCTGTCCACCACCGAAGCGGTACCAGGGCACGGAGTCCTGCATGCGGGCCCATGTATCGAGCGTGGTCTTCTCGTCTTCCGGCTTCTTCGCGCCGGCAATGGGCGTGTAGCCCCACTGCACCGCGAACCGGTCGTAGGGACCGACCTTCGGTACGAGATCGCCGAGCGGGATGCCGTCTTCGGGCTGCGCGATGTAGTTGAAGCGCGCGTAGTCCATGATCGAGGGCGAGTGCCCCATCTTCGCGACCCACGTCTTGCTGCGGATCGAGTCGACCGGGTACATCGAGCTGCCCTTCATGTTGTGCGGAAAGCCGAGCGTGTGGCCGACTTCGTGCGCGGCGACGAACTGCACGAGCCGTCCCATGAGGGAATCGGGGAACGGGAAGGTCTGGGCGCGCTTGTCGAGATGGCCCACCTGCGCGAAGTACCACTCACGCTGGAGGTCCATGATGTTGTGATACATCTGGACGTCGGCGTCGATGATTTCGCCCGTGCGCGGATCGACCGTGCTGGGTCCGACGGCGTTGGCCACCGGCGACGGCAGCCAGCGGACCATTGCCACCGACGCGTCTTCACCCGAGAAGTCGGGGTCGTTCGGCACGACGCCGGCCACGATGCCCTTGGCGAAGCCGGCCTGCTCGAAGGCGCCCTGCCACTCTTCGATGCCAGCCTTGATCCACGGCTTGAGCCAGTCGGGGGTAGCCGGGTCGACGTAGTACGTGATCGGCTTCTTGGGCACGCAGAGGCTGCCGACCTTCTGATCGGAGCACTCGAGGCGCCAGCGCGAGATGTAGCGACGCGGCAGCACGCGCTGCTCGGGCGATCCGAAATCGGTCTTGGTTTCGCCGAAGAAGCCGACGCGCGCGTCCATGAAGCGCGGCATCATCGGCACGTCGGGGAGACGCACGATCGAGAACGTGTAGGCCTCGGTGGTCGCCTGGGGGCCGCCCTGAGCGAGCCCCGGAATGGCGGGCCCTCCGGGGCCACCCTGCGGCGTGAACGTCTGCGTGGCGGTCACGTTCACGTTGCGCGCGAAGGCCGCGAACTTTTCGATGTACGATCGCGAGGCATCGACCGCGGCGCGGCGGCCACCGGCGGCGAACTCCTGAATGCCGCCGGTGAACATGCGCGTCACTTCGACCACCGCGGCGCTGTCCTTGCCATACGCTTCCACGTTGAGCGCGGCGATGATCGGATAGAACTCGATCAGCGACATCGCGCGACGCGTGGACAGCGTGCTGTCGGTGGCGACGTTGTTGAAGTTGATGTCGCGCACGAGAATGCGATTGTCGCGACGCTCGAAGCGGATCACGCGGTCGGGGCCGAGCGTGCCGTTGATGCCGATCCCCGCGGGCGTTCCGGCCAGCACGGTCGTGATCACGAAATCCTTGCCGACTTCGGCGGCGGGGATTTCGAAATAGAGACGCGAGCCAACCTGGTGCACGCCGAAGACACCGGTCTTCGACTTGGCGCGCGGCGTGATCACGGTGGCGTAGGGGCGCGGGGCCGGCTCCCCCTGCGCGCCACCGGCGGCGCCGGCGAGACCGGCGAGTCCGGCCGGGGGTCCACCGGCGGGCGGTTGCCCGGGCGTGGGCTGACCGGGGGTCGGCTGACCAGGCGTGGGCGTGCCATTCTGGGCGGTCGGGCGAGTGGCGGGCGTCGGGGCGGGCGTCGGCTTCTTGGCCGGCTGACACGCGGCGAGCGCGAGCCCTGCCGCGGCGAGCGGGAGGGAGCGAAAGCGCATTGGACCTGATCGGAAAAGGGAGGGGACGCCCACGCGTTCGGCGGGCTCC
>CANHNQ010000127.1 GCA_947462095.1 Gemmatimonadota bacterium
TCGTGGATGGGGTGCCGTCGCGCGTGCCCATCACGCACGACACGTGGCTCCAGCTGATGCAGGACTCGGCCATGGAGGGCGTGGAGACCGCGACGGCGTTGCGCGAGGCGTCGCTGTGGCCGGCGCTGCTGGCGTTACACGGGCTGGTGTTGTCGTGCGAGCTGTTCAACACGTCGCTGGTGGCCGTCGACGAATACAATCGGCTGGCGGAGAAGGGGGCGCGTCGGCTGCGCACGCAGCAGGCGGCGCTCGCGCAGCTCACCGCGGTGCTGGGCGGGAACGCGGCACCGGCGGCGCCGGCCGAAGTCAGCGACGATCCGCTGTTTCTCGCCTGCGCGGCCGTGGGCCGGGCCATGGGCATCACCATGCGCGTACCGCCCAAGCGCACCGACGATGCGCGGGCACGGGCCGCCAACCCGCTGGTGGAAATCGCCAAGGCATCGCAAACCCGCACGCGGCCGGTGCAGCTCACCGACCGGTGGTGGGGCACCGACCAGGGGCCCCTGCTGGGCTTCCGGCGCGAGAGCGGCGCGCCGGTGGGACTGCTCCCCACCTCGCACGCCACGTACAGCCTGTATGACCCCACGGCGGGCACCACGACGCCCATCACACCACTGGTCGCGGCCACGCTCGCACCGGGTGCGACGATGTTCTACCCCAGCATGGCGGCCGAGGCGATTACCGGCGCCCGCCTGCTCGCCCTCGGGTTGCGAGACTGTGGTCCCGACCTCTGGCGCGTCTTGATGATGGCGCTGCTGGGCGGGGCCTTGGGGATCGTCATGCCGATGGCCACGGGGCTGATCTTTGATACGCTCGTGCCGCAGGCCCAGCGCGGGGCGCTGATGCAAATCGGGCTGGGATTAGCCGTGGTCTCCATCGCGTCCGCGCTGTTTACCGTGACCCGGTCGTTGGCCATGCTGCGCGTGGAAAACCGGCTCGATTCGACGATCAACGCCGCGGTGATGGATCGCATTCTGCGGTTGCCGGCCTCGTTTTTCCGGCAGTATTCGTCCGGTGATCTGGGCACCCGTACGATGGCGTTTTCGAGCATCCGGCAGGCGCTGTCGGGGGCGGTGATCGGCACCGTGTTTACCGCGATCACGGCGCTGCCGAGCGTCGGGTTGCTGGTGTACTACAACCCCCGGTTGTCGCTCGTGGCCATGGGGGTGCTCGTTCTCACGGTCGCCGTCACGGTGGGCGTGGGATACCGCCAGCTGCAGCGATCGAAGGTGGAGCAGCGGCTCGAGGGGAAGCTCAGCGGCATCGTGCTCGAACTGCTCACCGGCATTTCGAAGCTGCGCGTCGCCGGCGCCGAGGGGTTCGCGTTCGGCGTGTGGGCCTCCACGTTCAGCGAAAAGCGGCGGGTGTCGTACCAGGCGCGTATGGCCACCAATTTGTTGGCCGCGTTTCAGGGGGCGCTCCCGGTGCTCGGTGTTGTGGCCGTGTTTGGCGGGGTGGCGTTTTCGACCACGGAAGGTGGGATGTCCACCGGCACGTTCCTGGCGTTCAATGCCGCGTTCACGCAGGTGCTGATGGCCGCGATTTCACTGGGGACCACGGCCATGACGGTCCTCGGTGTCCAGCCGCTGTACCAGCGTGTCCGGCCGATCCTCGATGCCGTGCCCGAAGTCACCGCCGAGCAGCAGGATCCCGGCGAGTTGTCCGGCGAGATTGCGTTGAGCCGGGTCACGTTCCGCTACGACCCCTCGGGTCCGCCCGTCCTCGACGATGTGTCGTTGCATATCAGCCCGGGCGAATTCGTGGCCATCGTGGGCCCGTCCGGCTCCGGCAAATCCACCCTGCTGCGCCTGCTGCTCGGCTTCGAAACGCCCGACCGGGGCACCGTGGAGTACGACGGCCAGAATCTGGCGGCGCTGGATGTCTCCGCCGTGCGGCGGCAGCTGGGCGTGGTGCTGCAGCACAGCAAGATCATGCCCGGTGACATCTACCGGAACATCGTCGGGAGCACGCTGCTCACGATCGACGATGCCTGGGAAGCGGCGCGCCGTGCCGCGCTCGAGGAGGACATCAAGCTGATGCCCATGGGGATGCACACCATGATCAGCGAGGGCGGCGGGACGTTCTCCGGTGGCCAGCGGCAGCGGTTGCTGATCGCGCGGGCGCTGGCGCAGGGGCCGCGCGTGCTGTTCTTCGACGAAGCCACGAGTGCACTCGATAACGCCACGCAGGCCGTGGTCAGCGAGAGCCTCGACCAGTTGCAGGCCACCCGCGTGGTGATTGCCCACCGGTTGAGCACCGTGATCAACGCCGACCGGATTCACGTGATGGTGGGCGGACGGATCGTGCAGACCGGCAGCTATCAGGCGCTGATGCAGGAAGACGGCGTGTTCCGCGAGCTGGTGCGCCGGCAGCTGGTGTAGGCGGCGGCCGGCGCGAGCGCGCCGGCCACCGGTTCGAGTTCCCCGCGGTGTGCGTGGGCATGTGGCCCGCATGACGTTGCACCCGACCTATACGAGGATTCAGGATGTCATGCGCCACAACGTGATACACACGCTGGCCTCCGCCCGACGATGGGCGACGCGGGCATGGAACGCGGGCGTGACCGACGGAGTGCTGGCGCTTTCGCTCGCGCTGACGCTCGCCGGCTGCCAGCGCTCCGACTCGACGATCACGACCCTCGACGAGGCAGCCACCGCGCGGATCGGCGTGATGGGCGGATCGGTCGGTGAACAGATTGTGTTGGAGCGCTTTCCGAAGGCCGACATCAAGACGTTCGACGACATCATGGACGCGGTGGCGGCACTCCGGGCCCGGCAGCTCGATGCGGTCGTCACGGCGTTCCCGGGCGCCTTGCAGGTCACGAAGAAAAACCGCGACCTCAAACTGCTCCCCGAGCCGCTCTCGGCGGAAAACACAGCGGTGGCGGCGCGCCCGGCGGACACGGCCCTGCTGGCGGCCGTGAACCGCGCCATCGATTCGCTGCGCGTCGACGGCACACTGGCGGAGATGCGCGCGCGCTGGTTCAAGCCCGACCTGAGCCCGTACAATGAACCGGAGATTGCGGCCTCTCCCACCGGCGAACCACTGACCATCGGTGTCTCGGCCACCCGCGAACCGTTCAGCTTCGTGGACGGGAGCGGGCGCATCAGCGGCCACGACGGCGAACTGGCGCGTCGCCTCGGCGCGCTGCTGCATCGCCCCGTGGTGTTCTCCGACATGAAGCTGATGGCGCTGATTCCCGCGTTGCAGTCGGGGAAGATCGATCTGGTCGTGACCGGGATGGCGGACACCCCCGAGCGCCGCAAGCGGGTGGCCTTCTCCACGTCGTACTACGAGAACGCGCAGCGCATGATGGTGTTCGTCGTGGATCGCACGCTCGATGTCGGCGCCGGCTTCGCCAAGAGCCGCGGGCCGCTGCGGACACAGTTCGACGCGCATCTGGCGGCGCTCAAGGCCAACGGCACCTACGCCGACATGAAACACCGGTGGATCGAGACGGGGGCAACCGACATGCCCACGATCGATGCGCCGCGCCCGAACGGCGTGCTCACGGTGGGGGTGAACGACGGCAACCTCCCCTTCGCCGGCACCAAGGATGGCCGGATGACGGGCTTCGACATCGAGCTCGTGGAGCGCTTTGCGGCCAGCCTCGGCAAGACCGTCGCGCTGACGAGCATGCACTTCGACAGCCTCACGGCGGCGGTTGAGTCGGGGGCAGTGGACCTGATCATCAGCTCGATCTACATCACGCCGGAACGGCAGCAGCGCATCGATTTCTCGGCGCCCTACTTCCGCATGAACACGCGCGCGTTTGGTGTCGAGTCGACGAGCGCGGTGGCCGCGGCCACGCCATCGTGGCTCGAGGGGATCGGTGCCAGCATTCAGTCCAACCTGATTCAGGAGCAACGTTATCTCCTGCTGCTCGACGGGCTGAAAACCACGGTGCTGATCGCGCTGCTGGCCACGCTGTTCGGCACGCTGCTGGGCGCCCTCGTGTGCTACCTGCGCATGTCGGCCAACCGGCTGTTGTCGCTGGCCGCGCAGGGGTACATCGCGGTGCTGCGCGGGACGCCGGTGGTGGTGCTGCTCATGCTGGTGTTCTACGTGGTGTTCGCGTCGGTCAACATCAATCCCGTGCTGGTGGCGGTACTGGCCTTCGGCATGAACTTCGCGGCATACGTGGCGGAGATCTTCCGTGCGGGGATCGAGGGGATCGACCGTGGCCAGACCGAAGCCGGTATGTCGATGGGCTTCACAAAGGTCGCGACGTTCACGCACATTGTGCTGCCGCAGACGGTGCAGCGGGTGCTGCCGGTGTACAAGGGCGAGTTCATTTCGCTGGTGAAAATGACCTCGATCGTGGGCTACATCGCCGTGCAGGACCTCACGAAGGCCAGCGACATCATCCGCAGCCGCACCTTCGACGCCTTCTTTCCGCTGGTGCTGGTCGCCATCCTGTATTTCCTCATCGCGTGGGTTCTCACGCGCGCGCTCGATGCCCTCGAGCGTCGTACTGATCCCCGGCAGCGCCGTCAGGCGCGGAGCACCACATGATCCGTGTCGAACGGCTCGCAAAACAGTTCGGTACCGTGGCCGTGCTGAAGGACATCTCGTGCGATATCCAGAAGGGTGAGGTGATTTCGATCATCGGCCCCTCGGGTACCGGCAAGAGCACGTTTCTGCGCTGTCTCAACCTGCTGGAGCAGCCCACCAGCGGCGCCATCTGGTTTGACGGCACGAACGTCCTGGGCGCCGATGTCGACGTGCCGAAGATCCGGCAGCGCATGAACATGGTGTTCCAGTCGTTCAACCTGTTCTCGCATCTCACCTGCCTCGAGAATCTCACGCTCGGCCCGATGCGGCTGCTGGGCAAGTCGCCGCAGGAGGCCGAGGCCAAGGCGCGTGAACTGCTGCGCGTGGTGGGGCTGGGGGAGAAGGCCGACCATCTCCCCGACGAACTTTCGGGGGGACAGAAGCAGCGCGTCGCGATTGCGCGCTGCCTCGCGATGGAGCCCGAAGTCATTCTGTTCGACGAGCCCACGTCGGCACTCGATCCGACCACGGTGAGCGAAGTGCTGGCGGTGATCCGCAGTCTCGCGCGCGACGGCATGACGATGATCATCGTGACGCATGAGATGGAGTTTGCCCGCAACGTGTCGTCGCGCGTGATGTACATGGACGAAGGGGTGATCTACGAGCAGGGCCCGCCGGCGCAGATTTTCGACAGCCCCACCCGCGAAAAGACGCGGGCGTTCATTCATCGCATCCGCAGCTACACCAAGCGCTTCACCTCGCCCGACTACGATCTGTACGCGATGAACGCGGAGATCATCACCTTCTGCGAGAAGCACATCCTGCCCCTCGCCACGCGTGAGCGGCTGCTGCTGGTGGTGGAGGAGGTGCTGCAGCTGTACGCCCCGCGGCTGGCGGCGGCGCCGCTCGATCTGTCCATCGGCTACTCCGAAACGGAAGAGACGCTGGAACTGGTGTGGGAAGGGCACGGCGCGGCGTTCAATCCGCTCGAAAACGACGACGCCCCCGACGATCTGGGCGTGATGCTGCTGCGCGGCATGACCGACACGCTGGCGTACGAGCGGGTCGACGACGTGAACCGCCTGAGCATGCGACTGCGCACGAGCTGACCATGCGCCCGTGCTTCATGGCGCGCGGCACCATGCGCCCCTTCATGCGGCGCGCGGGCATCGGCATCGCGGCGCTCGCGCTGTTGGCAGCGTGCGGCGACGATGCCGCGGTGCCGTCGGTGGCGCAGGCGCGCGCGCAGGGCAACGGCACCACCGCCACCGTGGAGGGCTACGTCACGGTGGCCCCCGGCGCGTTCGAGTCGGCCATGGGCAACCCCGGGTTCGCGCTGCAGGACGACAGTGGTGGGATCTACGTGAAGGTCACGTCGCGTCTCACCTTCCCGCTGGGGTCGCGGGTGCGCGTGACGGGCACGCTGGCCGAGGAGGCGAAGTTCCGCATCCTGTCGGCTGAACAGCCTGCGGTGCAGTTGCTGAGCGGCTCGCGCACGGTGATCGCGGAAGACGTGACCACGGGCGGCGTGGGCGAAGCCACCGAAGGGAAGCTGGTACGCGTCACGGGGCGCGTCACGAAGACCTTCTTTGACGACTCGCCGTATGGCTACAAGCTGTACGTGAACGACGGCTCGGGGGAGGTGCAGATCTTCGTGCATCTGTTTCCCGGCGTGCCCACCAGCACATTGCGGGCGCTGACCACCGCGCAGACCATCCAGGTGACCGGGCTGTCGGCGCAGTACGAAAGCACGTACGAGGTCGCCCCGCGTCAGGCAGCGGACATCGTGGTGAGGTAGCATGAATCGGGTGGCTCGATCAAAGTCCGACACGCCGCACCACCTTTCAGCGCGTTGCAGCCGCGTGCGAACGTGACGGGCGGAGTGCTGAGATGAGCACACCGCCCGTCCACGCTCAGGCCACTAGCACTGGGCTGCGAGGTCAGACTGTCGTGATCGCACTGGTCTTCGCGCTGAACCAGGCGCTCAGGTTCGTACCAAACGTCAGCACGGCGGCGATCAAGACGACGGCGATCAGGGCGACGAGGAGCGCGTATTCGGTCACGGCGATGGCGTCGTCGTTCTTCAGGAACTTGATGATGTGATTCATGGTACGATGTCTCCGCTGAGTATGTTAAAGGATCGCCGTTGCGCACTGGACTCGGCCTGTGTTTGCCGAAGTGCGCAACAGCGCGAGCAAATTTGCTTTCACAAGACGAAACTCAACTGCGGTAAGTAACACCACGTAATTGTACGGCGCGATCTCCGACCACGCGACGGGTCGGGGGGCGCCCAGCGGCGGAAATTACGTGAAGAGTGCGTCACGGATCACGTTCCCGGGCTGTGGGCGCCGTACGAAAGCAGGCACGAGGTCGCCCCGCGTCAGGCAGCGGACATCGTGGTGAAGTAGCGGCCCCGCCGATTACGCGGTAACATGATGCCGCTGTCATCATCACGTACTTTCCCGCAGTGTGAGGGCGCCGCATGTCCCGTGATCCGTTCGCTTCACCAAACAATGACGCCGAATCGGCGCTCTCAGACGACGATCTGGACGGCGTGGTCGGGGGGAATGGCACTCCTTCTCCTTGCGCACACGGCGAGACCGCATTCCCCCACTACTTTACAAGCAATGGGAGAACGCTGGAGTGCTGGGGCCCCCGTCGTACTGCACCGGCTCCCCCCCCTTGAGAACCGGAGAACCTTGTGTCTGCACGTGAACCGCTCGCTTCATCAAACAGTGAGACCGAGTCGGCGCTCCCAGACGACGCTCTGAACGGCGTTGTTGGGGGGGCTGGCAATCCGTGCCCATTGCACGCCGGAGAGACCGTCGGACACTGGGTCGAGGACACCAACGGAATCTTGCAGCAGTGCAATGCCGGTGTAGTCACCACCGCCGGCAGACGCACAACCTTTCCCTAGGCCCACTTGGGTCTGCCGTGACACGCTGCCGGGCCACGCACCACCCGTGTGGCCCGCCTAAACGATACCGTTGTCCGCGCCGTGAGGATGCCGCATGTCTCGTGAACCGTTCGCTTCATCAAACAATGACGCCGAAAACACTGACGCCGAATCGGCGCTGTCAGACGACGATCTGGACGGCGTGGTCGGGGGGGGATCGAGTACGAGAGGTGACCCGTTTGCGCAGCCAATAAAGTGCGTACACGGTCAGTCCTCGGCACACCCCATGACGGGCGGCACATGCACCGGCCCGTTCAATTAATGAGGTTGACCGAAGTGGCGCCCCGCTAAGTTAGATCAAAATCGTGTCATCGCGCCGGTCTCGATTCCTCGCACTGGTGCTACTGTTGTGCACCGTCGCGCCGATGGCGCGCAGCCAGCCTCCCGCTGCCGGCGTGACGCTGTTCGGCAAAGTGCAAGACGCCGAAACCAAGGCCGCCCCCCCCCGTTCCTCACGCTGCAGCGGCAAGCGGAACAGCGCGTTCGTGGGTGGGCGTCTCACGAACGAACAGGGCGCGTTCACGTTCTCGGGGCTCAAAAAAGGCAGCTACGTGCTCGTGGTGCGGTCCATCGGCTACCAGCCCATCCGCCAGAGGGTCTTGATCGGCGAGCTCCGTGCGTTCCTCGATCTCGGCGCCATCCAGCTGATCAAGGAGACCCATACCCTCGGCGATGTGCGCGTCACGGCCAACGCCGACGCGGTGGCCAGTACGACGGACAAGAAAGACGTGCACGGTATCCGAGTGACCGGGCTGTCGGCGCAGTACGAAAGCACGTACGAGGTCGCCCCGCGGCAGGCAGCGGACATCGTGGTGAAGTAGCGGCCCCACCGATTACGCGGTAACATGATGCCGCTGTCATCATCACGTACTTTCCCGCACTGTGAGGGCGCCGCATGTCCCGTGATCCGTTCGCTTCACCAAACAATGACGCCGAATCGGCGCTGTCAGACGACGATCTGAACGGCGTGGTGGGAGGGAATGCGGCTCCTACTTGCCCACACGGCCAAACCGTATGGCCCCATTTTTATGAAAGCCGCGGGCGAACCCTTGAGTGCATGGGGCCCCGTAGTTCTACATCGGGTGGCGGCACTTCAGACTTCTTGGGTTAGCCGTGACACGCAGCCGGGCCACACACCACCCGCGTGGCCCGCTCAAACGATACCGTTGTCCGCACCGTGAGGATGCCGCATCTCACGTGGTCCGTTCGTTTCATTAAACAATGACGCCGAGTCGGCGCTGTCAGACGACGATTTGGATGGCGTGGTCGGGGGGACCATCCCGATCAGTACCTGCAGCCATGGCTCGAAGACCGCACACCCCCATAAGGTTTGGATCGGTCCAACCGCAAGCTGGATACAGTGCCCCGGACCGCAGGTGGCGTCGAGCGACCCTTAACACCGCCTCCTCGAGCCGATCGTCGATCGCGCGGGCCGTCGGTGCAAAGCGAGCGCACGCTGACCGCTATGTTTCGCTGTGTACGCGCCAGCGCTTCAGGCCCACGCCCGTCGCCGCGCTTCTCCAGAGGTCCGACATGCCCTTCGCGTTGCCGTGGCTCATGCCGGCGTGGTCCGAAAGAACCGCCACGCTAAGCGGGTACGTCGCCGCCGCGTCCGTGCGCGGCCGATTCCTGGTACTGGTGCTGCTGTTGTGCACGTATGCGCCGACGGCGCGCAGCCAGTCGCCCGCCGCCGGCGTGACGCTGTTCGGCAAAGTGCAGGACGCCGAAACCAAGGCTGCCCTCCCGTTCCTCACGCTGCAGCTGCAAACAGAACGCGACAGCGCGTTCGTCGGCGGACGGCTCACGAACGAGCAGGGCGCGTTCACGTTCACGGGGCTCAAAAAAGGCAGCTACGTGCTCGTGGTGCGGTCCATCGGCTACCAGCCCATCCGCCAGCGGGTCTTGATCGGCGAACTGAGTGCCTTCCTCGACCTCGGCGCCATCCTGCTCATCAAGGAAGCCCGCACCCTCGGCGATGTGCGCGTTACGGCCAATGCCGACGCGGTGGCCGGTACGATGGACAAGAAAACCTTCACGGTCTCCGACAACATCAGCCAAGCGGGCGGCTCGGTGCTGCAGGCGATGTCGACGGTGCCGGGGGTGACGATCGGGCAAGACGGCAAGGTGCAGGTGCGCGGCAGCGACAAGGTGGTGGTGCTCATCGATGGCAAGCAGACCGCACTCACCGGCTTCGGCTCGCAGAACGGATTGGACAACCTGCCGGCGTCGGCGCTCGAGCGCATCGAGATCATCAACAATCCGTCGGCGAAATTCGACGCGAACGCCAGCGCCGGTATCATCAACCTGGTGTTCAAGAAGCAGGAGCAGCAGGGGTTCAACGGCAAGCTCGGGCTCATGGGCGGAGCGGGCGCCCTGTGGGTGAAGCAGGAGAATCTGCCCACCATTCGCCCGCAGTATCAGGGCACGCCCAAGTTCAATCCGTCGGCCGCGATCAACTATCGCCGCGGCGCCACGAACAGCTTTCTGCAGGCGGATTGGCTCTACTCGCCCACGCTCAACAAGAACGAGTTCTCCACCCGCACATACGACAACGGCACGGTGATCACGCAGCAGGTGAAGCGTAATCGCCGTACCGACTACGCCACGCTGAATGCGGGTGTCGACCACGCGTTCAACGAA
>CANHNQ010000128.1 GCA_947462095.1 Gemmatimonadota bacterium
ACGAACCAGCTCGAGGTGACGGCCTACATCCCCGGCGAAGGACACAACCTGCAGGAGCACTCGATCGTGCTCGTGCGCGGTGGTCGTGTGAAGGACCTTCCCGGCGTGCGTTACCACATCGTTCGCGGCACGCTTGACGCATCGGGCGTCAACGGCCGTAACCAGAGCCGTTCGAAGTACGGCACCAAGCGCCCCAAGAAGGGCGCCGCGGCTGCTGCAGCCGCCAAGGGAGGTAAGAAGAAGTGAGCCGCCGCAAAAGCGCAGTAAAGCGCACCGTACTTCCTGACGCCCGCTACGACAGCCAGACCGTCTCGAAGTTCATCAACAACCTGATGATTCAGGGCAAGAAGTCCACCGCCGAAGGGATCTTCTACGGCGCGATGGACATCGTGGAAGCGAAGACCAGCCAGCCGGGTGTGGGCGTGTTCAAGCAGGCGTTGAACAACCTCAAGCCGGTGGTCGAAGTGAAGAGCCGCCGCGTCGGTGGCGCCACGTACCAGGTGCCGGTCGAGGTCCGTCAGGATCGTCGCTCCGCCCTGGCCATGCGTTGGCTCATCGGGTATTCGCGCGACCGTAACGAGAAGTCGATGGCCGAGAAGCTGGCCGCCGAAGTGCTCGCCGCGAGCCGTGGCGAAGGCAATGCGATCAAGAAGAAGGAAGACACGCATCGCATGGCCGAAGCCAACAAGGCGTTCGCGCACTATCGCTGGTAGTCGCTGCCTCGCAGCGATGAACACGAAGAAGGCCCCGGGACGATATCCCGGGGCCTTCTTCGTGTGGTGCGGGCGTCGTGCTACTGCGCGGATGCCATCGTGAGTCCGCTCTCCGCCGCCATGATCGCACCATACACCGTCGCGCCGGGCATCAGTCGAATGATCGGTGCTGTGACCGTGGTCAGCTTGCCGGGGGCCCCTACGATCGCCGAGCGGACGTACACGTCGGTTTCGGAGATGACGGGCCCGCTCACCCGGGAGCCCGCCCCAACGTCGATACGACCACGTGCCGTACAGGAGCCGCGGATCACCGCCCCGCTTTCGATGCGAATCGCGCGATGGGCCTTCATCGATCCAGTCACGCGTGCCCCCTCGCGCACAACAATCGATCCCGTCGCAATCACCGACCCCGTGAGTGCCGCACCGGCCGGGATCGTCAGGTCGCCCGTCACGCGCCAGTAGTTGGGCCCCATCGAGACCGCTCGTTCCGGCACAAAGGCGTGGTGCGTGTCCGTCGCCATTGCCGGCCGCTCAGGGGGCACGTTTCCACTCACCTGAACGACGCCGGACTCCAAACGGTCGAAGGAGACATTCGTGGCGAGTGTGATCGACTCATCGGCGGTTGCTCGGCCAATCAGGCGCGTCCCCGCCTCCGCAACAAGGCGGCCTCGCGCGTGTACCCAGCGCAGGATCGCGGAATCGCGCCCGAGCAGCACATCCTCCTGTCCGAGCAGGGCACGGTACGTCACGCCAGCGCTCCCCCGTGTTGAGCGTCGGGCGACGCATTCGCGCTCGAGCACGGTATTGTCGGGGAGCGGTTCGCTGTCCATCAGCACGACCACGTCCGTCACGGACTGATCGGAGGATGTAATGGGGGAATGGTGCGCGTGCGCGCGTACCCGTGTGCCGTCGGAGAGGCGCGCCGGCACCGTCATCCCCAACAACCCCTCCTGCGTGGCAAACTGGGTGAAGGAATCGGCAAAGTAGGTGAGCCGTCCAGCATCGTTCCCCACGGCGTTCAGTGGCGTCGCGTCTCGTGGACGAATCAGCTCCATCATGGCCGGGATGAGCGGCACGGACAGCCACACGAGCAGCGCGCCGAGCAGCAGCGCGAATGCGCCGAGCGGAGCGATCGCGTTGAGATCGATCATGGTGTCCCCGCGGAGCGTGAGGCCCGATGGCGTTCGGTCTTCTGCCATTGCAGGGGCTGACCCCGCAGCCACGAGGCGCGCGACATCGCTGCGCGTCCGACGGACAGTGTGCTTACCAAAAAGCCGAGAAAGAGGAATGGCAGCATGCGGATGCGCTCACGTGAGCCGTCGAGGCGGCTCGCCGCAGCGACCTGGAAGAACGCGGCAAAGTTGCCGACCGTGTTGAACGAGGAGATCGCAAGGATCGTGACGCGTCCCCAGCTCGGTGGAGAGCCGGAATAGAAGAGGGTCACTGTGCAGAGCCAGCCAAGCAGGAGCACGAGGGGCACCACGAACACACCGAGCAACAGGACGCCGTCGACCACCTGAATGAAGGGCAGGTCACGCCGATTGCGGATCAGGGCGCCCACGTAGCGGCGCAGAGCCTGGTTGTGCCCCTTCGCCCAGCGCTTGATTTGCCGGATGCGCGACTCCCAGGATTCGGGCACTTCCTCGTAGCACTCCGAGCGGTTCTGGTAGACGACGTCCCATCCGTTCATCACGAGGCGTACGGTGAGATCGGTATCCTCGGCCAGTGAATCCACGTTCCAGCCGCCCACCTGGGCGAGGGCCGCGCGACGCACGCCACCAACGGTGCCGCCGTACTGCGGCACCAGACGCAGGTTCATCCGGGCCTGCTGATCCACCTGGTATCCGCCTGCCCGCTCGAGGTCGAGGAGCCGCGTCAAGAGCGACAAGCCGACGTTCAGTGGTACGACGCGCCCCATCACGGCACCGACTTCCGGGTCAAAGAACGGCGCGACGAGCTGCTTGAGCAGCCGTACACCCGGGATGTAGTCCGCGTCGAAGATCAGCGCGATCTCCCCGCCATGTGCGTTCATGGCGTCCGAGAGCGCGGCTGCCTTTCCGGGAATGCCGCCGTCGCGCAGGAAGGGCTTCACCCGAGTCGGATAGCTCGCGGCGTACTCGAGGAGAATTGCGCGCGTGTCATCGACCGAGCGATCATCGATCGGCACGATCGTGAGCCGGTCTTCCGGATAATCACAGGCGAGGAGTGCGTCGAGCGAATCGCGTACCACGCGGGACTCGTTGTGCGCGGGCACAAAGACAACCAGCAGCGGCCATTCTGCCTGAATGACATCCACGAACGGCTGACGGTGACGCCCGAAGAGTCGATTGAGCGTGAAGAAATAGTGACGCAGTGTGTAGATCGCGAGCACGACAATGCAGAACCACAGGCCGATGTTGGCCGCCATGATGATGTTCATGCCGTGGCTCCTGCACGCACGCGCTGGCGCGATACGGGCGGACGGCGATCCGACGGATCGAGGATGCCCCCGGAACGCCAGCTCATGCCCCAGCCGTAGAGCGCGACATACACGAACACATCGAGGAGCACGCCGAACACCAGGAACAGCATCGGCATCGCAAGGAGTGACCCCCGATAGATGATCCACGCGTGGACGGTGGCCTGCAGTGGGATCATGATGGCCAGGTGTCCAAGCAGCAACGTCGCCATGGACGCTTTCTGCCAGAGCGGAAAGTCAAAGATGTGAAATGTGAACGCCACGAGGAACGGGGCGAGCAGCAGAATGACCACGCCACAGACCAGCAACCCGGATACGTACTCGGGCAGCGTGTAGGAAAACGGTGGTGCGGCGAGCGAGAACCACAGCTGCGCCGTGAGTTGAATGACGGCCAGCGCCCGCATCAGATACCCGAACGGCAGCAGCCGCCCGCGCAGCACCACGCCGAGCAGTGCAAGCAGGCCAATGACGATCCACCCTGTTCGCAGATCCATCGCCATCGGCCAGAGGGCACTGCTGGTGTAGAACGGGACGGCTACGGCGAGCGGACCAATGTCGACGACGCGCGTTGCGACGACGCCCGGTAGCCCAAGCGGTTCGCGGACGAGTTCGAAGAATGTGCGCCACGCCTCCATCAGCGGATCGAGGAGCAGGAACATCGCCACGGCGAAGATGGCGGGCAGAACGATGAGATCCACCGCCAACGTCCACGAGATCTTCAGCCCGATCATCGCCCGATGCGGGGCGATACGGCCGCCGCGAAATCCCTGATCGCGCAGCTCGTTGATGCGTCGTGACGGCTTACCAGTAACGTGCGACACCGATGGTCACCCCGCTGCGCGCGTAGAACGGATTGCGATAGACATCACCCTGCATGGTGAGCGCCCACGGACCCGAGACTTTCTCGCGCCAGGACAGTGAGTACTCCTGCGACGCAAAGCGCTGGAGTGTGGTTGTGCTGCTGATGATCTGCCACCCTTCGGTCCCGCCGCTGGCCCGGAGCGACACGCTGCGACGGGGCGACGGCGTGAGGACGGCCACGCCGAAGAGCCGGTGCGATTGGATATCACCGGGACGGCTGACGTTGAAGCGCACGCCCGTTTCGAGCAGCAGCGCGCGGGGCGCGTACCATGCCAGCGATGAGGTGCCCGCCACGTCGTACAGCGCGGTTACCGATTTGACGTAGGACCCGCCGGCGGTGGCCTGCCATTGCTTGCGATTCCCGAAGCGCACGCCGAGCGTTCCGTCGACGCGTGCCTGCGGAAGAATCGCGGCGCCGCTGCCCACGGTCGCGCCGACCGCGTGAAAGACACTGCCGGACCAGTCGTGCCGGTGCGTCACCCCGCCTTGAACGCCGCGTTGGCCGAAGGCCTCGAGCGCGAGCACCTCGGCGTAGTACGTATCTCGCACACCCGGTTTCACCCCGCGCAGGTAGACACCAGACCAGTCGCCGAAGTCGTTGGTGACGCGCTGCAGAAACGCGTTCGTCTCGATCCACGCGCCGGGTAGGCCGCCCGGGAGGGGCGACTGCCCCCGCGCCGTGGGCGCGAAGGTACTCAGCGAGGCGAGCAGCAGCATAGAGATCCAGCGGCGTCGTGGCCGCCTGATACGATCAGTCACGAGCAAGGCGCTCCAGTGTAGCGTTCACCTGCGTGTGATCGAGACGGCGTGGGAGGCTTCGTTCCGGTGGGTGCCGAAGGAGCGTGTCGATCACCTCGGCAATACGGAACGCTGCTTTGCCATCACCAAACGGGTTGCGTCCCGACGAGCGTGTCTGGTAGAGCGTTTCGTCGGACAGCAGCGCGGAGGTGCGCGCCAGGATGGTGGTAGCGTCGGTTCCGACCAGTTCCCCGAAACCGGCTTGGACCACTTCCGGCCGCTCGGTGCAATCACGAAGAATGAGAATTGGCTTGCCGAACGACGGCACTTCCTCCTGGATTCCGCCGGAGTCCGAAAGGACGAAGTACGAGCGTCGAATGACCTCGAGCAGATCCGGGTACGGAAGGGGCTCGAGCAGGTGAATGCGCGGGTTGTTGCCCAGCCGATGGTGAACGACATCGCGCACGCGAGGGTTGAGGTGCACGGGAAAAATGATGTCCACGTCGTCGTGCATGTGCACGATCGCCTCGAGCGCATCGCAGATTGCTTCGAGGTGATCACCCAGCGATTCACGGCGGTGCACGGTCGTGAGCAAAACGCGACGCGTCTCCCATGGTACTGCATTGAGGGCGGCGGTCTCGAACGTCGTCCGCGGCGGTACGGAGTGGATCGCGTCCACGACGGTATTGCCGGTCACGAAGATGTCCCCTTCGGGGATGCCTTCCGACACGAGGTTGTTGCGCGCTTCGCGCGTCGGTGCGAAGTGCACATTCGCCGTGCACGTGGCGATCCGTCGGTTGACCTCTTCAGGGAAGGGGCTCGACAGGTCAAACGACCGCAGTCCGGCTTCGATGTGGCCGATGGGAATACCTTGATAGAAGGCGGCCAGCGCGGCGGCGGACACGGTCGACGTGTCGCCTTGTACCAGTACGAACCCCGGCCGCGTTTCCAGGAAGCACTCCGTGAGCGCAGCGAGCGCGCGCGACGTGAAGACACCAAGATTCTGGCCGTTCTGCATGAGCCCGAGATCGACGTCGGGCACGATGCCGAACACATCGAGCGCCTGCTTCAGCATCTCGCGATGCTGGGTGGTCGCAATGACGATGGGTTCTAGGTGCGGGTGTTCCCGGAGCGCCGCGTAGACCGGCGCCATCTTGATGGCCTCCGGCCGGGTGCCAATGACCAGGCAGACACGATGCACATCAGCGGACTTGGACATGGACGGCAGGCAAGGCGCGAGCGCGCGGTGACAGAGGCGAGGCTGGGCGACGATGGACCCCATGCGGCCTGTCGAAGGGACGAGTCCGCGCGTTCAAGGTCACGTGTACGGTACGCATGCGGCAAGACGCATATCTAAATCATTGTCCTATAAAGACAAAGCAGGCGTCCCGTTACAAAACGGGACGCCTGCTGGTTGTGCCTCCCGCTGGTGCGCCGTCAGGCGCGCGCGGCCCCGCGGTTGCGTCGCCAGGCTGCCACGCCGAAGGCGAGGAGGCCGGCACCCATGAGCAGCACACTCGAAGGTTCAGGCACCGCTGCCACATCGAAGTTGGCATTGACGACTTGCTGTCCGTCGAACGACATGCGGACATTGTCTACCGCGCCGTCCCACGGGAGGGGCCACTGACTGCCCACTCCCACCCCGATGCCGATCACCTGGACATCGGCGCCGTTCAGACAGCCCTCGTCGCCGAACAGCCCTTCTGCGTTGCTCGCCTGAACGCCACCCTCCCAGAAGGACATCTGGGTGCTGCAGCTTCCCGACGCGCTGTAGCCCGCGACGCCCCCGATGTTGCCCACGTACCAAAAGTTGTCGTTCTGCATGTTGTTCTGCGCCACCCACTGATTGGTGGGGGTGTAACCGTTCAGCGCGCTCTGGTTGTAGTACCCTTCCCAGATGATCTCGCTGATGATCGTCTCGTCGTCGCGGGTTTCAACCAGTCGCAGACGCATGACGGGCGTTTTGTAGCGCCAGTCGGCGGGGTCCGTGACGCTGTCCCAGCCTGCGATGCCAGTGCGGAACCAGTCGAACGAGAGCGACGACAGGTCGCGGAGGTTGCCGAAGCTCTGAGCCGGCTCCGCCATTAAGTAATAGAAGGCGTAGTCCGCATAACCCGTGTTGTGGTTGCCGACCCCGGTCACGCCGAGCCGCAGCGATCCATTGCCCACGTTGCCAAAGCCATCGTGGCATGCGCCGACCAGCGTGGCGGTGCCGCACGGCAGGTCCGTGGTCACGGCCGCGAAGCCACTCCCCTGCACATCGGTGGTCCAGTTCGACCCGCCACCCTGTATCACCACACCGCCGTTCGATACGACCTGCCCCTGAGCGGCGAGCGTCGCCGGCAGGAGAATGGACGCGATCAATACGTTGACAGCCTTCATCAGATGGAACCTCTCGAAAGCGCTTGGACGCGAAGTGTTGGGCACCAACCGCGGTAGCCTCGACGCGTACCCACCAGTGCACTCGCCATGCCAGAGGCGAACTCTACCGTAGATCGCCGGCGCGCGCAAACGGGCCGCGCTTCGCGCCGTCGACCTAACCCACGTAATCACAATATGTTTCCAGGCGACTCCGGTGCCGTCTCCCGAGTCGCGCGCGGTCATGTTACCAAATGAGTCGGTAAAGGGCAACGCCCGTCTGTGGCCATAGCGACACGATTCCGGTGATTTCTGTCGCACCGGTGCGACATCTCCGTCCCGACTGGGGCGGTGCGGGGGGCATGACGCGCCGGGGTGTCGGTGCGCGGGCGGTGTACGGGAGGTCTTGTTTACGGGTTGCGGTACGCGGCTTGACATCTCCCTTGCCCTCCGCCATGTTACCGATCTCTCACGGACCGCCTTCATCGGTGATCTCTGGGAAACCGTCGGCGATCTGCGGCCGACACCTATGGGCCATCCTTCGGGATGGGGGCGGGAAGAGCTTCTCTCGCGCGCTGTACCGGCTTCGGCGTCTGTGACGTTCCGAGGTTCCCGAAACGCAACGCAGCCAATTTAACGTCGGTCACGGAGTCAGCTGTTCTCTGTAACCGGCGCGCCTGGGTCCCCACTCGTGCACCAGCGGCGAGTGCACCCGGCGGCAGCGGATGGATACCGGTCTCGCGCAAAGGCGAGGCGACAGGTCCAGCCGTTTTTTTGCTGGTCCACTTTTCGTCAAAGATTGGCGCCGCGCAAGCGAGTCGCCGCCGAAAACTATGCCGCGTACGACCCCGCTCGAGCACTATCGCAACATCGGCATCATGGCCCACATCGATGCCGGTAAGACCACGACCACTGAGCGCATCCTCTATTACACGGGGAAGTCGCACAAGATCGGTGAAGTCCATGACGGCGCCGCCACCATGGACTGGATGGAGCAGGAACAGGAGCGCGGCATCACGATTACGTCGGCCGCGACGACCTGCTTCTGGCAGCGCCATGGGCAGAGCGACACGAAGGGCGAAGGCCCGGAGTATCGCATCAACATCATCGACACGCCGGGCCACGTGGACTTCACCGTCGAAGTGCAGCGTTCGCTGCGCGTGCTCGACGGCGCGGTCACGCTGCTCGACTCCGTCGCCGGCGTCGAGCCGCAGACGGAAACGGTGTGGCGTCAGGCTGACGGCTATGCCGTGCCGCGCATGATCTTCGCGAACAAGATGGACCGCGTGGGCGCGAATTTCGAACGGTGCGTCGCGATGATTCACGACCGGCTGTCGAAGAGTGCGCAGCCGCTCCAGCTGCCCGTGGGTTCGGGCGAGCTGTTCACCGGTCACCTCGACGTCATCGAACGCAAGCAGTACATCTTCGACGAGCAGACGCTCGGCAAGACGTTCACGGTCACGGACATCCCGGCCGAGTTCCATGATGCCGTCGAAGAGGCGCGTCACAAGCTCATCGACACGGTCGTGGAATACGACGAAGCGTTGATGGAGAAGTATCTCGCCGGCGAAGAGCTCTCGGTGGCCGAGATCCGCAGCGCCATTCGTACGGCGACGTGCTCGGGCAAGTTCATTCCGATTCTGTGCGGCGCCTCGTTCAAGAACAAGGGCGTGCAGGCGTTGCTCGATGCCGTCATCGACTTCCTGCCGGCGCCGCTCGACGTGCCCGCGATCAAGGGACATCTGCCGCACCAGGACGAAACGTTCGTCGAGTGCCCGGTGACCGACGACGCGCCGTTCGCCGGCCTCGCGTTCAAGATTGCCACCGACCCGTTCGTCGGAAAGCTGACGTTCTTCCGCTGCTACTCGGGTGTGCTCACGTCCGGTTCATACGTCTACAACAGCACGAAGGACAAGCGTGAGCGTGTCGGTCGTCTGCTGCAGATGCACGCGAACAAGCGTGAAGAAATCCCCGAAGTGCGTTGTGGCGACATCGCCGCCGCGATCGGTCTGAAGGACACGCGGACTGGCGACACGATGTGCACGGAAGAAGCGCCGATCATCCTGGAAGCGATGAAGTTCCCGGCCCCCGTGATCGACGTCGCCATCGAGCCGAAGACGAAGGCGGACCAGGACAAGCTGGCGATCGCCTTGCAGAAGCTGGCCGAAGAAGATCCGACGTTCCGTGTGCGCTCCGACCCGGAAACGGGGCAGACGATCATCGCCGGCATGGGCGAGCTGCACCTCGAGATCATCGTCGATCGTATGCAGCGTGAATTCAAGGTCGACGCGAACGTGGGCCGCCCGCAGGTGGCCTATCGCGAAACGATCAAGAAGCGCGTTGAAAAGATCGAAGGCAAGTTCATCCGCCAGTCGGGTGGTAAGGGTCAGTACGGCCATGTGGTCATCAACATGGAGCCGAGCGAGCCGGGTCAGGGCTTCGTGTTCGAAGACAAGGTCGTCGGTGGTGTGATTCCGCGCGAATTCATCGGCCCGACCGAAGCGGGTATCAAGGAAGCGTTGGACACGGGTGTGCTCGCTGGGTACCCGGTGGTGGACATCAAGGTGCAGCTGATCTACGGCTCGTACCACGATGTCGACTCGTCTGAAATGGCGTTCAAAATCGCAGGCTCGATGGCATTCAAGGAAGCGGCGCGTCTCGCGAATCCGTGTCTGCTGGAGCCAGTGATGAAGGTCGAGGTCGTGTGCCCGGAAGCGTACATGGGCGACGTCCTCGGTGACCTGTCCTCGCGTCGCGGCAAGATCGGCGGCATGACGCAGCGCGGCGAGGCGCAGGTGATCTCGGCAAGTGTCCCTCTTTCCGAGATGTTCGGTTACTCGACCAAGCTGCGCAGCATGTCGCAGGGGCGAGCGGTCTACTCGATGGAGTTCGCACTCTACGAGGAAGTGCCGAAGTCGAAGGCCGAAGAGATCATCAGCAAGGTG
>CANHNQ010000129.1 GCA_947462095.1 Gemmatimonadota bacterium
AGGGACATGCGCCACCGTTCGCGCGTCCCCGACATGGCCGCCGCCCCGCGCGGTCCGGCGTTCGTCCCGTTCATGCGTCCGCTCACGCGAGCAGGCCCGCCAGCCGCGCAAACTCGCGGCCGCGCTCTTCATAATTGGTGAACATGTCGTAGCTGGAACAGGCCGGAGACAGGAGCACCACATCGCCCGCCACGGCGAGCGCGCGCGCCCGGGTGACCACCTGCTCGAAGCGCTCCGCCCCGCAGTGCGCCACCATCACGCGGCCATGCAGCGGCGCTTCCAGATCGCCGGTGATGAGCGCTCCAGCCTCGCCATACGCCAGCACCGCCTTCGCCGTGCGCAGCAATTCGGGCACCAGCGCGGTATATGACTCGCCCTTGTGCCGACCGCCCAGCAGCACGATCGTGGGACGCGACATACTGGCCAGCGCCACGGTGGTGGAGTCGATGTTGGTGGCTTTCGAGTCGTTGAGCCAGAGAATGCCATTGCGGTCGACCACCGGTTCCAAGCGATGCGCCAAGGCTCCGAACGTGCCGATCGCCGTCGCCAGCGCGGCACGCGCCGAGGGAATGCGATGCTGCGGGTCGGCGGCCATCACCGCCAGCAGCGCGGCGAGCGCGTTGGCGACATTGTGGTCGCCGGCCAGCGCCAGCGTGTCGCGCGCGACCAGCGGTTCACCGAAGACGTGCAGCATGCCGCTCGGGCGATGGTAGTAGCCGTCCACGTCCGTCCGATGCACCGAAAAACGGTGCCACTGTCCGGGGATGCCGGCCACCAGCGCATCGACATCGGGGCTGTCGGCGGTCGTCACCCACTGCGACGACGCGACGGCATTCGCGAAGAGCCGCTTTTTGTCGGCGTAGTACTCGGCCACCCCCGCGTAGCGATCGAGATGATCCGGACTGAGCGTGGTAAGCACACCGATGTCGGGCATGAGGCCGGGCGTGTCGTGCAACTGGAACGACGACAGCTCGAGCGCCGCCCAGGCCGGCGGCTCCGTCATGAGCACGAGTTCAGACACTGGGGTGCCGATGTTACCGGCATCGGCCGCGTGGTGTCCCAGCGCCCGCAGCAGATGGCCGATCAGCGCCGTCGTGGTCGTCTTGCCGTTGGTCCCGGTGACCGCGATGTAGCGCAGCGACGGCAGGAGTCGGAGCGCCACCTCGACCTCACTCACCACGGGCACGCCGGCGCTGAGGGCCGCGCGGATCGGCGGGGCGGTGGGCGGAATGCCCGGGCTGACCACCAACGCCGAGCAATGCGCGATGCGCTGGACGTTGTGGACGCCCACATCGACACTGGCTCCTTCGCGCTCGGCGAGGGCACCCGCGCTGCGGACCTCCGCCGAGGCCGAGGCATCCGAGGCGTACACCGACAGGCCGGCAGCGCGCAGCAGGCGCACCGCGGCGAGACCGCTACGGGCGAGCCCGACCACGCCGAACTCGCCCCGACGTTCGGCGAGGCGTCGCGCGACGACCGAGGCGAGCTCCTGCGATGACCGTGCGTCAGCCATGGGTTCGCTCCATCAACGCAGTTTGAGCGTGCTGAGCGCGAGAATCGCGCACAGGATACCGATGATCCAGAAGCGGATGACGACCTGCGTCTCCGGCCAGCCGGACAGTTCGAAATGATGATGCAACGGCGCCCGCTTGAACACGCGATGTTGTTGCGCGTACTCGAGGCCGAACCGCTTGCGTCGATACTTGAAGACCGAGCGCTGCAGGATGACCGACACCGTTTCCGCCACGAACACCGCGCCGACGACCAGCAGCAGGAACTCGCTCTTCAGCAGAATGGCGATCGATCCGAGCGCCCCGCCCAGCGCCAGCGAACCGGTATCACCCATGAACACCTGCGCCGGGTGCGCGTTGTACCACAGGAAGCCGATGCAGGCACCGACCACCGCCGCACAGAACACGGTGAGCTCGCCCGCCCCGCGCAGGTAGAAGATCTGCAAGTACGCACTCGTGTCCACGCGGCCGGCCACATAGGCAAACAGGCCCAGCGTGAGCACCGCGATCGCCACCAAGCCGGCGGCCAGTCCATCGAGGCCATCGGTGAGATTGACCGCGTTGCTGAAGCCGGTGAGAATGAACGTGACCCACGGGATGTACATCCACGCCGCCCATGCCACCGCCGGCACCACCAGCACGTATTTGAAGAACGGCAATGTGGTACTGGCCCCCGGCAACGTGGAAATGGGGAAGAGCAGCAGAATCAGCCCGAGTCCGAGTCCACAGGTGATCTGGCCGGCGAGCTTGTACCGCTCGACGAGTCCCTCGTTCTTCTTCCCTTCCCGCTTCTGGCGCAGCTTCAGGTAGTCGTCGAGAAATCCGATCATCCCCATCCAGGCCGTGACGGCCATGGCCAGCAGCACGTAGCGATTACTGAGCCGTGCCCACAGCAGCACCGGCACGAACGTCGCCGCCAGAATGATGAGGCCACCCATGGTGGGCGTGGTCCCTTTGCCGGCATGCGAATCGGGCGTCCCGGCGCGCACCACCTGATGCACGGCCATCGCGCGGAGCCGGCGAATGATCACGGGTCCGAAGACGAACGTGAGCAGCAGCGCCGAGACGAAGGCCGCGGCGGACCGGAAGGTGATGTAGTTGAGCAGATTCAGCACGCGGACGTCGCGCGCGAACGGCTGGAGCAGAGAATAGAGCACTAGGCAGTCGCCCAGGACGTAAGCGTGGGAACCAGCCGTTCGAGGCGCACCCCGCGGGAGCCCTTGAGCAGCACGATGGCATTGCGTTCGAGTCGCGGCTCGATGAGCGGCCACAACGCGTCGAAGTCCGGCGTCGCGATCACACGGGTATCGGACGGCGCCACCTCGTGAAAGGCGGCGGCGAAGTCACCGACACCAACGATGAGATCGGCTCCCGAGGCCAACGCCGCACGCGCCACCTCGCGATGCTGCTGCGCAGACTGGGCGCCGAGCTCACGCATCGTACCAAGAATTGCGACGCGCTGTTGCCCTGAACCGACCCGACCGAGCAGGTCGAGGGCGGCCCGCATCGACGGCGGGTTGGCGTTGTACGCGTCGTTGATCAGAATGAGTTCCCCGAGCTGCTCCCACGCCCCGCGCATGCTGGGGACCGGCATATCGGCCATCCCCGCCGCCGCGTGGTCCAGCGGCACGCCACACGCCCCAGCCGCCGCAATGGCCAGCATCGCGTTGGCGGCCTGATGCGCGCCACGCAGCGGCAGCGTGAAGTGCACGCCATCCACATCGAGCCACGGGCGTCCTTCGGTATCGAGCCCCCACGCCGTGGGCGTGATGGAGCCCTGTTCGAGCCCTGCCGACAGCACCGTGGTGGCGCGGGCCTTCGCGACGTCCAGGACCTCGGGATGCACCGACGGCACGATCGCGAGCGCGACGTGACGAAAGATCTCGCTCTCTTCGCGCAGTACGCCGGCCAGATCACCGAGCCCTTCCAGATGTTCCTCGCCGATTGACGTGAGGACGGCAATGTCGGGCTCGGTGATGGCCCGCAACGCGGCCACTTCCCCGGGCGTGTTGGTACCGACCTCAACGATCGCGACGTCCGCGTCGGAGGGAATGGCGAGCAGCGTGAGCGGTACGCCGATGAGATTGTTCAGGTTGCCCTTGGTCGCGTGCACCGCGAGCGTGCGTCCGAAGGCGGCCTTGAGCAGCTCCTTCGTGCTGGTCTTGCCATTCGAGCCGGCCACGGCAATCACGGTCCGGCCCCACGCGCGTCGCCAGGCGGTAGCGAGCTGCCCCAGGGCCACCAGCGTATCGGGCACGACGTAGGTCGGCACGCCGAGGCCGGCCGCCTTGGTGGCATCGCTCACCACGAACGCTGCGGCCCCGGCATCGCGTGCGGTGGCGAGAAAGTCATGCGCGTCGAAGCGCTCGCCCACGAGCGCCACGAACACGTCACCACGGGCGATGGCACGCGTATCGGTGGACACACCGGCCAGCGGCCGTGGACTGCGCGGGCCGGTCCCGAGCGCCTCGGCCACGCGCTCGAACGTCCAGTACGGATGCGCGTGGTCGGGCGAGACGGCGGGAATGGCGCTGAACGCGGTGCCGGCGGTGGAGAAAGCGGTCACGCGGAATGGGACGGACTGTTGGGAAGGACAGGCGGCCTCTCGGCCATGAGAGCCGCCACGATCTCACGTTCGTCGAACGGATACGAGGTGGTGCCGCGAATCTGATACGTTTCGTGTCCCTTGCCCGCCAGCACCACGACGTCATGCGGTGTCGCGATCTGCAGCGCATAAGCAATCGCCTCGCGACGGTCGCCGATCCGCACATGATCGCGTCGCGTCATCCCCGCCTCGATGTCGTCGAGAATCCGATCGGGGTCTTCGGTGCGTGGGTTATCGCTGGTCACGATGGCGACGTCGGCCAGCGCGTCGGCGATGCGTCCCATCTCGGGACGTTTGCCGCGATCGCGGTCACCACCGCAGCCGAACAGCACGATGAGGCGGCTGGCCGACCCATCGTCCTGTCGCGTGAACGGGCGCACGGCGCGCAGCGCCCGATCGAGAGCATCGGGGGTGTGCGCGTAGTCGCGCAGGACGGTGGGCGCCGTGTGCACGCGTTCCAGGCGGCCCGGGACCTGCGGGGCGACCGACAGCCGTTGCGCGACATCGGCAATCGGCATGCCGAGCGCCAATGCCACCGACGCCGCGCCGAGGGCATTGGCGATATTGAAGTCGCCGATGAGCGGCAACGACACCGATTGGGCCCCGTGCGGCGACACGAGCAGGAAGCGGCTGCCGTCGCTGGTGAACATGACATCGCGGGCCGAGATATCGGCACCCGATTCGGTGCCGAAGGTCCACGACCTCGGCGCGTTCGTTACGCCACGCCACGACGGATCATCGGCATTGAACAACGCGACGCCGTCACGCGCCAGCAGCCCCACGAGCCGCAGCTTCGCCGCGCGATAGGCCTCCATCGTGCCGTGATAATCGAGATGATCGCGCGTGAGATTGGTGAACACCGCCGCCGCGAACGAGAGACCATCAACGCGTCGCTGGTCGAGTGAGTGCGACGAGACTTCCATGGTAACCGTGCGTACACCACGATCCACGAGTTCACGCAGCACGCGTTGCAACTCCACGGGCCCCGGCGTGGTGAGGCCACTGCCGCCGGGTAGCATCGTCCCCTCGCTGCCCAGGAGCACCCCGAGCGTGCCGATGGAGGCCGCGCGCCGGTCGGGGGCATCCAACAGATGCCGCAGTAATCCGACCGTGGTCGTCTTGCCGTTCGTACCGGTGACCCCGACGAGCGTGAGTTCGCGCGCCGGCCATCCATGAAAGGCGGCGGCGGCGACGGCCGCCGCGCGGCGGCCGTCGCGCACCACGATGGCGGGGAGCTCCGCCGCCACGGCGGCGGCCGCGTCTTCCACGAGCGCGAGTGCGGCCCCACCGGCCTTGGCCGCCGACAACCAGGCGTGACCGTCCTGCGCGGCGCCTTTCACGGCCAGAAACGCGGATCCGGGTGTCACGCGCCGGCTGTCGTCGGTGATATCGGTGACGACGTGCGGCCCATCCGCTGGGGACGACACGAGGAGCCCCGCCTCGCGCAGCGCATCGAGCAGCAGGCGCACATCGACCGGACGCGGGGGCAGAGTCACCTGGCCGTCTCCATACGTGGCATCTCGAGTTGCACGGTGCTGCCGACGCGCAGCATCGTGCCGGCGGCGGGACGGGTGCGGACGTCGGAGCCGCGCGCGATGCTCACCTGAAATCCAGCGGCGTACAGCGTGCGGGTGGCCTGACGCACGTCGAGCCCGAACACCGAGGGAACGGGCCGTGCCTCACCCACTTCGCGCACGACCGCCTTCTGCGCCGTGAACGGTAGCGCGAGTACAACGCGCGCGGCGGCGGGCGTCGGTTCGGCCTTGGGCGGCGGCGGCGCGAGCAACGAATCACGGCGCGCCGAGTCGCGTGCGGCGAGCGCCAGCGCCTTGTCCGATTTGGGCTTGGCCACCGGCACCGGCATCGCCTTCGCCACCTCGGCCAACGCGTTGCGATCGAGCGCCGAATTCTTGGTCGCGAGGGCGGCTTGGAGAATGCCGTTCACGAGACTGCCCGACACGATGCCGCCGTAGTACGTCCCCTTCGGATCGATGATGCGCGCCACCAGCACGTACTGCGGCGCCTGTGCCGGGAACATGCCGGCGAAGGTCGCATTGTATTTACCGTCGAGATAGCGGCCGCTCTCGCTGCGCCGCGCGGTCCCGGACTTCCCGGCCACATCGTACGTGGCCAATTCGGCCGCGGCGCCGGTGCCGCTGTCTACGACCGACGCCAGCATCCCGCGCATCACGGTTGCCGTCTGCGGCGTCAGCACGCGCCGGACCACGCGCCGCGTATGCCGATACACGGTGGCCCCCTGCGCATCGCGCACCTCCTTGACCAGCGCCGGCTGCAACAGCTCCCCGCCGTTCGCGATCGCCGCATAGGCCAGCGCAATCTGGAGAGGCGTGGCCAGCACTTCGTAGCCAATCGATACGGCGGTCTGCGTGGTGCCACTCCATCGCGCAGGCAGCGGCAACGACCCCTTCGACTCGGCGGGATACGGCACGCCGGTGAGCGAACCGAAGCCGAAGTCGCGCATGGCTTCAAACTCTTCGCGCGGCGTGAGCCGAAGCGCCAGTTTGGCGGTGCCGATGTTGCTGGAGAAGCGAATCACATCGCGCACCGGCATCTGCGCGGCTTTGTGCTCGTCGGTGAGTGCCCGCCGACGGCCGGGCAGCATTGCGCTGCCGTTCTCGGTGTTGATGATCTCGTTCGGGGTGGCCTTCCCCATGTCGAACAAACGGGAGACCAGAAACGGCTTCATGACTGACCCAGGCTCGTAGGCCAGCGCCATTGGCGTGCTGGTGCTGGCGGGCTTCCCGTCGCGCACGCCGGCCAATGCGAGGACGGAGCCGTCACGTGGGTCGAGAATGACCACATCACCGCCCGTGCCGCCGGTGCGGACCAGCGCCATCTTCAATTCGTTCTCGGCGATCTCCTGCAACGCCTGATTCACCGTGAGCGTGACCGTGTGCCCCGGCAGCGCATCGACGCTGGACAGTTCCGGCGACTCCACGTACCCGGCCTTCGGATCCTTCACGAGCGCCCGGCTTCCGGCTTGCCCACGCAGTACGGGATCCAGTTCCAGCTCGATGCCACCCACAGGGGCCTCATCGGCATCGACCGCGCCCAGCACACCACGCAAGTTCTCGCTGGCCGAATTGATCCGACGGCGCACTCGTTCCACGTGCACGCCGGGCAACCCGGCCAAGCGCTCGATATCCGAGGGCAAATAGAGCTTGGGGAGTGAGACCCACTTCTGGTTGGTATCCAAGGCTTTGCGGATCTGCGCCTCGGGCACCGACAACGCCCGCAGCCCGCTGCGCAGGACGGCGCGCGTTTTCACGAGCGGCTCACTACGCTTGGCATTCTTACGGCGCACGTCGCGAATCTCACGTGGCGCGATGCTCAGTTTGACCTGCTCACGCGACTCCACCAGAACGATGCCGGTGGCATCGGTAATGGCGCCGCGCAGGGGTTTGACCGTCTGCTGGTCCACCTGCTGCCGGTCGGCCACGCGCAGCCAAGTCTCGTGCTCCACGATCTGCAGCTGGACGGCCCGCGCCAGAATGGCAACCGCGAACACCACCAGCCCGGCGTGCACGAGCATCGAGCGCCCACGACTCACCGTGGCCGGCGCGTTCGCGCCCTCGGGCGCGACGCGTGGCGCGTTGGCCGCCTCGCGGTTACTCGGTCCGAACATCACGGGCGCATCACGAGCGGGAGCCCGAGTCGCTCGCGATCGTGTCCTGACGCACGGGATTCGCGAGCATCGAATCGGACAGCATGCGGGTCTGGGCGTCGGTGGCCACGTGCAGCCCCAGTCGGCGTTCCGCCTCCCCGATCACGCGACTGCGCGCCATGGCGCGTCGGATATCGCGATCGAGCGTGGTCTTCTCGGACATTAGCGCGCGCTGGCGATCGGTCAACCGTCGCATGTCACGCGCGGTGGCCACCCCCACGCTGCGCCGCCAGACGACGAGCGAGGCAATCACCACGAAGACGCCCAGCCCGATCGCCACCCACGCGCGGCCCTTCATCGGACCGCGCGGCGTACGTCGGGGGGGGCGCTTCGAGGCGGTGGAGGCCATCAGCGGGCACGCGTCCAGGCTCGGAGGCGCGCGCTACGGGCACGCGGGTTCCCAGCCACTTCGTCGTCGGTGGCGTTGATCGGCCGACGCGTGCGCGTTTCCCCGAGCGGGACGCCGCGACAGTTGCACAGCATCTGCCGTGGCGGGCAGATGCACGCCGTGCTCCAGTCGCGGAAGGCATTCTTGACGAGCCGATCTTCACCGGAATGATAGCTGATGATCGCGAGCACGCCGCCGGGGGTGAGCCGCTCGCGCAGCAACGGCAGCGCGTGCTCGAGCCCCGACAATTCGTCGTTCACGGCAATACGGATTGCCTGAAAAATGCGCGCGAAGTCCGGGGCGCCGCTGCGCGGTCCGAGCACGGCGCGGATGGCGTCGACGAGGTCATCCGCGGTGGCGAACGGCCGACGCTCACGGCGACGCACGATCTCGCGGGCCATGCGGGCCGCTCGCGGCTCGTCGGCGTAGGCGCGGAGCAAGGCGGAGAGATCGACCTCGTCGATGGTGTTCAGCAATTCACCGGCGTCGGTCTCGGCGTCGGTCCCCATGCGCATATCGAGCGGCGCCCCCTCGCGGAACGTGAAGCCGCGGGTGAGATCGTCGAACTGGTGCGAGGAGACGCCAAGGTCGAGCAGAATGCCGTCAAAGCGATCGTCTGGGGCGAGCCCGGCCGTGTCGAGGGCGGCGTAGTTGCCGAGCAGGGCGCGGAACTGTCCGACGCGCTCAAAGTCGGCCAACCGCTCGCGCGCCGATGCGAGCGCCCGCGGATCGCGATCGACGCCGGTGACGCGCATACCACGTTCGAGAAGGGCCGCGGTGTGCCCACCGCCTCCCAGCGTGCAATCGAGCACCGTCGACGCGCCGGCGAGCAGCGTTTCGATTTCGGTGAGCAGCACTGGAACGTGGTAGGCGCCAACGCGCCCGGATGGGAGAGTACGGACCGGGCTCACGCGCGTAATGGGGACTCGTTAGGGCGCGTCATGTTAGTGAAGTGCTGAGTGCACCGTCAAGCGATGGCGACGCGTTCAAGAATGTGCATTACCCGTACTTTCGCACGGATGTGATGCCGTATGTGCAAAGCCGTGCACGGGCGCAGAGAAAACGAACGGGCCCACCGTCGGAGCGACGGCGGGCCCGGGGTCCTGCGGAGGCGGTGTTACTTACAGAACGCCTTGATCATCTGGTCGGCAGCGGGATCGAGCTGCATGACCGCGCCCATCAGCTGGCGCATGGCATCCACCGCCGTGGCGCCACCCTTCGGCAGCAGAATCTGCGCTTCGACGAACAGGTCCTTCGCTTCTTTGGCCGGTGCGCACTGCTTCTGCGTCTGGGCCTGAGAGAGCTTCAGCTGACCGAACGCGACGTAGGTCGCGCCGAGCAGGAACTGCGCCTGCGCCTTTGCCGCACCGGTGGTGACCGAGTCGGCGAACTTGAGCGTGCCCACGGCCATCGCGAAATCATCGGGGCTGTTCGACTTCGAGGCCGCCACACGCTGGTCGTTGGCAATACCGACGACCATCTGCCGCAGCGCCGTGGTGGTGTCACCCGCCGCGATCATGGCGCGCGCCGCCGGAAGGATTTCGGCCGAGCGATTCAGATCCTTGAGGAGCGAGACGCGCAGATAGCTCGCATTTTCCACCGGCACCTTCGCGGCGATCGCCTTGTCCAACGCTTCGAGCGCCTGCTGGTTCTGACCGGCCTTCTGGAGCGCCACGATCTGCGTGAACGTGAGCGCCGGGTTTCCGGCGAACTTGGCCAGTCCGAGCGCGGCCA
>CANHNQ010000130.1 GCA_947462095.1 Gemmatimonadota bacterium
GGCGTCACTTCGCGAAGGCGTATCTCTTCCTCGCCGCCTTCAGCACCCCGCTCGTGCTCTCCGTGCACTCAGTCGTTTCCTTCGACTTTGCCATGGCGCTCACCCCGGGTTGGCACGCCTCGATCTTCCCGCCGTACTTCGTCGCCGGCGCCATCTTCTCCGGGTTCGCGATGGTGTGGACCATCGCCATCCCGATGCGGAAGTGGTTCAAGCTCGAGCACTACATCACGCTCAATCACCTCGACGCCACGGCCAAGGTCGTCCTCTTCACGTCGATGGTCGTCGGATGCGCGTACCTGATCGAGTTCTTCATCGCCTGGTACAGCGGCGTCCGTGCGGAGCAGGAGTTCTTCTGGAACCGCGTGTTCGGTCAGTGGTGGTGGGCGGCTTGGATCATGTTGCTGTGCAACATGTCACTCCCCATGTCGCTGTGGTCGCAGAAGCTGCGCCGCAATCCCACGTGGCTGTTCGTGCTCTCGCTGTTCATCAACCTCGGCATGTGGTTCGAGCGCTTCGTCATCGTCGTGCCGTCGCTCTCCCATGAGTTCGAGCCGTGGCAGTGGGGCAGCTATGCGCCCAGCTGGGTCGACATGGCGTTCCTCGTCGGGTCGTTCGGGTGGTTCTTCATGTGGTTCTTGCTCTTCGTGAAGCAGCTCCCCGTGATGGCCATCGCCGAGCTCAAGGAAATCGTCGCGCCGCGCGTCAAGCACGGCCATGGCGGAGGGCATCACTGATGCAGGGTGTTGTCGGAGCATTCCACGAGATCGACACGACGGTTGCGGCCATCGAAGATCTCAAGAAGAAGAAAATCGGCGAGGTCACGGTCTATTCCCCGACCATCCGCCACGAACTCGAGCACGCGATCGACGCCCCGCAAAGCGTCGTTCGCCGGTTCACCCTGGTCGGCGGCCTCCTCGGCGTCAGCTTCGGCTACTGGGTGGCCATCTGGTCGTCCACCTACTGGCCCCTCGTGGTCGGTGGCAAGGCGATCGCCTCGTGGATTCCCTATACCATCATCGGATTCGAAGTGATGGTGCTCGTCGGCGCGCTCTCCACGGTGGCCGGCATGTTCATCAATTCGCGCATCCCGCGCCTCAGCACCACGTCGGGGTACGACGCCCGCTTCTCGGGTGGGTATTTCGGCATCTTCATCGCGTGCGACGCCAACAAGGCGGGGCAGGCGGAAGAACTGCTGCGCCATCATGGTGCAGTGGAGGTGCGGCGTGAAGCCTGAGCCTACGTTCTTCATGACCTCTGTCGTCGCGCGATCGTCGCGCCTCGCGGCGGCCATCGTGCTCCCCTTTGCGTTCGGGGCGTGCACGTGGTTCACCGACTTCAAGAATCAGCCCCGCATCGAGCCGTGGGAGCCGCTGTCGCAAAACGACGCCGACTCACTCGTGCCGCCGCGCGGCAACCCGCAGTTCAGCGTGCCGGTGCAGGGAACGGCAGTCGCTGGGTACCAGATCTCGTACGCGCCGCTGCCGCCGGTGATCGATTCCTTCTCGGCCGTCCCGAACCCGCATCCGGTCACGGAAGCGTCGCTCGCCAATGGCAAGTTGAACTATCAGATCAACTGCGCCGTGTGCCACGGCATGGCCGGTGACGCCAACGGTGGTCTCAAGAAGGTCAACCCGGCATACGGGTTCGCGCCCAGCTTGTTGACCGAGTCGGCTCTCGGCCGTACCGATGGATACATCTACGGGATGCTGCGCAACGGACGCGGCATCATGCCCAGCTACAACCGCATCGAAGAAGCGGATCGCTGGGACGTGATCAACTACGTCCGCGCGCTGCAGGGCAAGACCACGCTCAAGGCCGACACGATGCTGGCGGGCTACCCCGGTCAGAACGGCACCACGGTGCCGGGACCGACGCTCACCGCACCGAACGTGCCGTCGCGGTACTTGCATCCCACGCAGCAGCCGACACCCGGTTCCTCGGGCATTAATTCGGCCACCTACAAGGGCAACAACGAGAACGACACCATGCGCAAGCTGCATGGCGCTCCGCACTCGGAAAAGGCGCCTGCGGGTGAGACGTCCAAGGCCGGTTCGCCGGCCGCGAGCCAGGAGAAGCACTAGTGAGCCAGCATTACCACTATCCGGCGCGCGCGGAGTTCGCGAAGCGTCTGGCCGCCAAGCCGGTACCGGGCGGAATCAAGAAGGCTGCGCTCGGCGCGGCTGTGGTCGGCATCGCGGTGTTCGTCTTCGGCCTGTTCAGCAACGCGGATCGCGCGTGGCAGGCGCTGCATTTCAACTGGTTGTTCTTCGCCACGATCTCGTCGGCGGGTGCGGCGTTCGCCGCCGTTCAGCGTATCGTCACGGCGCGTTGGTCGCGTCCGGTCGTGCGCTTCGCGGAAGGCTACGTGGCGTTCCTGCCGGTCGCCTTTGTGATCCTGCTGCTCATTCTCTTCCCGGGACGCGAGCACATCTTCACGTGGGCGGGTCGCGAAACGATCTCGGTCGCCGAGAAGGCGCGCTATCTGCAGCCCGGATGGTTCGTGCTGCGTGGCATCTTCTTCTTCGGCGCCATGATGGTGCTGCAGCTGCTGTTCGTGTACCACTCCGTCCGGATGGACGTGGCCGTGCTGCCGGAGTATGGCGCCAAGTGGGCGGCCGGGCTGCGGGCCAAGATGCGCGCCGGCTTCGGCGATGAACGTCGCGAACTGCACACGCAGCACTCGTTGCAGGGAAAGCTCGCGGTCGCCGTTTGCATGGCGTTCGTGATTGGATGGTGCTTCATGGCGTGGGATTACTCCATGAGTATCTCGCTCCACTTCCAGCAGACGATGTACGCCTGGATCGTGTTCATGGGCGCGTGGCTCAACATGATCATGTCGCTCTCGCTGCTCACCATGTGGTGGCGGAAGCATCTGCAGGCCGACGACCTGGTCACCATGAATCACTTCTGGGATCTTGGTAAGCTCTGCTTCGCGTTCACGGCGTTCTTCGGCTACATCAGCTTCAGCCAATACTTGGTGATCTGGTACGGCAACATGCCGGAAGAAACCCACTTCTATCGCCTCCGTTTGTCGGGCGTGTGGAAGTCGGTCACGCTCATGGTGCCGGTGCTCGTCTTCGTCCTGCCGTTCTTCGGACTCATCTCGAAGGCCGCCAAGGTGTACCTGCCCACGTTCGTGCTGTTCGCGGTGTGCAGCATCCTCGGCATCTATCTGCATCGCTACATCGAGATCTACCCGTCCATCTACGGCGAGGCCACCAGCCTTCCGTTCGGACTCCAGGAAGTCGGCACCACCATCGGCTTCCTCGGTCTCTGGGCCTTCTGCTACTTGTCGTTCATGGATGCGTTCCCCGTCATGCGGGTATTCATGATGACGACGCCGGCCAAGGACGAGGTGCAGGTCCCGGTTGATGCGCGTACCATGGAACCGCTCCCCGCGCACGAGTAGTCGCCGCGGAATGTACGAGTCGAAGCGGGCGAGCACCTTGCGGTGTTCGCCCGCTTTCGGTTTTCGCACTGGAGAGATTGGCGCGTGGCGACCAAGTGATTATTCTTCACATGCTGGTGAGACTTTCGGGGCGTTAGCTCAGCTGGGAGAGCGCGCGCTTTGCAAGCGTGAGGTCATCGGTTCGATCCCGATACGCTCCACTCCGAAGTATCCTGGACAGCAGACAAATGCGGGGGCGGCCATCACCGGCCGCCCCCGTTTTGCTTTGACCAAACCGTTGGATCGACGCCTGCGAGACCTAGTAGATCGCGCCCTTACTCGACGTGACGAGGCCATTCCTCGCGCTCAGCGTGTAGGCGGTTGAATTGGGCGCCGTCCACGTCGACAGATTGAAGAGGGCACCAACGGGGACGCGAACCGTCGTGACCGGTGTGTACGTGAGCGGCGTGTTCACGGCACAGACGCGTGTCGCACCACTCGTTACGCTGAGCAAATATGCCCCGTTTCCCGCGCCGAACACGGTGGCCGCTCCATCCGGCGCGATACCGACGGCCGACTGTTCGTCGACACCGATACCGCGGGGGGCGGTCGCGCGGCCGTCCTGCTGCAAGCGCGCCAGAAACGTCACGAGTCTGCCCATACGATCGCGCACCATGAAGTGCGAGTCGGTTATCAGGTTCTGTAGTACAGGCACCGTGAACAGGGCATTCGTCAGCGTCACCGACACGTCGTACGGATTCGCGAGCACCGTTGGCGACGTCGAAGAGGCATTGAAGGCGGCGTACACGTACGGACCCAGAACGGCGAGTCCGGCACTGGTCCCGCCGATCGGGACCCCTGCCGCGACACGTGCATTCACGGCCGTCTGCAGCGCGGTGCCCGTCCACAGATTGACGTACGTCGATTGATCACCACCCGCGAGAAAGATCACCTCGGCGTTGGTAATGGCATTGCGCACATAGGCGCTGTTGGCGCCGTTGACGCTCGAGATGACGATGCTCGTAACCGAGTTCGCGCCGAAGTTCAGGAGATACTTGTTGTAGCCATTGGTGCCACTCGTGCGGAGCACCACGACGTCGCCGTACTTACCCGTGCTGCGCGTGCCGCCTCGGGCCAGCAGCCACTGCATGCCGGCGTCGCTGTCCGTGCCACCACCCGCCAGCAGCGCACCACCCGTCGGTGTCGTCTGCACATCCGTGAGACTCCCCGACACGTACGCGGTGTATCCGGGATTGACCTTAGACGTCGCAAACGCCGCGGTCCCATCCACAAAGGCGTTCGGTCCGGTTGCCGAATTGGAACGGCTGCTGCACGCCGTCAGCGCGACAGAGAGGAGGAGGGCGGTGCAGGCGCGCGTGCAGGCGGTCATGATGGATTCGGCGAAAGAGGTCGTTCCGGCGGGCTCGCGGCCGTCAATGACGTCGGTTGATGGAGCATAATACATGCGAGCCGCACCGTGCGATCACGGTGGCGGGTCGGGGAACTCAGCCGACGCCTGCACGTTGAGCCTATCGTCCACGGCGTGCTCAGCAGTACGCGCTCCAAGTGTTCTTCTCCGACTACACGTCCATCATGACCAGCGCTCTCGTTCCGCTGCAGGCCGGCACCGCCGCCCCAGACTTCACCTTGGGGTCCACGTCAGGCGAGTCGGTGACGCTCTCGAGCTTTCGCGGCCAGAAGCATGTGTTGCTGGCCTTCTTCCCGTTGGCGTTCACCGGCGTGTGCACCAGCGAGCTGTGTGCCTTTAGCGAAGATTTCGAAGTATTCGCGTCTGCTGATGTGCAAGTGCTTCCGATTTCAGTAGATGCGATCCCTTCGCTCAAAGAGTTTCGCAACAAGTTCGACATGAAGGTTGAGCTGTTGTCCGACTTCAAGCGCGAGGCGTCCCTTGCCTACGGCGTCTTACGGCCGGATACGTTCTTCTCCAATCGGGCCTATTTCGTCGTCGACAAGGCCGGCGTGATCGCGTGGTCGCATGTGGAGGCGACGCCGGGCACGAAGCGCGAAAACTCCGAAATCCTCGACGCCATCCGCGCCATCGCCGTCTGACCGACGTACCGAGAGGGGCGCCGTTCGGTCAGCTTGTCCGATGGTTGCCGGAGTCCTAGGTTGCATGGGTGCCCCTCTCGCCTGACTCGCCCTGATGGACGCCGGTGCCATGTCCGCCCTCCCCGAGGTGCTCGCCCTGCTTGCGCGAGCGCCTGACGTCACCCGCGGGGTGTCCTCGGTGTTCGACCGCATCGGACCGTCCATCGAGGCCACTCGGTTGGCACTCGAGTTCGCTGACGCCGCCAAGCCGCCGGTCGTCTGGCGCCACCCGGCCAGCGTCGATGCCGGGTTGCCGGGCACGCCGGGACAACTTCCCGTCGCCGCCGCGTCGGGCGTGATCGCCACCTTGGTCGTCCATCGTGAACAGCCCTTGAGCCAGGCCGATCACCAGCAGCTCTCGGCGATTGCCGACACCTTCGCGATCGCGCTTGCCCGGGATGCCCACCTCGAGGATCTCCAGAGCGAGTTGACCGCCCGGGTTCGCGAGATCGCCCACCAGCGCGCCTTCATGGAGTGCGTGGTCGACTCCCTGCCGGATGGCTTGTATGTGATCGACCGCGACTACCGTATCCACGCCTGGAACCACAAGCGTGAGACCGGGATGCAGGGGGTTGCCCGAACGGCGGCGATCGGACGGACCATTTTCGACGTCCTCCACCGCCAGCCGGCAGCGCTGCTCAAGCGGGAGTTCGACGACGTCTTCGCCTCAGGCCAACTGCAGCAGTTTCAGATGGAGAGCAACGCCTCCGGTGAGACGCGTTCCTACCGCATTTCCAAGATCCCCATGCGGATGGGCGGCGGACCCGTGACGCATGTCATCACCATTGGTGAGGACGTCACCGAATGGAAGGCGGCGCTCGACCGCACCGCGCAATCGGAAAAGCTGGCGGCCTTGGGGCAGCTCGCAACGGGCGTCATGCACGAGATCAACAATCCGCTCGCGGCGATCGCGGCGTGCGCCGAGTCGATGAGCCTACAGCTCGAACTTGGGGAGACGGCCACGCCCCAGACGGAGTTGCTGCGGATCATCGACCTTGAGGTGCAGCGCTGCACCGCGATCGTGAACGGACTCCTCGATTTCGCCCGCCCGAAGCCGGTGCACCGTGAGCTCCTCGATGTGAACGACGTGGTTCGGCAGTCGATGTTGCTCCTCCGGCATCATCCGCGCTTCACGCAGATACGGCTTGTTGTGGAGCTCGCAGAGAGCGGGCGTGCGTTAACCTTCGGCGATGCCGATCAGCTGGTACAGGTCGTGATCGCCCTCGCGATGAACGCCTTCGATGCGACCCCCGAAGGCGGGCGTGTGCGCATTCGCACGTCGTCCGCGAATGCTGAGGATGGCCGGCGACTCGCCGTGCTCGACGTGGAGGACGAGGGCCCGGGTATCCCGCGTGCGCTGCAGGCGAGGGTGTTCGAACCGTTCTTTACCGCGACGCCGAGAGGGCAGGGCACCGGATTGGGACTCGCCGTCTACTACGGCATGGTGCAAGACCACGGCGGGGAGCTGGAGCTGATGTCGTCAGAAGGGATGGGCGCGCTGTTCCGCGTGTCGCTGCCGGCCGGTGCTCCACGGTGAGCGCGGCCCCGTTCCGCCCCATTGATCCGGCATCGCCGATCCGGGTCCTGCTCGCAGAAGACGAGCCGAATCTCGGTATGATTCTCGAGCGCTTCTTGGTGTCGCGCGGCTTCGCCGTGACGACGGTCAGCAACGGGCGCGTGGCACTCGAGACGCTGCGGGCCGAGTGCTTCGACGTCGCGTTGCTCGATGTCGTCATGCCCGAGGTCGATGGTCTGGAGGTGCTCCGCCAGCTGCGAGAGGCGCCGATGCCGCCAGAAGCCATCGTGATCACCGGGAACGGGACGATCGAAACGGCAATCACGGCGCTGAAGATGGGAGCGTACGACTTCCTCTCGAAGCCGTATCGTATGGCCGAGGTGGAGCTGCTTGTCAAGCGCGCCTGGGAGAAGCGGATGTTGGCGTGGGACAATCTGCATCTGCAGTCCCGACTCCGACGCGCCACCACGCATCCGCAATTCCTGACGCAATACGCGCCGTTGCGCGCCGTGCTCTCGCTGATTGATCGCGTCGCGCCCAGTGCGTGGCCGGTGCTCGTCACCGGCGATGCGGGTACGGGAAAGGATCTGGTCGCACGTCTGCTGCATGCGCGCGGCGAGGATCCCGATGGGCCGTTCGTCGAGGTCAACTGTGCGGCCCTGCCGGCGTCGCTGCTCGAGGCGGAGCTGTTCGGCGTGGACACGGGGGCATTCCCCGGTGCCGATCACCGGAAGGTCGGGCTTGTCGAGCTCGCGGCTGGCGGTACGCTCTATCTCGATCACATCGGTGAGTTGGAAATCGCGCTGCAGGGAAAGCTCCTGCGCGCGTTGGAAACGGGCACCGTCTACCGGGTCGGCGGCACGCAGAAAGTGCCGGTGAACGCACGGGTGATCGCCTCGAGTGCGCGTGATCTTTCGCGCATGGTGCAGGCGGGGAGCTTCCGCGAAGACTTCCTGCGTCGGATCAACTCCACCTGCCTGGTGTTGCCGACCCTTCGCGAGCGCGCGGTCGACATTCCGTTGCTCGCGGAACATTTCTTGGGGCAGTTTGGGGCGCAGTCTGGAGCGGGTGCCGTGCGATTGGGGGCGGACGTCGCGGCGGTCCTTGAGCGCTATCGCTGGCCCGGGAACGTGCGGGAACTGCGGAACGTGATGGAACGCGCCGCGCTGCTGGCGACCGACGGCGTTGTCCACGCGGTCGATCTGCCGCTGGGTGTCGACGCCTGTGGGGCGCCCCGACCCACGCCCGTGGTCGCCACGGACGCGATCCGGGAGCTGGACCGTGCGTTCGCGGATGCCGCGTTGCTCGAGGGACTCACCCTCGAGGAACTCGAGCGTCGACACATCGCCGCGGTGCTTGACCGCACCCACTGGCATCAGGGGCGCGCGGCCGACATCCTCGGGATCTCGCCGAAAACGCTCTATCGAAAGATTCGCGAGTATGGATTCACGCGCCCAGCGGGAGGAGCACGGCCATGAAGATTCTCGTGATCGAGGACGATCCGACCGTCGGCGAGTTCGTGCGGCGCGGGCTCGAGGAACAGCGGTGGCAGGCCGATTTGGTGAACAACGGTCTCGAGGGCGAGCGGATGGCGATCGCTCAGCCGTACGACCTCGTGATCCTCGACATGCGGCTCCCCGGGCGCAACGGACTCGACGTATTGCGAACCCTCCGGTCGCGGGGGTTTGAACGCCCCGTCCTCGTGCTCACCGCGCAGGACGCCGTCGATGCCAAGGTCGAAACGCTACGCGCAGGGGCTGACGACTATGTAACCAAGCCGTTTGCGTTCGAAGAACTCCTGGCCCGCGTCGAGGCCTTGCTGCGGCGTCCGCGGGCCATGGCGTCGCCGTTGTTGCGCGTGGCCGATCTCGAGCTCGATCAGGGTACGCGCGACGTACGGCGTGGAGTGGAGGCGATTGAACTGACACCGAAGGAGTTCGCCGTCCTCGAGTACCTGATGCGCCATGCCGGGCGTGTCATGAGCCGTACGCTGATCACCGAGTATGCGTGGGGATATCACTTCGATCCCGGCACCAACATCGTCGACGTGGTCATCAATCATCTGCGCAAGAAGATCGACGCCCGGTTCGAGAAGAAGCTGATCACCACGGTGCGTGGCGTCGGCTACATGATTCGCGGGTAGCGGAGCACACGTGGGGTCCATCCGCGCACGACTGACGGCCGCCTATACCGCGGCGTTCATCGGCACGCTCGTGATCTTCTCGATTGCGCTGCTCGCCGTGCGCCGTGAGATCCTGTTCCGCGAGCTCGAAGCGCGCGTACAGGCCGAGGCCGATCAGGTCGTGCGCGCGATCAACCTGGCGCGTAACACCGGCACCGATCCGATCGTCGCCCAGAAGGATCCACTGGCCGGGCCCAGTGTCTCGTTCCGCATGCAGTCGTTCCTCTCGCTGCTCGACGGGTACGTATTGGTGCAGGACAGCAGTCAGTACGACATCTATGCCTCGCCGGCAGTGCAGAGACTGTCGTCCTCCGACCGCGACATCTTCAGTACGGCGGCCCGCCTGTCGTCGCCGTCGCCGACTGTGCAGCATGTCGTGATGCGTTCGGATGACCTGCTGCTCGCCACGCGGGTGGTCCCGTTGAGCGAGAACGCGCGCTACCGCGTCTATGCCGCCCTGAGCACGTCTGACATCAGCTATACGCCGCGCGA
>CANHNQ010000131.1 GCA_947462095.1 Gemmatimonadota bacterium
CACCGTGTACGTGCCCGGCAATACCAGCGGCCCCGGCGTGGTCGCACTCGGACCGGCGTCGTCATCTTCACCACCGCCGCTACGGATCGGCAGCTCGGCGTGGCGCAGATTCCACACCACGCGATTGATGCCGCGCGTGCTCGTGGGCTTGAGCGACTGCACCGTGCGCCCGGCGCTGTCGAGCACCGTGAGCTCCACCACCGTACCCGCCTCGCGCACCCAATAATCGATGAGCGCGCCGTTGGCGGGGTTCTCACCGCGGAAGATCATGTCGCCGGCATGCGGCCGCACGTTCGTGGTGCGGATCTGCATCGCCGGCTGCACCGTGAACAGATGCGCCGTGCTGGCTGCCACCGACGGCGTGAGTTCCTGCAGCGCGTTGAGCTGGTCGAGGATCCAGAGGCCGCGCGCATGCGAGCCCAGCACCAGCGTATTGTCGCGCGCCTGAATCGTGATGTCGTTGAACGGCATCAGCGGCATGTTATTGCGCAGCGACACCCACTGCCCGCCAGCGTCGGGCGAAATGAACACGCCGAACTCGGTGGCGAGATACAGCAGCGTCGCATTGCGCGGATCCTCGCGCACCGTGCGCGCCACGCGACGGGCCGGCAGCCCGCCATCGATGCGGCGCCAGGTTGTGCCGAAATCGCTCGTAGCGTACACGTAGTTCGCGAAGTCGTTGCTGCGGTGGTTATCCACCACCACGTACGCCGTACCCGCCGCATGGCGCGACGCTTCCACGCCGGCGAACCACGAATCCTTCGGCAACCCGGGGAATTGGCTCTGCACATCCGTGAAGGTCGCGCCGCCGTCGCGTGACACGCGGAAGCGACCGTCGTCGGTGCCCACGTACAGCACGCCCTTCACGCGCGGCGACTCGGCCAGCGCCGTCACCCCCGGGAAGTACGGCACGCCGTCATCCAGCGACAACGTGTTCTCGCCCGGTTTGCGCCCCATCAGCGGCAACGTCGAGCGATCGACGCCCGTGCTCATGTCCCCCAGGTCCTTCCACGTACGGCCGCTGTTCACCGACTTGAACAGATGCTGCCCGCCGGCGTACACCGTGGCCGTGTCGTGCGGCGAGATGATGAACGGCGCATCCCAATTGGCCGGATGCATCGCGTTGCCCAGCACCTGCGTGGCGCCGGGCTTGCCCCACGTTTCCCAGTTGCGACGACCGGCGATGTGTCCGGTGGAATCACCGGGGCGGATGTCCTGCACTTCCCACGTCTTCGTGTCGTTGCGCTGCAGGCCCAGGAACTGCGACGCCGAGTACACCGTGCGCGGATTCAGCGGATTCGGCGTCACGTGGAAGCCGTCACCGCCGCAGAGACGCGAGAAGTGGTCGTTGAGCACGCCGTTGGTGTTCCAGCTGGCGCTCGGGCCCATCCAGCAGCCGTTGTCCTGCAAACCGCCGTAGATGTTGAAGGGCACCGCGTTGTCGGTCGTCACGCGATAGAACTGCGACAGCGGGAGCGACGTGACGTACAGGAACTTGTTGCCGCGATCGTAGCTGATGCCGATGCCGCCGTCGTCGAGCTTCACCACATGCCGACTGTTGGCGGGATTCACCCACACGAAGCGATCGTCGCCATGCGTGGTCGTGCGCGGCGCGGTGAACGTCTTGCCGCCGTTATCGCTGAACGAATACGCGTTCAGCATGTAGATGCGCTGGTCGTCGTTGGGATCGATGATGACCTGACTGGCGTACATCGGCCGAGGATTCCAGTCGCTCATGAACGTCCACGTGGCGCCCGCATCTTCACTGCGATACACACCTGCCTTGCGCACGATGTACGCCGTGCTGGCGTTATAGCGCGCGCCCTGCTCGATGCTGACCGTGAGGATTTTCGAATTCTTGCGATACACGCCGATGCCGATGCGGCCGTACTCCCCCTCGGGCAATCCGCGCCCCGTGAGCTTGGTCCACGTGGCGCCGGCATCGGTGCTCTTCCAAAGGGCGCTCCCAGGGCCGCCGCCGTCGAAGCCATAGGCGCTGCGGCGACGCTGATACGTGCTGGCGTATAGCACGTTCGGATCGTTCCAGTCCATCGCCACATCGGTGGCGCCGGTTTCGTCGTCCACGGCCAGCGTGCGCGTCCAGGTGCGGCCGCCATCCGTGGTGCGGTACAGCCCGCGCTCGCCGCCCGCGCCCCACACGGAGCCCTGCGCCGCCACGTAGGCGATGTTCGGGTCGCTCGGGTGCAGCTGAATACGGCCGATGTGCATGCTCGTGGCGAGTCCCATGTTCTGCCACGTCTTGCCGCCGTCGGTGCTCTTGTACACGCCGTCGCCCCAGCCCACGCTTTGACGGCTGGCCCGCTCGCCGGTCCCCACCCAGATGATCTGCGGGTTGGGCTGGAACACCGCCACGTCGCCGATGGAGTGCACCGGCGCGTCGAAGGTGGAGCTCCAGGTCACGCCATTGTCGGTCGTGCGCCAGAGCCCCCCCGTGGCGCCGGCCACGTACCAGGTGCTCGGATTCGACTCGACCACGTCCATATCGACCACGCGGCCGCTCATGGAGGCGGGGCCGATGTTGCGCAGGCGGAGCCCGCCCAGATCAGCCGGGGTGAGCGCCGTCGCCTGGGCGTGCACGGCGACAGGAAGGGCCCACAGGAGGGCCGGGAGGAGGAAACGGGAGGGGCAGACGCGCATAGGGCACCAGGTTCGGCGGAAGACAGGTGAACGCCCGAGCAATATGTGGCGTATTGTTGAGGATCGCTGGACATGCCGCGTCATGTCCCGCTCGCTGCTTCACCCGACCTAAGGATGCGTCCCGTGTTCCGACCCGCTCGTCTTGCTGCCACGGCCATGGCCCTGCTGACCGGTGCCGCCGTTGCGCTCCCCGCGCAGAATCGCCCCAACGCCACCAAGGTGGCGCGCCCGGAACGCCCGGTGTGGCCCGACGAGGGGCCGCGCACGTGGGCCCCACGCCCTACCGTTTCGGCGATCACGGCCAACGATCTCCGCACCCGGCTCTACCAGTTCGCCGACGACTCCATGCAGGGCCGGCGCATTGGTGAGAAGGGCAATTTCAAGGGCACCGAATACATCGCCGGCGAATTCAAGCGCCTCGGCCTCAAGCCGGCCGGCGACAGCGGGAGCTTCTTCCAGACGCTCCCGTTCGGCCCCACGCAGTTCGATAGCAGCGCGTCGTCGCTCCGCATCGGTGGTGCCGCGTTGGCGGCCAAGCGCGACTGGATTCCGACCACGCCGACCGCGCAGAATGGATTCGGTGGCAACGCCGAGCTGAACGGTGTGCCGGTCGTCTTTGCCGGCACCTGGGGTGACACGGCGGTCATGCTCGACCCGGCGGCATTCAAGGGCAAGGTCGCCGTGTTCGTGGCCGCTCCGAGCGCGGGCGCGTCGGGTGGCGTGCGCGGCCCCGCGTCGTTCGTGAGCTGCGCCGACGTGCCCAACAAGTTCGGGGTCACCGCGATTCTCGCCGCGGACAAGGCCGCCGCGGCCACCCCGGCCCGTCCGGCGGCCCCCGCGGTGGCGGCAGGTGCCCGCGACACCCGTGCCCGTCGCGCCGGTGCCGTAGCCGTGCTGGTGGTCGGTCTCGACGACATGACGTCGGCCACCATCAATGCCGCCTTCGAAGGGCGCAACGGCATGCGCCCCACCAGCGCGCTCAACGCCGATGCGCCGGCTGGTGCCACGATCTCGCGGAAGGCGGCCGAGCAGCTGTTCGGGAAGCCGATGGAGCAGGTCACCGTCGGCACCGTGGGGCAGCCAGTCACGGCGTCGTGGAATTACGCGTGGCGTCCGGCGGCCTATGCCGCGCGCAACGTGATCGCGGTGCTCCCCGGCTCCGATCCGACGCTCAAGGAAGAGTATGTGCTGGTGGGCGCGCACAACGACCACGTCGGCGTCAACACCGCCGTCATCGACCATGACTCGCTGCGCGCCACGAACTTCATCACGCGTCGTCAGGGGAACAACGACCCGACGTGCATCCCGACGGCCGAACAGCAGGTGAAGATCAATGCGCTGATCGCCAAGGCGCGCGCCGCCCGTCCGGCCCGCAAGGACTCGATCATGAACGGCGCCGACGACGACGGATCAGGATCGATGGTGCTGCTGGAGCTCGCCGAGAAGTTCGCGAAGGAGAAGCCGGCGCGTTCCGTGATCTTCGTATCGCATCAGGGCGAAGAAGGTGGCCTGCTGGGATCGCGCTGGTTCGTTGACAACCCGACGGTGCCCATCGACAAGATCGTGGCCGCGCACAACATGGACATGGTCGGCAAGGGCCGCGCCGACCAGGTGAAGTTCGGTGGACCGAACTCCGTGCAGATGCTCGGCGCGCGCCGCCTGTCGCGCGACTTCGGCGACATCATCGACTCGGTAAACGCCAGCAGCCCCGAGCCCATGGCCATCGATAAGAGCTGGGACGTCCCGGCCAATCCGCTCAACCGCTTCTGCCGCAGCGATCAGGTGAACTACGTCCGTAAGGACATCCCGGTCGTATACATGTCGCTGGGCTACGGCCCCGACTACCACATGCAGTCGGACGAGCCGCAGTACATCGACTACGATCACGCCGCGCGTCTGGGCCGCTTCGTGCACGACGTGATGACCGCCGTCGCGAACCGAAAGGAAAAACCGGCGATCGCCGGCGCCGACCCGACCTATCCGAGCTGCAACCGGTAACGCGGGCAGCACCTTTGCTCCTCGTCGCATCGCGGACCGTCGCGTACCCCTCGGTGCGCGACGGTCCGCGTAGTAGTTTCGCCCCGATCAGTACTGCGGCTACCCCGCCCGGCCACCCCTTCCACCCTTCCGGAGCATTCGTGAGTCAGTCACAAGGCTTCTCGTCCCGATGGGCCATGATGCTCGCCATGCTCAGCATGGCCGTCGGCACCGGCAACATCTGGCGATTCCCCCGCATCGCGGCCACCAATGGCGGTGGTGAATTTCTCGTGGCCTGGGTGATCTGCCTGTTTACCTGGTCGATCCCGCTCATCCTCGTGGAATTCGGCATGGGGCGCATGACGCGCCTGGGCCCGATCGGTGCGTTCGTGCGTACGCAGGGGAAGAAATCAGCCTGGATGGGCGCCTTCGTCGCGTTCGTGGCCGTGGCCATCATGGCCTACTACTCGGTGGTCACCGGGTGGACGCTGCGCTACGCGATCGCCGCCGGTCTCGGTGAAGTGACCGGCGAGAACTCGGTGAGCTTCTGGCGCACCTTCTCGACCACGACCGCGCCGGTGCTGCCGCACGTGATCTCGATCCTTGCCGCCACGTTCATCGTGGCGAAGGGTGTGAAGGGAATCGAACGTACCACCACGATTCTCATGCCGATCCTCATCGGCATCATCCTGCTACTCACCGGCCGCGCGCTCATGCTGCCTGGGGCCAGCGCCGGTCTCGATTACTTCTACGGCGTGGATTGGCACCGCCTAGGCGACGCCAACATCTGGCTGCAGGCACTCACCCAGAACGCGTGGGACACCGGTGCCGGCTGGGGCCTCGTGCTCACCTACGCCGCGTACATGCGCCCCAACGAAGACACGGCGCTGAACGGCTTCATCCTGCCGATCGCCAACAACACCGTGTCGCTGTGCGCCGGCATGATGGTGTTCTGCACGGTGTTCACGGTGGTGCCGCAGCTCGTGGCGTCAATCGCCAGCAACCCGCAGGCGCTGGCCGACTTCCCCGACCTGGCGAAGGCCGTGGCATCGGGCGCACCGCTCAATGCCGATCTGGTGCAGAACACCATCTTCGGCGCCGGCAATGAAGGTGTGACGTTCATCTGGATCCCGAAGCTGTTCTCGACGCTGCCCGCCGGCGGCCTGTTCATGACGTTCTTCTTCCTTGCGCTCTTCTTCGCCGCCTTCACCTCGCTCATTTCGATGGTGGAACTCGGCACGCGCGTGCTGCTCGATATGGGCTGGACGCGCGCGAAGGCGGTGTGGGTGGTGGGCGTGTTCGGCCTCGTGCTCGGCCTGCCGTCGGCCTTCTCGATCGACGTGCTGCACAATCAAGATTGGGTATGGGGCGTCGGCCTGATGGCCTCCGGCTTGTTCTTCGCTATTGCCGTGAACCGCATCGGCCCCGCCACGTTCCGCGAGGAACAGCTCAATCACGAGCACTCGAACATTCGCATCGGCGCGTGGTTCGACGTGTTCATGAAGTACCTCGTGCCGTTCGAGGCCATCGCCCTGATGGGCTGGTGGATGTGGCAGGTCCGCGGGGAAGGCGCGCTCAACCCGTTCGGCATCGAGAACATCGGCACGATTCTGTTCCAGTGGGCCATCGCGTTTGCCCTGCTGCTGTTCTTCAACGATCGGATCGCGAAGATCGCCCCGTCCGAAACCGCCGCGATGGACGCCGGGCGCATGCCGCCGAGCATCCCGTGAGCGGTGTACGCACGATTGCGGCCCTGGTCGCGCTGGCAACAAGCGCTCTGTCGGCCGGCGTCGCCGCGGCGCAGTCTCCCAAGCCGATCGGGCTGATCAAGGGCGGCACGGTGTTGCTCGAACCGAAGTCGGTCACGCGCGACGGGGGGATCATCACCGCCGCGCTGCGCGTGCAGTTTGACAAGCCGACCAAGGTGCCGGGCGGCAACTGGTATAGCTCACGCACACTGCTGATGCTCGACTGCCGCAAGCAGGTCGTCGCCGTGAAGGAGAACTGGTACTACAGCAACGCCAAGGGGACGACAGTGGCGCAGCACAAGGAGGTTGGTATCCCGGGGTACGCCACACCACTCCCGGGATCCATGCCGAAGGTCGCTCTCGACTACCTCTGTCAGGCCCGATAGCGCACACGGACCTGTGGTGCGCGGCGAACGGGCGCGGACCCTACGCGCCCGTTCGCCGTTGCTGCTCGATCGAAAGCAGGGCGCCGATCGCCGTGGCCGATCCGCCGTCGTCGGGCGTGAGAATCGTGGCCCCGTAAAACTTGGCCACGAGCCCGATCGTGCGGCGGATGCTCTTGAGATCCGAGAGGTGGCCCACAATTACCACATTCGGCAACTGCTGGGCGCGGGCCGCATTGATCGCGATCAGGGCGATCACCTGCCCCACCATGTTCACCAATGCCGCCGCCGTATCTTCGCGCGACGCCTCCACCGGATGACGGGCCACGCGCCCGAAATTCACGGCCGTCGTTTCGGGCGGCAAACTGCCGATCGCGCCGCCCAGCACTTCGGCAATCGTGAGGTTGTGCGTCGTGTCCGTGCCGCGCTGCGCCAACGCATCGATCTCGCGCGGATCCACGGTATCGAGGAGCAGGCGGCCGAGTCCGACCAGAGTACCACCGCCCACCCCGGTGCCGGTCACATGATGGGCACCCTCTGGGGTGGCCGCCACGCACGCCGTTCCGGATCCGGCACTGGTCACCAACGCCGACTCGAGATGCGCCAGCGCGAGACCGCCGCGCCCGATCGCCTGTACTTCATCAACGCGATGCAACACCCGGTCGTCGATCGACGAGGGGAGCATCGCGCGATTGCCGCCGGTCACCGCGATCCATTCGAGATCGCGGGGCGACACGCCGCCCGCCGCGAGCACGTGCCGTACGCGCGCCTCATCGGGGTGCCCTTCGGTCGGTAGCGTCCAATGACGCGTTGTCCCGCCGTCGCGCACCACGACGTCGGTGTTGCTGGCGCCGAAGTCGATGGCGGCAGCGGGGCGAATCGTAGCGTCGGCCACCACCGTCACTGCCCCGGGTGGTACGTGCGCTTGGCGTTCTTCTCCACGTCGTCGCGGTAATAGTTGACCGTCTTGAACTGTCCCTTCGCGTAGTCCTCGGCCTGATTCATGAAGTACGGCGACGCCGGGTCGCCGCTCACGCCGCCGGCGAGCGACGTCTTGGCCACGAGACGCGGGCCGAACTCGACGGCCGCGATGAAGCTGTTGCCGCGGTTGCCGTAGATGCGCTTCGTGGTGCGGACGCCATTCTGCGAGAACGCCGCCAGCGATCCCCAGTTCGACGACGTGAAGGGCACAGGAATGCTGGGCTTCGCGTCGTCGTACACCGCGGCGATACGCCCGTCGAGACGCTGAAAGCGATTGATCTCGCCCCACGGCGTCTTCCAGGTGCCGAAGTCGGCGGCCAGCTTATCGGCGCTGCGCGCGAGTGCGCCGAGCATCACGGCGTTGTCGCGGGCGGCCGCACGATTGCCGCGCGTGACGCGCGCCAGTTCCTCACCGTACGCGTTCGCCAGTGACATCGCGACCGACGTGAGGGCGAAGCGATAGTCCCAGTTGCGGAGTACGGCGATCGGCTCGGCGAGTTTGATGCGCAGCGTGTCGGCGCCCGGCAAGGCATCCCATGCACCCACGAGCGGCGGCATGCTCTGCTCGAAGGCCGGGAGATAACTGTCGTACGCCGCCGCGATCAGCTTGTCGACCGTGAAGTCGCTGCGGCCGTTCAGCATGCGGATCGCGTGGATGCCGCGCGCGTTCTCTTCCTGATACTGTGACATGTACGCCGGATAGTCGCCGATCCGGGGGCTGTTCGGTCCGGCCGCGGTAAAGGGCCAGTTGTTGGTGTTCATCAGCCAGCCGGTGGCCGGATTCGTGACCATGATCGTTTCTTCGATCGCGTGCAGCCCCTGCCACTCGGTGTCGGGCGTACCGCCATCGACCGGGCGCGTGTAGTCGTACTTCGGATTGCGCTTCGGGATGAAGTCACCGTTCACGAAGGCGATCGTGCCGCTCGCGTCGGCGTACACGGTGTTGTTCGACGAATTCGTGCGCAGCTCCATCACCTTCTTGTAGCTGGCGAAATCACTCGTCTTGGTGCGGCCGAACGACTGCATGAGCGCCTTGATGGGCTCCTGCATGAGCCGCACGGCCACCCACTTGCCATTGTCGTTGCGGATGATCGGCCCCTGATGGCTGAAGTAGGCCGTGACCGTCTTCCGCTGCACGCCCGACGCCGTCTTGTACGGCAACTCGATGCGCTTGGCCTTCATTTCGCGCTCACCGCCCGCGTACCGGTAGAACACCTTGCCGTCGCGCTCGGTGACCGTGAGCTGGTACTCGTCGGCCACGTCGCCGCCGCCGGTCGTGTGCATCCAGCCGTTCTGATCGTTGAAGCCCTGATAGATGAAGAACTGCCCCCACGTGACGGCGCCGTAGGCCTTCAGCCCCTCCTCGCTGGTCACGTGAATTTCCGGACGGAAGTAGTGGTCGGTGTGCGGATTGATCATCAGCAGGGCATGACCATTCACCGTGTTCTTGGGCGCAATGGCGAAGCCGTTCGATCCCGTGGGCTCGCGCGGCTCGAACTCGGCGTCGAGCTCCTCGCGCGACGGGGCGTTGGGCGACATGCCCATGCGCGGCGCGTAGAACTGCTCGATGCCACCGGCATTCACCCCGGCGATGTCGCCGCCGATGCTGCCTTCGGTGAAGGTGAGCGCCATCCACGGCTCGAACTTCGTGAGCAGCTTCGGCTTCACCTGTGGATGCGTGGCCAGATAATAGTTCAGCCCATCGGCGAAGCTGTTCATCAGCGCCTTGAGCCAC
>CANHNQ010000132.1 GCA_947462095.1 Gemmatimonadota bacterium
AGCACGCTCAGATACTTGTTGGCCGCGTGCTTCGACACGTCGGACGGAGTAAAAACCTGCATGCGTCAGTCGCCCTTGCTGAAAACGTGAATTTCCTCTTCGAGCTGCGCGATCAGCGCCTCGACCTGCGCCTCGACCTCATGAACCCGGTCGTGCCGCAGTCCTTCCGCATCGATAATAGCACTTACCTGATCCACCGCGCGCTCGAGATCGTCGTTGACCACCACGTAGTGGTAGCGACCCACTTCCCCAAGTTCCGCACGGGCGTTCCGCAAGCGAACGAGCAACCGCTCGCGGCTTTCGCTCTTCCGCCCTGAGAGGCGAGACTTCAACACCTCGCCCGACGGCGGTAAGACAAAAATCAACACCGTATCGGGAAACGCGACGTGAAACTGTCGTGCCCCCTGCACGTCGATGTCCATGAGCACGTGCTGCCCCGCGTTCAGCACGCGCTGAACCTCGGACCGCATGGTACCGTAGAAATTGCCGTGCACCTCGGCCCACTCAGCGAACTCGCCGGCTTCACGTGCGGCGGCGAACGCCTCTAGACTGAGAAACCGGTAATCTCGCCCGTCTACCTCACCATCCCGAGGTGGACGCGTGGTACTACTGACAGAATAACCCACATCGGCCCGCCGCTCCAGCACGCGGCGCGCGATCGTGGTTTTTCCGCCCCCGGAGGGAGCGGACAGAATGACCGGAAATGGGCTCATTCGAGGTTCTCGACCTGTTCCCGGATCCGTTCCAACTCCTCCTTCACGCCAACCACGTCGTGAAGGATCGCGGCATCGGCCGCTTTGCTGCCGGTGGTATTTGCCTCCCGGAGCATCTCCTGCAGCAGAAAGCCCAATCGCTTCCCCACGGGCTCCCCGCCCGTGTCCGCCAGCACCGCGTGGAACGCGATAATGTGCGAACGGAACCGGTCGAGTTCCTCGCTCACGTCCATGCGATCGGCGAGAATGGCGATCTCTTGCGCCAGCCGGACCTCATCGACCGCCAGCCCCTCAGCCAGCTCCCGGACGGCCGCCCGAAGGCGATCCCGCTGGGCCAACAGACGCTCCGGCGCGCGAAGGCCGATTCGCCGCAGCGCGGCATCCACCAGATCGAGACGCTCGCGCAGTACCGCCGCGAGACGCGCGCCTTCCTCGGCCCGCGCACGGCCGAGGTGATCGAGCGCGCGATCCACGATGCCGACCAGCTCGGCCACCGTGCCCGTGTCTTCCTCCTCACGGGGGGCGGACATGACGTCGGGCATGCGCAGCACGGTGGCAAGGTCGACACCGCCGGAGAGCCCGTGGCGATCGTGCAATGCCCGCAACTGCGCGACCACCGCACTGAAACGCTCGTCGTCGATCGAGATGGCCTGCGTCGCGAGACGCTCGCTGCGAGCGGTCAGCGTCACATGGCCGCGACTGACTTTCAGACGCATCGCTTCGCGCACATCGGTCTCCCAACGTCCGTAGGCACCGGGCAACTTGATGCTCGGCGAAAAGAACCGATGATTGACCGTGCGCACTTCGACCAGCACCCTGGAGGTGCCAACCGTGCCCTCCGCCTGGCCGAAGCCTGTCATAGAACGAATCATGCGACTGGCAATGAAACGCGCGTAGCAGAATGCGTCAACCGCATCAATTCCAGAACTCCCAGCGCACCCCGTACATCTGCACCGCAGGCGGCATCGTAATGCCACGAATCTGCTCGTAGGCGCCGCCGGTGAGGTTACGGTACTGGTAGAAGAGCGTCGCGCGCTGAATGCGGAGTTCGAGCAAACCGGTGACGGTATTGGCACGCTCGGTAATGCGAATATCAGCCGGCGTGGTCCCGGCCGCCTCGCCGTACAAGAACGGAACGCCGCCCCGAAGCTCGTGCCAGAGGCGTGCGTTGATCGAAAACTCACCACGCGGGAATTTGCGTCGCCATTCGCTGATCAACGCGATTTCCGTGCGGACGTGCAACCGGGGCCGATTGAATTGCGCCCCATCCCAGCGAACCGCCTGCACGTCGACCTGCACGTCCTTGTACAGGCGACCCGTCGCCGATAGCAAGACGCCTTGCGCTGCGACCGACGAGATCAACGCGGCTGGCGTTCCCAAGATCACGGGTGACTCGAATTGGGTGGCGTTATCGCGAATCACGCCGCCGCCGAGCCACAGCCGGCCGAGCTTGAGCGCGGCCTCTGCGCGGAGCGTACCGCCACTGGTCCGATCGGTTGCCGAATCCGGCGTGCGCGTGCTCCGCGCGCCGGTGAGGATGAGCCATGAGAGCGGCTGGGCGCGGGCGGAGAGATCGACGCGACGTGTGGAGTCGACTCCGTTCTGCTCGGCGAACGCGCCGACAGCGTAGCGGGATCCACCGATGCGTCCGCGCACGGCGGGCGCGTGGAACGCGGTGCCGTCGACCGGACGCAGCCGATCCGTGATCGACAGCGACCACCGTGACGACCGATAGCCAGCGGCCAGCAGCTGCTGCGTTCGCCCGCGAATCGTATCGGTGGCAACCGCACCCGCTGTGTCCGCTTCGACCTGCGGATCGCCAATACCATCCAACCGCGTGCGCACCACGCCGACGATCGCCTGCGACCAGAATCCGCGCAGCGTGTCGCCGTAACCCACGCGCAGATAGCTGTCGCGTCGCGAGCCTTTGTACGCCAACAGGTCGGTGAAGCCTTCGCGCGCCGTGTGCCGATCGCGTTCACGGCTGGTGGCGTTCGCGAAGAGATCGATGCTCAGACGTCGCTTCGACCACCCGATGCGCGCCATGAATCCCTGCACCGTTCCGTCACTGCGTCCGCGCGCACCCTCGGTACCGGTGACCGCATTCACCCGTCCGCTCTGCGTCGCGACCTGTTGGCCGCCGAGCTGCAGGAGCATGCCATTTCGCCAACGCCGCGCAAAGAGTCCACGAAAGGCGTTGGTGTTCAGATCACCGGTGAAAATGTCGGCCCGTGTGTACGGGGTTGTGCGCTCGACGGTCCAGGTACGCATCCAGACGCGCACTTCGCCAGCCGAGCGCTCCACGATCAGTTCATCGAGCGTCCATAGCTGCACATCGGTCAGATCGAGTGCGCCACCATTGCGCGGCTCGATCGCGTCCATCTCGACACCGTCCATGAACAACCGCAGGCGACGCGTATCGCCCGCGAACGACGCGGCGTGAACGCCGGCCACCCACCCGCTGCGATACGTCGTGACACCGGGTATCCGGTCGAGCAAGTCGGCGAGGTTCACGGCACCCGACGACAGAATTTGGTCGCGCGAAAAACGCAGGCGCGTCGAAATCTCGAAGTCATCCGGCCGTTCAAAACGCGCCAGTGGCGCCTTGAGCGTGTCGCCCGCGATCACCCGCTTGATGCTGTCCGAACGGGCAACCTCTCGGGCGAAGACAGCGGAATCCGTGGCGATCGTTCGTTTGGGCAGCGTGTCGGCACCGGGCGGCACCGGCACCGATACGCGCACGGTATCCTTCCGCACGGAGTCGGGGCGAACCTGCGCGGATGCAAGCACCGGCGCCGCGATGGCCGCCGCCATCACAGCGGCGACCATGAGCCGAACGGATCGGATCACCGACGCGCGCGCGCCCGAACGATTTCGACGAAGGTGCCGACGGGTGTGCCCGTCGGCCCCTTCGGAATCCAGCCCAGATCGGTCTGTGAATACGCCGTTCCCGCAATATCGAGATGCACCCACGGATACCCGTCCACGAATTCCTGCAGGAAGAGCGCCGCGGTGATGGAGCCCGCGGCGCGGCCGCCCGTATTCTTCAGGTCGGCCACATCGGATTTGATCTGCTCCTTGTACTCATCCCAGAGCGGAAGGGGCCAGCCAGGTTCGCCGGCCGCCGCACCGGCGGCTAGCACTTCGTCCACGGCCGCCTTGTCGGGTCCGAAGACACCGACGGCGTTGGCGCCCAGCCCGATCACAATCGCCCCCGTGAGCGTAGCCGCATCGATCGCGATCGCCGGATGGAACCGCTTGGCAAAAACCAGCAGATCGGCCAGTACGAGACGACCTTCGGCGTCGGTGTTGATGATCTCGATCGTCTTGCCGTTCGATGCCCGCACGACGTCGCCGGGCTTCACGGCCGTTCCCGACGGCATATTGGTCGTCGATCCGATAATGCCGACGACATTGATCGGCAGCTTGAGCTGGCCGATGGCTTCCATGGCGCCCATCACGCCGCCTGCGCCCGACATATCGAACTTCATCCACTCCATCTCCGGCGCCGGCTTGATGGAGATTCCGCCGGTGTCGAAACAGAGCCCCTTCCCGATGAGCACCACGGGCTGCTGATCCGGCGCACCGCCCCGATACTCGAGCGCGACGAGACGCGGCTCCTCAGGCGTCCCCTGCGCGACGCACAGGAACGATCCCATCTGCTCCTGCTCCATCTCGGCCCGTCCCAACACGGTCATGTGCATGCCGTGCCGCGTCGCGATCTCGCGCCCCACTTCGACGAACGTCTCGGGCGTGCAGACATTGCCGGGCATCATGCCGAGCCGCTTGGCGATCGCCTGCCCCGCTGACACGGCGACACCGGCGGCGAACCCCGCACGCACAGCCTCGGTGTCAGCCCCGATCACGGTGACGGCCGTCAAGCGCGCCCGTCGGTCCTTCTCAGGCGGCTGGGTCTGCAGATCGGGATAGGCCCAGCTGCCGGCAGCGGCACCAAGCGCGAGCCCTTCGATGGCGTCGGCATCGGCACCGGCGAGCACGATGTGCATCGCGCCCGTACCCAGTTTCCCCGCCTGCCGTGCGGCAATCGCCGCGGCGCGCCGTGCGACCGCACGTGTCAGGGGAGCCGATCCACGACCGACCAGCAGGACGCGCTGGGCACCCGTCTCGCCACCAACGAACAGCATCGTTTCATCGCGGCCACCGCGGAAGTCACGACGGGCGATCGATCGCTGCATCGCACCGGCCAACGGTACGTCGACGGCGCGCAGGGCGTCGTCGAGCGACAGATCCTGAGACAGAACGATCGCCAGCAAGGGCGACTCGACCGAGGCCGGCGCGGCGTGACTGAGCTGGAGCGAAAAGGACATGGACGCGATCGGCGCGAAAGGGAGTGGCGATACCGCACGGTCGCGGATCATCGGAGGACCCGGGGCGTGCACCAACGGCATACGGGAAGCTAGGCAACGACCGGAGTGCGCGGCAAGCGAGGCGAGCCCACGCGCCGCCGTGAAGGCGTTCGGAACTACGAAACGCCCGGCCTTCCAGAGGAAAACCGGGCGTTTCGCGATGCACTGCACCAGCTGGGGCGGTAGGAGTCGAACCTACAACCGCTCGATTAACAGTCGAGTGCTCTGCCATTGAGCTACACCCCATCAGCGGCCGGATACCGACCCCTGCCCCACACCGACAAAAGTAACTTACGCCAAAGGAATCAACTGCGTTGAACGATCCGTCTGACCGATCGCATCAGCGCGTTTGATGCGTCCAACATGCCCAGACCGAGGGTCGAACTCGGAAGCCCTTGCGGGCGCGGGATTTTGAGTCCCGTGCGTCTGCCAGTTCCGCCATCTGGGCGTACACCATCCGTGCCCAGACAAGTCTACACGATTGACGAAATCGACGCCACCTTCGCACCACTCACACTGGCGGCGGCGGCCGACGACGTCGGAAATCACCGCGGTCCGCCGGTCTGGCCGTGGAATCATCCATCCCCATCCGCCGCCGCTGCACGTCCTGCATGCCCCGCCGCAACTCGTCCTGCAGCCCGAAATAGCGCGCGCGCTGGGTCGGCGAGAGGAACTTGGCCAAGTCGCGCTGCTCGGTTTCCAGCAGGTCCAGCTTCCGACGCTCGAGGCGAGGCATCTGGTCGAGCAGTTCCGCCACCTTGGCTTCATTTGCCCGATCGCCCGCCTTCATCTCGTCACGTAGCGAGCTACGGAGCGCAAACTCCTCACGACGCAGCGCGCGCCGCGCGTCTTCGGCACGTGACGCCACGTCGCGCAACTTGACCTGCTGCTCGTCCGTGAGGCGTAGCCGCTCCCTGACGATCGCATCGATTCGTTCTTGAAACCGCTTCTCGAGCGCCGCCCGTTGCTCGGCGTTCATGCGAGCCGAGCCCGCGCGATCCGTCGCGCGACGCGGAGGCCCCGGTGGCGCCTGCTGCGCGACGGTCAGTGTCGGCGCCGCCGCCGTCGCGACCAGCGCGGCAGTCATCGCCCAGCGAAGACAACGTCTCATCATGGCGTGGATCCTCCCGAGGTCGACACGACCGGTAGCGTCGGCAACGGCTCGGCGGAGCTGGTGCCATCCCACAGTTCGAGGCGATCGAGCATGCGCTGCAATTCGGCCTCGGAATAATCTTCGAGATCACCATAGGACACGGACACCCGCGTCTCCCCGCCCGCGCTCCTCAGCCGTGTCACAGAATCCGCCACCCGCCCCGCCACCGACGTCCGCGCCAGCGCGCTCTCCGCGGCCTCGGCCAGCTGCGCGTCGCTGGAACGGGCGGCCGTGAGGCTGCGCGGGCTGTTCCTTGACACGAGCAGTGACGTGCCGCCGACGATCATGACGCCGACGGCGGCAGCCACCTGCCACACGGATGCCGACCATCGGCGTCGTGCACGCGGCACCGCGTCGCCCGCGGACGCCTCCGGAGTGAGGTCGCTGGCGGCGTGCACAAGCCGCAACGTCGGCGCGGGATGGGGTAAGGCAGCCACGATCGCCGCGATGTTGACCGTCACCGTCTTGGGGCGCACCGCGCGCGCCAGCCGCAACACGTCGATGTCGCGGCGACACGGGTCGCAGATCGACAGGTGCTGGTCGACCAATGCGGCGGCGGTCGCGTCGAGCGACGCCGACGCATAGTCGGGCAGCAGGTCCTGCATCTCCGGTGTCCGGCACTCAGTCATCGAGAAACTCCTTCACGGCTCGCATCGCGTTGTGGTAGTGCACCCGGGCGGCCCCCTCGGAGCTATCGAGGATTTCCGCAATCTCCTTGTAACTGCGCCCTTCCTGCACCCGCAGTGTGAATACCTCTCGCTGCATGCGCGTCAATCGACTGATTGCCGATGCCATGCGCTGCGCGGCTTCGTCCGCCACCAAGGCATCAAGTGCGTCGTATTCCGTCGCCGCATGTCCGTCGTCTACATCTACCTCGCGTCCCCGTCTGGCCGCCGATCGCCGTCGGTCGATGAGCAGGCGCCGCTCGATGGTGAACAGCCACGTCCGCAGCGAACTGTCCGACCGAAACGAGTCGAGCGCCGAGAAGGCCCGCACGAATGTATCCTGTACCAACTCGTCGACATCCTCCGTGACACCCAGCCGGACAGCGAAGCGCGCCAGCGCAGCAGAGTGCCGCTCGACAATCGCCGTGGCCGCCCGCTGGTCGCCCGCCTTCCACTGCGAGATGAGGGCGCCATCGTCTGACGCGTCATCGGTCTGTTCGACATGGATCATACGCACCGACCCATTGGACGACGCCCAGCGGATATCGTTAAGGCCACGCGGCACCATTGACCGGCAGCGGTCCGGAACGGCAGCTTGGCGGATGACGCCGGTCTGACTGGGGACTGGGCGCCCACGACGCGACGGGGAGAACGGACTTGCATAGACCAGAGATCATCGCGCATCGGGGCTCGTCACGCGAGTGCCTCGAGAATACGCTGGCGGCGTTTGCCCGTGCCCTTGAGCAGCAGGCGGACGGTATCGAGCTTGACGTGCACGGGTCGTCGGACGGCCATCTGGTGGTGCACCACGACGCGGTACTGGCCTTAGAGCACGGCGGCGGCACGATGGCAATTCGCGACCTCACGTTGCCAGCGCTTCGCGCGCTACGGCTTCATGGAGGCCATCCCGTGCCGCTGCTCGACGACGTGTTCGATTTGGTCGGGACACGGGCCACCGTGTACGTCGAGGTGAAGTCGCCCGGGATCGAGCCAGCGGTCGCGGCCCTGCTCGACCGTTACCCCACCGTGCGGGCGGCGGTTCACTCGTTCGATCACCGCATTCCTGCCGCCGTGCGGGCCCTGCGTCCGACCACGGCGATCGGCTTCCTCTCGGACTCGTATCTGATCGAGCCGGCCGGCATGCTGCGGCCGATGGTACCCGACGCGCTCTGGCAGTTCACAGACTTGATCGATCACGCCCTGGTGAGCGCCGCTCATGCACGCGGGGCCCGGGTGATCGCCTGGACCGAGAACGATCCCGTTCGCGCGCACCAACTGGCCGCTTGGGGCGTGGACGGCCTCTGCACCGACGTGCCGGCACTCATCCGTGGGGCGTTCTCCCAAGCCTAGGCATCGGTCGGCGGTGCCGCCTGCTGCACGGGAGCGGCCGGCACCGCGCTCGATGACGCGTCCTCCGCCGACGTGCCGTTCGCGGCACGAGCGTTCGCCAACACCGTCTCCAAACGGCGCGCTTCGGCGTCCTGCGCACGCAGGGCGGCCATGAGTCGCTCGCGTGCGTCGGGCGCTAATTCACCACCGGCAGCCGCCGCACGGAACAGGGCGTAGCCCAGCGCTTCTGCGGCCTTATCGGCCTGTTCGCGGGCCCGATAGGCGTCGAGGCGAAGCTTGCCCTCGTCGAAGACGTCCTGCGCCGCCTTGCCGGCTTTGTCGATTCCCTGCTTGACCTTGTCCCAGATGGCCATGGCGCCGTTCTCCGCAAAGTGTGGGTGAGATGGAGCACCTACGTTGGCCGGCGCCGAGAAGTTACGGGTGGGAACGCAAGAAGCCCCCGCGCGTGGCGGAGGCTTCTTGAGCACGATGATCGATCGGCGAGGCTTAGGCCTCGACCGTCTCCTCGGTCGTCACTTCGACGAACTCGACGGGGAGCACGCTGATCTTGTACTTCTTCTTGTTGTGGTGCTGGAACTGGACGACGCCATCCACGAGCGAGTAGATGGTGTAGTCGGTGCCCATGCCGACATTGCTGCCGGGATGCCACTTCGTGCCGCACTGACGCGCGATGATGTTGCCCGCCGTCACGAACTCACCGCCGTACTTCTTGATGCCGCGAAACTTCGGATTCGAATCGCGACCGTTGCGTGATGAGCCGACGCCTTTCTTATGTGCCATTGCTCTTACTCCGGAAAAGGAGGCGCGCCTGACCGGCGCGCCGCCGGCGATCAGCCGAGGGTGATTTCGTTAATGCGGACTTCGGTGAACTTCTGCCGATGGCCCTGCTTGCGGGCATAGTTCTTCCGGCGCTTGAACTTGAAGACGATGATCTTGTCTTCGAGGCCATGCTTCACGATCTCGCCGGTGACCTTGGCACCGCTGAGCGTGGGCACGCCCATGCGGACACCGGTGCCGTCGTTGCCGATAAGGACGTCGTTGAACTCGACGGCCGTGCCGGCTTCGCCCAGCAGCGAGGGAATCCTGAGGGACTTGCCCGGCTCGGCACGGAACTGCTTGCCGCCGGTGCGAATGATCGCGTAGCTCATGGCTCTATCTGTTAAATCGTATTCTGCAGGCTTCAAACGTAGCCTTAAAGCTTATCCGGCTTC
>CANHNQ010000133.1 GCA_947462095.1 Gemmatimonadota bacterium
CATCACTCGGCGGCGTACATGAGCGTGCGCGTGGTGTATCGCAACAATGCGTTCTACTACGCGCTGATGCCCGGGCTGTGGCTCAGCGGCGCTCTGTTGTATCTCGGGTTCGGCTGGGTGTTCGTGGGCTACAGTGTGGTGAAGCTCACGGTGATCATCGGTGCGCACTCGGCGGTGCGCTGGGACCGGTGGCTGTACGCCTGGCGTCCGCTGCGGCCGCTGGCGTGGCTGCTGGAACGGACGATTTCCACGCCGGCCACGCACTTCGCCCACCATGCCCTCACGCAGGACGATGGCATCGGGCACTACATGGGCAACTACGGGAACCTGCTCTTCCTCTGGGACGTGCTCTTCGGCACGGCGCGCATCACGCGGCAGTATCCGCCGGCCTACGGACTCAATGACGACCGTCGGCACGGCAGCGAGCGCTGGTATCACCAGATGTTCTTCCCGATCTTCCGTTCACGCCGCGCCGAGACGGTGCTGGGATACGAGAAGCACACGCCGATCGACTGACCGTGCCGTGATGGTCAGGTCGCGATCACGCGGTGAGCGGTGGCATGTGCGTGCTGCCGCTGCTCACGCCAAGCCGGGAAATCACGTGCGCCGCGTCGGGATACTGCGCCAGCAGGTCGTGTGTGCGTCCGGCTTCGAAGCAGCCCACGGTGAACCCCGGCGCCATGGTGCAGCCGAACAGGGCATAGCGCCCTCCCGGTACCAGTTCACCGGCCTGCCACGTGCCCGCCGGCACCACGAACTGCACGTGCTCCCCGTGCTGAACGTCGGCCCCCATGGCCACGTGCTCGGTGCGACCGTTGGCGTGTAACAGATGCAGGGTGAACGGGTCGCCGCCGTACACATGCCACACCTCGTCGTGCGTGAGGCGATGAAACATCGAGACGCTGCGCGGGCCCTCGGTGTACAGGCCGATCATCGCGGTGCCCGCCGGATCACCTGACGGCAGCACGGTGCCCGACTGCCAGCTGCTGCGGTACAGCGTGCCTTCCACGGGCAGCCGGCTGAATCGGTACTGCCGCAGCATTGTCATGGTGTCGGCGTGCACGGCGGCGCCGTCGAAGTGCGCCAGCTCGATCACGTCCACGATGGCCGCGAGATCGATCGGGCCATAGCAGTGCGGATACAGATCGACACCGGCCGGCTTGGGCGCGTGCGACGGGAGTGGCGCCGGCGGTTCGTACACCAACGGGGCCGAGAGCTGCGTGGGATCGATCACCAGCAGCACCAGATCGGGGACGTCGGCGAAGTAGGCCCGCGCCGTGGGGAGCACCTGATGGGCGCGCGACAGATGGATGAACCCCTCGTGCGCGAGACTCTCGGCCCGGTACGTACCCTGCGCGCGCGCCTCGTTGAGCGCGTGGCGCGAGCAGATGTGAAATACCGCGATCTCGGCGGGCGTGGTCATACGGTTTCATCGGTGAAGGGGATGCGACAAGCTACCACGGTGCAGTCACGTTCATGGAGATCACATGACCCTTGTTACCCGCCAACGGCACACGGTCGCCGACTCGAGAGAATCGGCGACCGCGTGCAACCGTGAACCGTGGGAGAGCGGACTAGGCGCGACGCGCGCGGCGGCGTGCAAGCCCGGCAAGACCCATCAGGCCAGCAGCGATGAGAGCGTAGGACGACGGCTCCGGCACGGTGACATCGGATTCGGAGATGTCCGTATCGAAAAACAACACCGCATCAGCCAACCATCTGTCTTTCGCGATCCCACCATTATTGAACGTGATGTTGATCGTGCGAAACAGATCCCCGACCGGGGCATTCGGCGTGAGCCCCACCTCGTTCGTGTAGTTCACCGACGTATTCCACTGGTCCCCGATCAGGCAAAGAAGCGTCCTGCAGACATCGATATCATTCCCGATGTCGGAGCCGGCCGTGCCTTCGCCGCCGAGGGATCGATCGAACAGAATGCGGGTGGTGTAGGCATCAAAGGTGAGCCCCGTCAGATTCGAGCCCGTGTTGTTTTCGAGCTTCCACTGCGTCAAGAACGTATTCGGGTCCGGCAGCAGGTTGAACGACAGCAGCGTGAAATTGGTCCCCGTCCATCCCTTGCCCGTGAGGTACAGGGTTTGGTTTTTGCTGGAGTCCGCAAAGGTGGCAATCAGTTGAACGCCCGTCATCATGCTGACGAAGACCTGGTCACTGATTGGTCCACTCGTCGTGTACGACGTTCCCGGAGTGGAGGTGACAGTCTGCGACTGAGCCGAGCGAGCGCCGCCGAGCAGCGCGAGCGCGGCACAGGTGACCATCGAGATCTTTTTCATGGAGGTCCTTGGTGAATCATGAGCAGCAGGAGGTCGTGAATGTGACCAACAGACCTCGCTAGCCCGCAATTGACATGCCATGGTGCAGGAATCGATTCCTGCGCTCGTGTGCCCGCCGTAACCTCCTTCTCAACAAAAGTTTGCGGGTTTTGGCATGTCAGCGGCTGCTCGCGGAGAGGCCACTAGCCGCGTATTCTGTTGATCGGCAGCCACACGTCCTGACGTATTCCGACAACGGCTGGGCTGGACCGTTGGTCTCAGATGACGGACCGCTTCGTACATACGTCGCCGATCTCCATGATCGTGGTGCGTAACGCGCCGATGTCGATCACTTTCCGCATGTGGAAGGCGAGGCCGCAACTGGAACCGGCAGACAGCGCGAGGGGCATGGTGAGTATTCACGTCGTATTGGTGCACCCCGAGATTCACTGGAACACCGGCAATGCGGGGCGCACGTGCCTGGCGGCGGGGGCCACGCTGCATCTGATCGAGCCGTTGGGCTTTTCGCTCGATGAGGCGCAGGTGAAGCGGGCGGGGCTCGACTACTGGGAGCACGTGGACGTGCGCGTATGGCCCGACTGGGCGACGTTCGAGGCCGAGCTGCCGAGGCTGGGGCAGCCGTACTTCTTCTCGACCAAGGCCACGCAGCTGTTCTGGGATGCGCCGCTCGCGCAGGCGGAGGGCACCGTGTTGGTGTTCGGACGCGAGACGGGTGGATTGCCGGCGGCGCTGCACGAGCGCTACGCCGACCGGTTCGTGGGGCTGCCCATGGTATCGGAGCGGGTGCGCTCGCTCAACCTGTCGACGTCCGTGGCCATCGCGGTGTACGAGGTGCTGCGACAACAGCGGTAGTCAGCGCGCGTCAGACACCAGTCGGGTAATCGCGCGCATGCCATCGTCGCCGATGTCGAGGCTGTGCTCGTTGACATACAGTGCGATGTGTTGCGCACACACGGTCTCGGACATCTCCTGCGCGTGGGCGCGCACGTAGTCGCGACTCGCCTCGGGATGATCGAAGGCATACTGCACAGAGGCGCGGATGGCGCGTTCCACGGCGGCGGCCGTGACGTCGTTCACGTCGGCGCGCGCGCAGATACCGGCGAGTGGCACCGGCAGACTGGTGTCGCGCTCCCACCAGTCGCCCAGATCGATGGCCTTGTGCAGGCCGTGGTCGACGTAGGTGAACCGGCTCTCGTGAATGATGAGTCCCGCGTGCACCTCGCCGCTGCTGACGGCGTGCAGGATGCGGTCGTAGCGCATCTCGACCACCTCGCTGAGCTGTGGCGCGGCGAGCCGCAGCAGGCGATACGCGGTGGTATCCCGCCCGGGGATCGCTACGCGTCCACCAACGGCCTGATCGAGCGTCATCGGCGTGCGGGTGACCACGAGCGGTCCGACGCCGTGGCCCAGCGCGGCACCGCTGCGCAGCAGGCGATAGCCGTTGCCCACGGCGGCGAAGGCCCCGACACTGAGTTTGGTGAGATCGAACTCGCCGTGATGCGCGCGCCGGTTGAGCTCCTCGATGTCGAGCAGCACCGGCGTAATGCGCACGGGCGTGTCGATGAGACCGAAGGTGAGCGCATGAAACGCAAAGGTGTCGTTGGGGCAGGGGGAATAGCCGAACGTGAGGTCACGCATCGGACAGCCCTTCACGCACCGCGCGCACCAGCAGTGGCGTGACCGCGGTGATCGCAGCGAACGCGGCGTCGAAGTGCCAGCGTGCGCGGTCGTGTTCTTCAATCTCGTTCGAAATCGCACGCACCTCGATGGCCGGCACACCGGCCAATTGGGCGGCGCGGAGCACGCCGAATCCTTCCATGGCTTCCACGTCGCAATCGGAGGTGCCGCCCACGCGGGCACTGGTGCCGATGGAGAGCGTGACGGCGTGCGGAAGCGCGCGTTGCACGGCGCGCAGCAACGCCGCCGATGCATGCACGGTACTTGGCGCCCATTCGGCCGGCACGTTCGAATCGCAATAGCGTGCTTCGGTGCCGATCACGAGCGAGGCCGGCGCGAGCGCGCGACTGCGCCGGGCGCCGGCGATACCGACCTGCACGATGGCGTCGGGGCGCAGTGCGGCGATCGCGGCCGCCGTACGCGCCGCGGCCTCCACGGGCCCCACGCCGCACCGCAGCGTGAGCCACGCATCGGGCGCGGCGAGTTCGCGTGCCGTGGCCGCTACCACCAGAATGCGTGCGCGATCGCTCATGACGTCCTCATGTCATCCTCATCCGGCGAAGTCTACCGACACGCCGGTCACGCCACGAGTTCGCCGCCCCAGCTGGCGGGATCCACGTCAGCAATCGTTTGCGTGAGCGTCCAGGCGTGCCCGGCCGGGTCGCGCACCGAGGCCTGCCGCTCGCCGTCGGGGTGATCGGCGGGTGGGGTGAGGCCGGTGGCGCCCAGTGCGATGGCACGGACGTACGCGGCGTGCACGTCGGGGACACGCACCATGAGTACCGCCGGTGGACGTCCGCCGGTGGCGGGCACCGCAGCGGCGTCCCACCCCACCACCACCATGGCTCCCGTGCCGATGGTGAGCTGCACGCGTTGCGGTTCGCGGTGTGCTCCGTGACTCGGCGGTGTACGCAAACGCTCACGGGCCCCGAGCACCTCGCGCAGCCAGAGCACGGCGGCATCGACATCGGGATAACTGCGCATCGGGATAAACGTGGCGTCGGGGACGGAGCGGTTGTGCCGTGGTGCCTCCGTGGCGTTCGCGCGCGCGGCGCCTGCGAGTGCGACGTCCTGATGGGCAAGTATCATCGGCCACGCGGCCTCGTGGGCATCGCGTGCGTCGGCGGTGGCGAACCCCTCGTGCGTGAGCGTGAGCTGCGTGAAGTCACCAGCGATCGCGTCGAGGTGCACCGTGAGCGTGGTCTCGGCACCGGCGGTCCCACCCGCACCGGTTACCCAGTTGAGTGACACCTGTGCGCCTGGCACGAGGCGCAGAAAGCGGCCGTAGTGCGGATGGCGCACGGGTTCGCGCGCATCGGTGAACCGCTGCACGACGTCGAAGCAGAACGGCTCGCCGACCTCGGCCCGTATGCGCGCGGTGTCGGCTTCGGCAAACCACGAGGCCCAGCCCGTGGTCCACGCCTGATAGAGCGTGGCGGCCGAGTGCGGTGAGGTGCGGGTGATGGTCAGGGCGTGCATGGCGTTACGCGAAGCCGGGGGGATTCTCCCCCGCCACCGTGAAGTGCCGTTCGAGGGCCACGCCCACTTGTCCCACCAGTCCGTCGTCGAACAGCCGCCCCAGCAGCGTGATGCCATGCGGCACGCGGCGCGGCGTGCTGAAGTGCGTCAGCGGATGGTCGGGGTTGGGCGCCCAGTCGCTGCGGGCGTCCGACACCTGCACGAAGCCGGCGCGCAGCGTGAGGCTGGGGTGCCCCGTGGCGTTGGACAGCGTGAGCATTTCGTCGCGCAGCGATGGCACCAGCAGCACATCGACTTCGGTGAAAATCCGCGCCATCTCGTTCGCCACGCGACGGCGGAAGCGGTCGGCCTGCACGAAGTCCACCGCCGACAGAAAGCGTGCCTGCCGGAACAGGTTAGGCCACGAGTCGTTCGTTTGCGATTTCAGCTGGCTCGTTTTCCCGTTGAGCGTGATCTCTTCGAACGAGGCCGCGGCCTCGGCGAAAATCAACAACGTGAGCGCGCCATACGGCCAGTCGGGGAGCGACACCTCGGTTGGCACCATCCCCAAGGCGCGCACGCCCTCGAGCGCGGCGCGATCCACCTCGGTGGCGGGGTGCTCCTGCATCCACTTCGGGAAGTAGCCCACGCGGAGCCCCTTCACGCTGCCATTCGCGTCGAAATCCAGCGTGCTGGGTACGCTGGCCACATCACCGGCGTCGGGCCCCGAGATGGCGCGCAACACCAGCATGGCGTCTTCGACGCTGCGCGTCATGGGCCCCAATTTGTCGAACGACCAACAGAGCGTCATCGCGCCCGTGCGCGGCACGCGGCCGAAGGTGGGACGCATGCCGGTCACGCCGCAGCGCATGGCCGGACTGATGATGCTCCCTCCGGTTTCACTGCCGATCGAAAACGCCACGAGCCCGGCGGCCGTGGCGGCGCCCGGCCCGGCACTCGAACCCGATGCGCCCTCTTCAAGCAGCCACGGGTTCATGGTTTGTCCGCCAAACCAGATGTCATTGAGCGCGAGTGCGCCGAGGCTGAGCTTCGCGATCAGGATGGCGCCGGCGTCGTGCAGTCGTTTCACCACGACGGCGTCGGCGGTGGGGATGCGGTCGCGATAGATGTCGGCGCCGTAGGTGGTCGCGATCCCCGCCGTGTCGAGCAGGTCTTTCACGCCGTACGGGATGCCGTGCAGCGGTCCGCGATACCGACCGGCGGCGATCTCCGCATCGGCGGCGCGCGCCTGCGCGAGTGCGACATCGCGCGTGACGGTGATGACGCTGCGCAGCGTGGGATCCAGCCGCGCGATACGTGCGAGGTAAATGTTCGTGAGCCGTTCGGAGGTGAGCTGTCGTGTTTCGATCCAGCGCGACAGCTGCGTGACCGGTGCGAAGGCAATGGCGCTGTCTGAGGCGGGCAGCGGCCCCGGGTTCACGACGGTGCGAACGAACCGATCGCGGGTGGAGCCACGCGGTGCGCCGGCCACGGCGGGATTCCACTGCGACGCCGGCACCACGGTGTCATCGAGTGGCACGATGCGCGGCCCGGTGCGCCGCTCGAGGGTGCCGGCCATACTGGTGCGCCAGTTTGCCGCCGCCTGCGTGCGTTCGGCGGCGGTCATGCGCACCTGCATCAGCGGCTCGGCGGCGGCGAACGTCTCCGCTGTCACAGATGGACCGGCGGCGGCCGACGTGCCGAAGGTGGGGGGCGCACCGGGCGTGCCGCTCGTTGCCGTGGTTGGCGTCTGTTCCGTACCGCGGCAGGCCGCCGCGGCTGCGAGCATGCCGATGGGAGCCTGCAGCAAAAACTGGCGACGGGTGTTCATCAGGGGAGCGCGATGGCGAGGGAGGGTGCGACGTGCACCGCCGTCAGCAGCCCGCAACGGGAGCCACTGACGGCAGTGCACCGACGGCGCACGCCTTACGGCGTGATCTTCTTCGGCGCCTGCTGCTTGATCTTCTCCAGGTACTTGTTGAAGAAGAACTTGTGGATGTCCAGCATGTTGATCTCACGACCCTGGATGTACGACTGGATGATGTTGCTGGTCATGTCGAGCGGCGTGCCCGTCGTGATCAGCAGCGTCCCTTCCTTGCCCACTTCCAGCGAGCCGACCTTGTCGGCGACGCCCATGAATTCGGCGGCATTGATCGTCACCGCCTTGAGCGCTTCGTCTTCGGGCAGTCCGAACGCCACGGCCACACCGGCTTCCCACGGCAGGCGATAGCTATACAGCCCGCCGGAGCCGCCGGCGATCGCGAACTTCACCCCCGCCGCGTGCAGCTTGGCCGGCGTGGCGTAGGCGTTGTCATAGCTCTCGTACTCGCGATCAGGCGCCGACATGGTCGACGTGAGAATCACCGGCACGTTCTCCGCCTTGAGCCGATCGGCCACGAACAGTGCGTCGCGTCCGCCGCGGATCACGAGCTTCACCCCTTCGGCTTTGGCCCACGTGATGGCGTCGTTGATCTGCGCGGCGCCTTCCGCCGCCACCACCACCGGAATCGCGCCGTCGATGGCGGGAATCATCGCCGCGTAGCGCGCATCGGTACGCGTCACCTGATTGGACTTCACGGCATCACGATACGCCCGCGCTTCCGCGAAGTATCCCTTGATCTGCTCCACCTGCTCGGCGTACGTCTTCGGCGGCGGACCTGGAGGGCCGCCACGGCCACCCGGGCCACCGCCGCCGCCGCGCCGCGGCTGTGCGTTGGGGTCGGGCCACTTCACGTTGAGCGCGGCCGCGCCCTTCATGGACATTTCTTCCCACGTCCACCCTTCCAACGACATCGCCGACGACAGCCCGGAGATCACGCCGCCTTCCGGCGTGCTGAAGGCCACCAGTACGCCCGCCGAGCGCGTGGTGCCGATGTGTCGGCTCTCGGCGTTCACCGCCACTTCCGCGCGCACATTCGGATTGAAGTCGCCCTGTTCGCGGATGTCGTTCGACACGTCAACCGAGCCGATTTCGGTGAGACCGACGGTGCTATAGGCATCGATGAGCCCCGGATAGATGTGCTTACCGGCCACATCCACCACCTTCGCACCGCGCGGTGCCGCCACCTCCGGGCCGCCGATCGCCGTGATCTTTCCGCGATCGAGCACGATCGTGCCGTTGGTGATCGTCCCCTTGGTCACCGTGTGAATGGTTGCGCCGCGCAGCACCACCGGCTGCTCCTGCGGCGCCACCGTCATGCGTTCCTGCGCGGATGCGGCGCGAGGGGCGATCACCCCCGCGATCGCCGCCGCCAGCGCGAGCGTCGTTGTACGAGCGCTCGTGCGGCGCGCAGTCGTGTTCATGGTTCGCATGGTCTGAAGAGTCGAAAGGAATGAACGGGTCACTGGCGCGTACCCTCGCCGCCGCGGCCACGCGCGGGTCCGGCACCGGGCGCGTTGTCGGTGCCACCGGCCGCGAGCACGGCCTGAATGAGCTGGGCGCGCTGCTTCGCGATATCCTCGCGCAGCACCTTGTCTTCGTCGAGCGAGAAGTACTTGCGACCATCCACCCACGTCTGCTCGGCCTTGGTGAACTGCGAGAGCGGGTTGCCGTTCCAGATCACGAAGTCGGCATCCTTGCCGGTTTCGAGCGAGCCAACCTTGTTGTCGATCGCGATGGCCTTGGCCGACTGATTCGTGACCGTGGAGAGCGCCATGACCTCGTCCACGCCCGAGCGCAGCAGCTTGCCCGCTTCCCAGTTCATGCGCGTCGAGATTTCGGCGTCGTCGGAGTGCAGCGACGTCACGACACCGGCTTCCATGAGCAGGCGCGCGTTGTACGACGTGGCATCGTACGCCTCGAGCTTGAACGCGCCCCAGTCGCTCCACACCACCGCGGCGACGCCGGACTTCTTCAGTTCACTGGCAATCTTGTACGCTTCCACGCCGTGCTGCAGCGTCTGGATGCGGAACCCGAATTCTTCCGCGAGGCGGACGAGCGCGAGGAACTCGTCGGCGCGATAGCCGTGCGACGAGACGAGCAGCTTCTGGTTGAGAATGTCGAGGATGGCTTC
>CANHNQ010000134.1 GCA_947462095.1 Gemmatimonadota bacterium
ATGAGCATCAGCACCAGTCCAACCGTCACGGAGGTGCGGTGTTCCCAGATCAGCGCACGGGCCTCAGCCCAGGCGCGCTTGGTGTCGTACTTGGGCTTGCCTTTGGAGGGGGGGGTCATGCCACGCAATGTAACGCGGATTCCGCGGGGGGAGCCGTTTGGGGCGCGACGCCCGCCGGCCGTCACGCCGGTTCGACCAGATCATTTCGTCTTCGTCATCCGCCATTCCGTTCCGCGGTCCGGTGCGGGGCGATAGCTTTATGATCATGTACATTCCCGACAACGAAACCATCGCCAAAGTCGAGGTCCTCGCCGACCTCGAACAGGACGTCGCGGCCCTCACGGTCTCGCATGAAGCCAAGCGCATTCTGTGGTTCCCCTCGGAACTGCTGGCGCCAGAGCCGGACACCGACCCGGATGCGTTCGTGAAGCAGCTCCGGGAGCGGGCGAAGGGCATCAGCATGCCGGCCCGCGTCGCGCTGGCGCTGAACACGCTCACCGAAGAAGGCCTCCCCCATTTCCACCGGCTGCTCGCCACCTACCTGGGCGGCGACACGTTCTGGGCGAAGTGGACCAATCTGTGGACGGCCGAGGAAGACCGGCACGGCGCCGTGCTGCACGACTACGCGCACGACAGCAAGATCCTGGACAACCCGGTGCTCGAGCGCATGCAGTTCGAGTACCTCAAGGCGGGCTTCGAGCCCACGTGGGACAAGGATCCGTACCGCGTGTTCGTGTACACGTCGTTGCAGGAAAAGGCCACGCAGGTCAGCCACGCCAACACCGGTAAGTTGGCGGGGCAGTACGAGCCACTCATCGGCACCGTGCTGCAGAACGTGGCCAAGGAAGAGGCGCGGCACTATGTGTTCTATCGCGAGATCTTCCTCCGCGTGCTGGCGCGTGATCCCAACCGCGCGCTGGAATCGGCAGCGCTGATCATGCCCAGTATCGATATGCCCGGCATCAGCATGCCGCACTTCCGCGAGATGGCCGACGTGATCCGTCGCGCCGGCATCTACGGCCCGCGCGATTACATCAAGATCGTCGAAGACCTCATCAAGTTCTGGTCCATCGACAAGCTCGAAGGGCTGAACGAAGCCGGACGCAAGGCGCAGGAAAAGATCATGGCGATCACGGAGCGTCTCGAGCGCGTGGCCAACATGATGGAAACGCGCAGCCGCGCGAAGACCTTCTCGTTCAACGTGGCCTTCGCCCGCGAATTCGCGATGGACTGACGCGGCACCACGCGTCGCGGGGCCCGCGCACAGCGGATGACGGCATCGCCGTCATCCGCTGTTTCGCAATCCGGCGGCGATGCCGTTGATCGTGATATGAATCCCGCGACGCAGCCCCTCGTCGTCCGGGCCGGCGTGCTCCCCCGGCGCCTCGCGATACCGGCGCAGCAGCTCGATCTGCAAGTGATTGAGCGGGTCCATATAGGGAAACCGATTGGCGATCGACCGCCGGAGCAACGGGTTGTCGGCCAGCAACTCCGTCGTGTCCGTGATCTGCAGCAACGCCTCGCGCGTGCGATGCCATTCGGCGGAAAGCGTACCGAAGATCCGCTGGCGCAGCGCGGCGTCCTGCACCAGCTCGGCATATCGTGACGCCACGCCAAGATCCGACTTGGCGAGCACCATGTCGATGTTCGACAGCAGCGTGCGGAACACCGGCCACTCCCGCGCCATCCGCTGCAGCACCGGCAGGCCATCCGGGGTCTCCGCCAGAAACTGCTGCAGCGCCGTCCCCACGCCGTACCATCCGGGTAGCATCAGCCGGCACTGTGCCCACGCGAACACCCACGGAATCGCGCGCAGATCCTCGATGCGATCGCTGGACCGGCGCGCGGCCGGGCGACTGCCGATGTTGAGCGTCGCGATCTCCGCCAGCGGCGTCGATTCGCGGAAGTACTGCACGAAGCCGGGGGTCTCGTACACCAGCGCGCGATACGCGCCGAACGCGAGCGCCGACAGGCGGTCCATGACCGGGTGAAAATCCGCCATCACGCGGTCGTCTTCCCCCTCTCGCGGTCCCTGATCGCTCAGCGAGGCCTCGAGCGTGGCCGCCACCAGCAGTTCGAGATTCCGCCGTCCCACATCGGGCGTGGCGTACTTGGACGCGATGACTTCACCCTGTTCGGTGATGCGGATCTGCCCGTTCACCGCCCCCGCCGGCTGCGCGAGAATGGCCTGATAGCTCGGCCCGCCCCCGCGTCCCACCGAGCCACCACGTCCGTGGAACAGCCGCAGACGCACACCATGTGACGCGAACACCCGGGTCAGCGCCACTTCGGCCTGATACAGCTCCCACCCGGAGGTCAGGAAGCCGCCGTCCTTGTTGCTGTCGGAGTAGCCGAGCATCACTTCCTGCACGTCGCCCTGCGACGCGACGAGTGCACGGTACACTGGCAGCGCGAACAGCGCGTCCATGGTCTCGCCCGCACGCCGCAGATCTTCAATGGTCTCGAACAGGGGAATGACCTGCATGTCGGCGCGGGGTGAGGCGCCGCCATGCATCAACCCCGCCTCCTTCAAGATGACTGCCACCTCGAGCAGGTCAGAGACCCCGTCGCACTTCGAGATGATGCAGTGCGGCAGCGCTGCCGCGCCGAAACGCCCGCGCAACGACTGCGCCGCAAACGCGATCGCCAGCTCCCCCGTCACCTCGTCGGCGTACGAGAGGTGCGGGGAATACAAGGGACGCGTCCCGGTGAGCTCGGCCACCAGCATCGTGACGCGGTCGGCCTCACTGAGCGCGGCATAGTCGGCGCACACGCCGGCGCCGGCGAGCAGCTCCGCGATCACCCGTGCGTGCACGTCGGCATTCTGTCGCAGGTCAATCGGCGCCAGGTGAAAGCCGAACAGTTCCACCGCGCGCAGCAGCCGGTGCAACCGGCCGGCGACGAGCCGTGCGCCCCCGTGCTGCTGCAACGAGTCACGAATCACGGCCAGCTCGTCCACGAGGTCGGCGCTGGTCGCGTACGGCGCGCCGGCGTTGGGGATCGGTTGCACGGGTGCCGGCACACCGAGCGCGTGGGCCGTCGCGGCAAGACGCGCCGCGATGCCGATGAGCGAGCGGCGATACGGCTCGTCGAGGCGGTGCGGCGAGGTGTCGCACGACCGGTCGGAGAGCGCCGAGAGTTCGGCCGTGACCGGCACCAGCAGCGTGGAGAGCGGCAACTCATCACCGAGGGCGTGCACCTCCGCGAGATAGAATTCGAGCGCGGCCGCCGCCTGCAGCTGCATTGCCTCGCGCAGCGTGTCGGCGGTGACGAACGGATTGCCGTCGCGATCGCCACCGATCCAGCTTCCCACCCGCAGAAAGCCGGGCAGTGTCCATGGGCGGTCGGGCCACCGCGCGCGCAACAGCGCCTCCGTCTCACTGTGCAGACGCGGGATCTCCGTGAGGAAGGTCGTGCGAAAGTAATCCACGCCGTTGCGCACTTCGTCGGTCACACGCAGCCGTTCCCCGCGCACCATGCGCGTGTGCCAGAGCCGGAGCACCACCTGCGCGAGCGTGGCGTCGGCGTCGTGCTGCTCATCGGGGGTGAGCGACTGCCGGTCGCGGCGCTCGAGCAGCGCAGCAATCTGCTGCAGCGCCCGCTGCGTGCTGTGCCGTTGTACTTCGGTGGGGTGCGCCGTCAGAACGGGCGACACCAGCGCGGTCGCGAAGAACGCCTCCAGCTTCGCGGCCGTGTCCGGCTCGCGGCGCAGCACCTGGTCGAGCGAGAACGCCAGACTCCCTTCCTGCGGCGAGGACCCGTCGATCGCGTGCGCCCGGCGACGGCGCGCCCGGTGGGCGTCTTCGGCGATGTTGGCGAGCTGCAAAAAGTGGGCGAAGGCGCGGACGACGCGATGCATGTCTCCATGCGGCAGGCCGTCGAGAAGTCGATGCAATTCGGCCCGATCATCCGGGCGCCCTTCGCGGGCGAAACGGACCGCCGTCTGCCGCACCGATTCGACCAACTGAAAGAGCGCGTCCCCTTCCTGCTCGCGCAGCGTGTCACCCAGGACGCGCCCCAATAAGCGGATATCGTCGCGGAGAGGCAGGTCCTTCTCCAGCCGGCTGGTCGCATGATTGTCTGACATGTCCGGCCGAATCTACGACGTGGCGCGGGGTGTGCGACCCCGTGCAGCCCCTATCGGCGAAGTCCGCGCACCACCTGATCGGGATAATCACCAAACAGACCGTCGACACCGAGCCGGAGCATCTCCTGCACTTCGGCGATCGGATCGCCGCCATAGCGCGTGCCGAGGAACACGGGTTCGGGGCGGAGCGTCCACGCGTGCACACGCAGTCCGGCCGCGTGCGCATCGGCAATGAGCGTGGTGGGGACGGCCGATGAATCGCCACCGACGATCTGCCGCGTATTGGCCCCGACACCGTAGGCATACGTCGCGATGTCGCGGAGCGCAGCCGGTGTGACCTGCGGCGCCGTGGACACGAGCTGGATCAGGCGGATGCGCGTCTGTTTCGAGAGCACGCGCAGATTTCCGCTTTCGAAGCTTTGAATGAACACCGGCGCATCGGCGCGATCGAGACCGCGGGCGCGCAGCGACCGCAGCATCGACTCCTCGATGGGGAGCCCGATGCTACGAAGGTAGGTAGGATGCTTGGTTTCGGGATACACCCCGACAGCACGACCACGGGTGCGGCCAAGCGAGTCCGCCAGTGCCAGCACCTCGTCGAACGTGGGAATGAGAAACTGCCCGTCGTACGCGTGTGACCGGAAGGGCAGCCGCTCGTTGGCGCGGAGGGTGCGCAACTCGGCCAGCGTGAAGTCTTCGGTGAACCACCCGCTGATCGTATCGCCGTCGATCACTTTGCGCGTTTTACGCGACGCAAATTTTGTCGCCACGTCGGTGGTGGCGCCGATCTCGTTTTCGTGTCGCGCCACCAGCACGCCATCCTTGGTGCTCACGAGATCCGGCTCGATGAAATCGGCGCCCATCTGCACCGCCAGGGTGTACCCCTCGAGGGTGTGCTCGGGGCGGTGCCCACTGGCGCCGCGATGCGCGATCACGAGCGGGGTCGCCGCCGGGAGCACCAGCGGGCGTTCGGTGGACACCGGGCGTGGCGCCCGCGCGGGGGTACACGCCGCGATCAGCGACGGGAGCACCAGCCGCACCAGGGACCTGAATGGAATGCGCATCGGGCGAGCTTAACGCACGAGCGGGGGGCGCCGATAGCCAATCGGGCGTCCTGTGATCAAGTTGAGACAGTGATTGCACGCCCGGAGCCACACGCTCTTCTCAAGGCCGAGACTGCCCCAATGTTTCGAACCGCTCCCGACGCCCTGCTGACGGCGATCCGATCGAAGGACCGTGACACGATCGCCGACCTGATCTCCACGGATCCGTCGCTGGCCACGGCACGCGCCACGGGTGGCGAGTCGCTGGTCCTGTACGCGTGCTACAACGGCGCACCCGAGCTGGCCGAGTTGCTGCGCGACGGTCGGCCGAACGACGCGTGGGAAGCCGCGGCACTGGGTCACGTGCCCGCGCTGCGTGCCTGCCTCGAGAATGACGATGACTCGCGGGTGCGCCGCAGCAGTGATGGTTGGACGCCGCTCCATCTGGCGGCGTTCTTCGGGCGCGACGACGCCGTGCGGTTGTTGATCGATCATGGGGCGCCGCTCGACGCGAGCTCCACCAATGCGCTGCGCAATGCACCGCTGCATGCTGCGCTGGCCGGCCACACGCTGCCGGTGCTGGTCCGGCGGCTGGTATTCGCCGGCGCTGACGTGACGGCGCGCGACGCGCACGGCAACACACCGCTGCATCTGGCCGCCTCGCGGGGCTACGAGCCGCTGTGCGATCTGCTCATCGCCCGCGGGGCTGACGCCCATGCGGTGTCGGCGGACAAATCGACACCCGCCATGCTGGCGATCGCGCGTGGATTTCCGGCGCTGGGGGCGAAGCTCGCAGCGGTGTCGGCTGACGGGGAATCGGACAGGTAATCCACGACACACACGATGCCCCGTGACCGGCGAACCGGGCACGGGGCATCGTTGTACCGAAGCGTGCACTAGCGCCGTTCGTCGTCGTCGAGCCCGAAGAATCCGCCGCCGCCTTCGCCGCCGCTCACGCGCTCGACGTGCAGCACCTTCGCGTACGACGCACCACCCACGATGATGGTGATCTTGTAGTCACCGGTGCCCACGAGCGTGTTCTGCCCGCCACGGCCGCCGCGACCACCGCCGCCACCGCCGCCCGGGAGGATCCCGATGGCCGCGAAGTCGTCACCCAGCGCATCGCGCAGCGGACCGAACACCGCCTGCAAACCGGCCGGTCCTGCCGCAGCCTCCGGCGCCCCTTCGCCGCCGGGCGCCGCACCGCCGGGGGCACCACGACCGCCGCCCTGCGCGCCGAAGCTCGGCAGCGCCCGCGTTTCACCGGGACGATCCTGGAAGCCGCCGGCACCCGCACCGCCGCGACCACCACCACCACCGCCGCCGAAGCCGCCGCCCATCATCGCCGCCATCTGCGGCGGCTGCTGACCGGTCTGCATCGTGGTCCGGATCATGGCGAGCATCGGGGCCGGCACCGCACCCGCCTTCTCGAGCGAATCGAGTGCGCGCAACACACGACGCTGCGTATTCACGCTGTCACGCTGCTGGGCCGGCGTGAGTGCGATCCGCGCCGGCGCCGGGCGCTGCGCGCGCATGTCCCACACCACGTTGTGCAGGCCAGCCTGACCGGGGCCGGTGAGTGAGCGGATCGTGTCACCGCTCGCGTCCTGCACGATCATGCGTACCTGGCCGCCGGCGTTCTCCGACAGTCGGTACCAGATCGACGCGCCGTACGTCGGGCTGGGCGCCTGGAACACCCCCTGCCCCACGTTGCCGCCGTTGATCGTCTGCTCGCCCCACTGGAACGCCGTGCGCGGCGCGAACAGCGTGGCCTTGGCCGCCAGCACCGCCGGCGTCATCTGCTGCAACGGCGTGATGTCGGCGATCCAGATGGAACGCCCGTGCGTGCCGGCAATGAGCTCGCCGTCACGCGGATGAATGAGCAGATCGTGCACCGGCGTGGTGCCGAGGCCGCTCATGAAGCGCTGCCATGACTGCCCGCGGTCGATCGACACGTAGGCGCCCACGTCGGTGCCTACGAAGAGCAGATTCTGGTTCTTCGTGTCTTCGCGGATCACGTGCACGAAATCCGTCTGACCCTTCGGCAGGTTGTTCACGATCGACGTGAACGTGCGGCCGAAGTTCGTGGTCACGAACACGTACGGCGTGTAATCGTCGTTGCGGTGATTGTCGAACGTCACGTAGAACGTGGCGCTGTCGAAATGCGACGGCTCGATGCGTGACACATAACTGCCCGCGGGCACACCCGTGACGTTCTTCGTCACCTCGTCCCACTGCGCGCCGTCATTGCGCGTGAGCCACACGCGACCGTCGTCGGTGCCGGCGTACAGCAGCCCGGGCCGGATCGACGACTCGTTCAGCGACACCACCGTGCCGTACGTCTCGGCGCCGGTCACGTCGGGCGTGATGCCACCGGTGGTCTTGAGCGCCACATACAGCTTGGCTGAATCAGCGTACGAGAGCTCACCAGAAATCGGGAACATGTCGTCGCCGTACTTCACACTCTTGAGCACGCGGTTGGCGCCGAAGTACAGCGTGGCCGGATTGTGCTTGGAGATGATGTACGGCGTGTTCCAGTTCCAACGCAGCGCGTAGGCCACCGAGTCGGCACGCTGACGCGCCCGATAGGCTGCCATCTGCTTCTTCTGCGCGGCGGTGGCGGGCTTGGTGGTATCGGGCCACACGGCGTAGATGGAGTCGTTCCACTGCAGGTAGCCGCCGTCGCGCCACGTGGGCTTGCGCAGGCCGGTACGCTCGCCGGTCGCGAAGTTCAGGCGACCCATGCTGCCGCCCTGCGATTCGCTGTACATGATGTCGGTATTCGTCTGGTCCTGCTGCGTCACGAAGCCGTCGCCACCGCCCACGTTGTGCCACATGGCATTGGTGATCGGCCCCTGCTTGCGACGGCTCGGCCCACACCACGATCCATTGTCCTGCAAGCCACCGCAGACGCGGTACGGCACGCCCATGTCGGCCGAGATGTTGTAGAACTGGCCGAGAGCGATGGAGTTGGGGAACAACCAGTTGCCGCCACGATCGTTCGAGACGCCGACACCGCCGTCGTTGCCGGTCACGATGCGCTGCGGATCATTGGGGTCGATCCACATGGCGTGATGATCCACGTGAATGCCTTCGGTCGTGTTGCCAGCCGTCTTGCCGCCGTCGCTGGAGTACTTCACCGGCGTGGACGACCAGTACACGCGATTCGGATCCTTGGGATCCACGCGCACCTGGTTGTAGTAGAACGGCCGGGTGTTTTCGGGGTTCATGTACGCCCACGTCTTCCCGCCGTCTTCCGAGCGATACAGGCCACTTGGCCGCTTCTGCGGCGCGGCCTTGGCGTCCTTCTTGAGATTCGGCGCCGTGTCGGCTTCCACGAGCGTGTACATCACATCGGCGTTGGACGCCGCGATCGCGATGCCGATGCGTCCCTTCATCGTGGCGGGGAATCCGCCGCCCTTCACTTCGGTGAACGTCTCGCCGCCGTCGGTGCTCTTCCACAGGGCCGAGCCGGGACCGCCGGACGTGAGCGAGTACGGGCTGCGTACACGCTGATAGCTCGCGGCCCAAAGCACGTTCGGATCGCGCGGATCGAGGACGATATCCACGAAGCCCGTCTTCTCGTCGATGAACTTGACCAGACGCCAGTTCTTGCCGCCGTCGGTGGTCTTGTAGAGGCCGCGTTCTTTGTTCGGTCCCCACGGATGGCCGAGCGCGGCCAGCCAGACGGTGTTGGCGTCCTTCGGATGGACCACGATCCGCGCGATCGCGCGCGTCTCGGCGAGGCCGAGGAACGTCCACGACTTACCGCCGTCGGCCGACTTGTAGACGCCACCACCGGGGGAGATGGAATTCCGCGAATTCGCTTCGCCGGTGCCCCAGTAGATCACGTTGGTGTCGGAGGGGGCGATGGCGAGATCACCACCCGACGACACGCGGGCCGTGTCCATGACGGCCTGGACCGTGGTGCCGTTATTGGTGGTCTTCCACAAGCCACCGCCGGCGGTGGACACGTAGAACGTTTTCGAGGGGGACGCGATGCCTTCGATATC
>CANHNQ010000135.1 GCA_947462095.1 Gemmatimonadota bacterium
TGCTCGTGGCGTTCGGGCTGGCCGTGCTGTACAGCGCCAGCGCCTTGCAAGCGATTTCCGCGAACAGTCCGGGACATTTCTTCGTGCTGCGCCAGTTCACCGGCGTGTTGGTCGGCGTCGTGTTCTTCGCGGTCTGCGCCAAGGTCGATGCCGAGCGCTGGCGCAAGTTGGCGTGGCCCATCATGGGCGGCAGTCTGCTGCTCATGCTGGTGGTGATCCTGCCCGGCACCGAGGCGATCTCGAAAAGCATGTATGGCTCGCGACGCTATCTGTTCAACGGATCGATCCAACCGTCGGAACTGGCCAAGTTCGCCGTGCTGGTTTGGACGCCGATGCTGTTGGTGAAGAAGGGGGCGGCCGTGAAGCAGCTGGGCAAAGGGCTCATGCCGTTCGCGGTGGTCATCGGGGCCCTCAGCCTGCTCGCGATTCTCGAACCCGACATTTCGGTCGCCATGATGTTCTGTCTTATCATGGCAGTGCTGCTGTTCGTCGGGGGCGCGCGCGTGTCGCACTTCCTGCTCTTCGGTGTCGTCGGGCTACTGCTCATCGGATTTCAGGCATCGCAGAGCACGTACGTACGCAAACGCGTGGAGAGTTTTCTCGCGAAGGAACAGGAGTCGTCCACGCGTTCCGCTACCGGCGATCAGCAGTATCAGTCGTTCGTGGCCGTCGGGTCTGGTGGCGTGGTGGGCGTTGGCTTCAGCCAGGGGAATCAGCAGCGTGGCTGGCTTCCGCTCGCCTACAACGATTTCATCGGCTCCGTGGTGGGCGAGGAGTTCGGCTTCCTCGGGCTTGGCGGACTCACGCTCGCCTTCGCCCTGTACGGCTGGCTCGGATTCCGAATCGCCCGTCGGGCGCGAAGTCCGTTCACGGCGCTGCTCGCCATCGGCATCGCGTTCGTCACGGTGTTCACCGCGTTCATTCATCTTGGGGTGGTGATCGGCTTACTCCCCAACACCGGATTGACGTTGCCGTTTGTGTCCTACGGACGCTCCAATCTGGTGCTGACCCTGATGATGACGGGCATTCTGGTGAACATCGGCAGCGATCGTGAGCGCGTATACGGCGCCAGCGCCACCGATCCGCTGGTGGCGATGGCATGACGTCATCTCGCACCACGCGCATCTTCTTCGCCGGGGGCGGGACCGGCGGCCATCTGTATCCCGGACTCGCCATCGCGCGGGCCCTGGTGCACCAGGCCCCGCACGTCGAGCCGCATTTCATCGGGGCGCGTCGTGGCATCGAGCGCGATGTCCTCCCCACCACCGGCTTCGGATACACGCTGCTCGATCTGCATCCGCTCTATCGTCAGGCGCCGTGGAAGAACTGGCGCACGATCGTCGGCGCGGTTGGCGCGTGGCGTGCGATCACCGCGCTCGCATCGCAGCAGGCACCGCGTGCCGTGATCGGTACCGGTGGGTATGCGGCCGGCGTCGCGCTCGCATGGGGGCGTGCGCATGGCGTGCCCACCATGCTGCATGAACCCGATTCGCATCCCGGCCTGACCACGCGCACCTTCGCCAACGGCGCACAGTCGCTCTTCCTCGGGTTTCCCGAGGCCGCCACTCGGCTCTCGGTCGGCGGCCGCACGCGGGTACTGCCGTTGGGATGTCCGATCGAACCGCCACCGGCCACGCCTCGCCCGCGAGCCGAGGCGCGCCGCGCATGGGGGCTCCCCGACGACGCGTTCGTGGTGCTCGTCGTGGGCGGCAGTCAGGGCGCGCGCGCCCTGAACGAAGTCGTCGCGGCCTGGACAGCGCAGGGGCTCCCCGACGGCGTCGCCGTGATCTGGGCCACGGGCAAGCAGCAGGCGGCGGCCTATCTCGATCGCGAATCCGGCATGGTGCGCGTGCGTCCGTATCTCGCCCCGATTGCCGACGCGTACGCCGCAGCCGATCTCGCGGTCACGCGCGCCGGCGCCATGACGATCGCCGAGTTGTGTGCCTGGGGCATTCCGGGGCTCCTGGTGCCGTTGCCCAGCGCGGCGCAGGATCACCAGACGCACAACGCGCAGGCGACGCAGGCATCGGGCGCCGCGCGCTATGTGCCGCAGCGCGACTTTACCGTAGCCTCCCTCGATGCCGCCGTGCGGTCGCTTCGTGACGACCGGTCCGCGCTGACCGCCATGCGTCAGGCCGCGCTCGAGCGCGCTCATCCCGGCGCCGCCGCGGAGATCGCGCGGTCGGTGATCATGACTCTGGGGCTCGACGCGGTGGGGATCGGCTGAACCGGTCGCCATATTGAAGTCATGTCTTCGCCGCATTTTCGCCCCGACGCCGAGTCCGGCGCCCGTGCGCCGTCGTTAACGGCCGCAGTTCTACTCGATCGCACCGATCCGCGCCCCGTGCACTTCATCGGGATCGCCGGTGCGGGCATGAGCGCCCTCGCTGAACTGCTTGCCCGCCGCGGCGTGCGCATCCAGGGCACCGACGCCAATTCGCTCGGTGCACCCGATCTCGCGCGCTACGGGATCTCGGTGGCCGCGCATGATGCGTCGCTCGTGACCGGTGCCCGCGCGGTGGTGTACTCGTCGGCAATTGCCGCCTCCCACCCCGAGATGATCGCCGCGCGAACCGCCGGCATCCCGCTGGTGCGTCGCGCCGAGGCGCTCGCCGATGCCGTGAGTGGTGGTACCCTTGTCGGCATTGCCGGCACGCACGGGAAGACTACCACCACCGTGATGACGACCGAGGCGCTCACCGCCGCTGGGCGTGAGCCCACCGGCGTGGTCGGCGGTCGCGTCGAGCTGTGGGCCGGCAATCTGCGTCTGGGTGGCGACACGTACGTGGTCGAAGCCGATGAGTACGATCGCTCGTTTCTCGCGCTCGATCCGGCGGTCGCGGTGGTCCTCAACGTCGAAGCCGATCACCTCGACATCTATCGCGATCTCGCCGATATCATGCGCACCTTCGAGCAGTACGTCGCGCCGGCGCGCGTGGTGGTGCGCTGCGCCGATGACGCGGGCGCGATGGCCCTGCGCCTCGCCTCGCGTCACGAGGTGATCGCGTACAGCGCGACGGCCCCCGGCACGGCGCCGTCGGCGCACGCCGCCGATGCCCGACTCGTGGCCGGTGGTCTGGTCCTCGACGCCACGGGGGCGCGTTTTCAGGTGATCTTCGACGGCGACGACCTGGGCCAGGTCCAGCTCTCGGTGCCCGGACTGCATAACGTGCGCAACGCGCTGGCCGCGCTCGGTGCCGGACTCGCCCTCGGGTGCACGGTCGCGCAGATGGCACCGGGGCTCGCGACGTTTCGCGGCGTCGAGCGCCGGTTTCAGCGGCTGGGAACGGTGCAGGGTATCGACGTGGTCGACGACTACGCGCACCACCCCACCGAAGTCCGCGCGACGATCGCCGCCGCGCGTCACGCCTTCCCCGGGCGTCGCCTGGTCCTCGCCTTTCAGCCGCACCTGTATTCGCGCACCCGCGATCTGCAGGTCGACTTTGCCGACGCGCTGGGCGCGGCAGACCTGCTCCTGCTCTGTGACATCTACGGCGCCCGCGAGGCGCCGGAGCCCGGTGTCACGTCGGCCCTCATCGGCGATCGCGTCACGACAGGGGTGCTGCAGTGGCAGGGGCCGCGGAGCGAGGCGGCGGCGGCGTTGCGCGCCGTCGTCCGCGATGGCGACGTCGTCATGACGATGGGCGCCGGCGACATCACCCGGACGGGTCCTGAACTGCTCGAGGCGCTGCGGGGTTGATGGCCACGTCCGACCCGGGCATGTCGTCGGCCAGGACGCCGGCACCGAGGGGCGAACGCCCCACCTGGTGGCGCTGGGGACGGGTGGTCGGCGTCCTGCTCGCCGTCGGCGTGGTGGTGGGCGCACCGTCGTGGGGCCCCCGGGCGCTCGCGCGGCTCGACTATTTCCACGCCCGTCGCGTCGTGTTCGAAGGCGTGCGCTACGCGCGTCCTGCCGAACTGATGGAGCGGCTCACGGTGGATACGCTGCAGTCGGTGTGGCAGCCGCTCGAACCGCTCGCCGAGCGCATCGGCGCGCATCCCATGGTCGCGTCGGTGGTCGTCGAGCGACAACTGCCGGGAACGCTGCTCATCCGCGTCGTGGAGCGGGAGCCCGTGGCCTACGTGACGCGAAAGGGTCGGCTCGAACCCGCCGATGCGACCGGGCGCCCGCTGCCGATCGACCCGGCGCGCTATCCGCTGGATGTCCCGGTGGCCGCCTCGTCGGACAGTTCGCTCTTGCACCTGTTGGACGGTCTGCGCAAGGACGCCCCCCGACTCTACGCCCGTGTTTCGCACGGTGAGCGGGCCGGAACAGATGAAATGCGCTTCAAACTGGGGGGCGTCATCGTTCGCACGGCCTCCGACGTGACCGTAGCCCGCTTCAAGGACATATTACCTGTGGAAGCGGACCTCGCGCGGAATCATCTGCGTGCGGTGGAGCTTGACCTCCGCTTCCGTGACCAGGTTATCGCCAGACAGCCATGACTTCCGAACCCATTGTCGCCGCCCTCGATATCGGCACCGCCCATACCACCGCCATCGTTGCGGCGGTGCACGGCGATCTGCCGCGCACGCCGACGCTGCGCGTGCTCGGGGTCGGCCACACCCGCACGATGGGGCTGCGCCGCGGTGTCGTCTCCGACATCGAGGAAGCCACGCATTCCATCCGGAAGGCCGTCGAAGAAGCCAGCCGCGTGGCAGGCGTCACGCCGGAGTCGCTGTACGTGGGCATCGCGGGTGAACACGTGCGCGCGATGTGCTCCACCGGCGTCGTGGCGATCAGCGGCAACGAGATCATGCGCACCGACGTCGATCGCGTGAACGAAGTCGCGCGCGCGATGGCGATCCCGCAGGACCGCGAGCTGTTGCATGCCATCCCGCAGGAATATCGCGTCGACAAGACCGATGGCATCCGCGACCCCGTGGGGATGATCGGCACGCGCCTCGAGACGGAGATGTATCTCGTCACGATCGGCAGCTCACCGGCCATGAACCTGCGCAAGAGCATCGAACGCGCGGGGTACAAGACGCGTGAGCTCGTGCTCGAGCCGCTGGCCAGCGCGCTGGCCGTGCTTACCGAGGAGGAAAAAGAGCAGGGGGTGGTCCTGCTCCAACTCGGCGCCGGCACCACCGATCTCGCCGTCTTCCACGAAGGCAAGATCCGCCACCTCGGCACCATCGCGTCCGGCGGCAATGCCGTGACCAGCGACCTCGTGCAAGGGCTCGGCATCACGAATCAGGACGCCGAACTGCTGAAGGAAGCGTACGGCTGCGCGTACGAGCCCATGGTCGACCCCGAGCAGGTCATCGCGATGCCCGCGACGGCGTCGCACGGTGAGCGGCATATCTCGCGCGAGCTGATGACGCACATCATCCATCAGCGCATGGATGAGATCTTCGACCGGGTGCAGCGTGAAGTGCAGACCGCCGGTTTCGCCGGACGATTGAATGCCGGCATCGTGCTGACCGGCGGTGGCGCCGCACTCGAAGGGGTCAGCGAGCTTGCCGCCGACGTGTTCGGGCTTGGCGTGCGCGTCGGGGTGCCGGGCGACAAGGTCGGCGGCTTGGTGGAGCAGATCGCCGAACCGCGCTTCGCGACGGCGGTCGGACTGGCCTTGTACGGCGCCCATCGCGTCGCATTGGGTGGCGTGATCGCGCGCCGTCCCTCCCTCACGGGTGCGGGCGTCGACAAGCTGGCCACGCGGGTGAAAACGTGGTTGCAGGATTGGTTTTAACGCAACGGCGAAGTCGGGAGTAAGGAGTACGGGGTACGGAGACGGGTGTCTCGGTGCCCCGTCGTCGCTTCCGATCTACTCCCGACGCCGTACTCCGTACTCCGTACGCCCTACTCCGTACTTTTTTTGAGGAGCTTTCCCGTGAACGTCGGTCTCTCCCGTCACCGAGCGTTGCGCCATGCGCTGCTGCTCGGACTCGCCCCCTTCGCGTCGCTCGCTGCCCAGCAGCTCACGACCGAAGCGCGTGATCCCAACCAAAAGCAGGATCCGACGTTCGCGCAGAACTATCAGGAGTGGCTGGCGAATCCGAAGCACGGCAGCCCGCTGGTGGATCACCTGCCGCTCGTGGCCGGCATCCCCACCCCGCGCGACGTGCTGGGCTATCACATCGGCGCGCCGCGAAAGCTGACGTACTATGCCGATCAGCTGAAGTACTATCGTGCCCTCGCGGCCGCGTCGCCGCGCGTAAAGATCGAAACCATCGGTCGCTCCGACGAAGGACGTGAACTCGTGGTGGTCTGGATCTCGTCCGAGGCGAACATGCAGCGTCTCGACCAGAACCGGAAAAACCTCGCGAAGATTGCCGACCCGCGCGGCATGACTGAGGCCCAGGTCAAGGCGGTGCTGGCCGATACGAAGCCGCATTACCACTTCATGGGCGGCTTGCACAGCGGTGAAACCGGTCCGTCGGAAATGCTGATGGAACTGGCGTATCGTCTGGTCACCGAGACCTCGCCGCTGATCAGTCAGATCCGCGAGCAGCTCTATGTCTCGATGACGCCGGCCGCCGACGCGGATGGCCGCGATCGCAACGTGGATTGGTTCTTCCGCGGGCTCGACATGGCGGCGGCGATCCCCGCGCCGGCGATCACACCCGTGGTTGCGCCGGCTCCGGCGGCGGCCGCAGTGGGTGACTCCACGCGACGCGCTCCGACCGCCGCACCGGCCGCTCCCGCCCCTGGCGGCGGTGGCGGTGGTTTTGGTGGCGGCGCCGGTGTGCCGTACTGGGGCAAGTACGTGTACCACGACAACAATCGCGACATCAACATCAAGCTGGTGCAGATGCGTGCGATCATCGATTGGTACTTCACGGCGTTCCCGCCGATCATGCACGATCTGCATGAAGCGCAGCCGCTGCTGTACACGTACACGGGTGGGCCGCCGCAGAATCCGAATCTGGATCCGATCCTGTTCGCCGAGTTGCCGTGGTTCGGCAACTGGGAAATGGCGCAGATGACCAAATGGGGCATGCCCGGCGTGTACACGCATGCGTTCATGGACGGCTGGTCGCCCGGCTATCTCGGGTCGGTCGCGTACAACCACAACGGTCTCATGAAGATGTACGAGACGCAGTCGGGACGTGACCTGGACAGCACCGCCATGGCGAACGCACGCAGCGGCAATGCGTCGGGCGCGCCGGCGGCCGGTGGCGGCCTGGGCGGCGGGCGTGGCAGCGCGATCCCGACGGGCCGCGGCGGCGCGCAGGATCGCGAATGGTATCGCGGTAATCCGATCGGCTTCAACGACATCGCCACGTTCACGCGTCGCTCGAACACGAACTACATGCAGACGGGCGTGCTGTCGGCGCTCCAGCTGGCGTCGATGTTCCCGGCCACCGTGCTCGAGAACTTCTACATCAAGACGCGCAACAGCATCGAAGAGGGCAAGGTCAAGGCGCCGTATGGCTTCGTAATTCCGCGGCAGCGCGACATGACGCGCGTGGCGGAGTTCGTGAATCTGCTGCGTGTGCAGCGCATCGAAGTGGGGCAGGCCACCGCGCCGGTGAAGGTGGGCGCCATCACCTATCCCGTCGGCTCATACGTCATCAAGCGCGATCAGCCGTATGGCCGTCTCGCCAAGAATCTCATCGAGCGCCAGCAGTATCCCGACGCGCGCCTGAACACGTACGACGACAGCGGCTGGTCGATGGGGCTCGCGATGGACGTGGACGTGGTCGAGATCGCCGACGCGAGCATTCTCAAGGCGGCCGTGTCCCCGGTCGACAAAATCGTGCTCAAGGGCAACACGCGCGGCACCGGCAACGCGGCCATCGCCGTGGCGCACACCGGGTCGAACAACATGGTCACGCTGCGCTACCTGCTGCGTTCCGTGCCGATGAAGGTGGCCGAGAAGAGCTTCGCGGCCGGCGACACGACGTTCCCGGCGGGTTCGTTCGTCGTCGACGGCAAGTACGCCGCGCGCGTGCGCACGCTGGTGGATTCGCTCGGGCTCACCGCCGCGACGCTGGGGGGCATGCCCTCGGTGGCGCTGCACGACGCCGATGTGCCGCGCGTCGCGATCTACTCGCAGTGGAGCGGCACGCAGAATCTGGGCTGGTATCGTCTCACGTTTGACGAGTTCAAGATCCCGTACGACTTGATCTACAAGGAGCGCGTGGTGCAGGGCAATCTGCGCCGCGACTACGACGTGATCCTGCTGGCCGAGCAGAACATGAGCCGGCAGACCGTGATGCAGGCACCGGCCGCGCGCCCACAGCCGTATCTGAAGAACGACAAGTACAAGTTCCTCGGCATGTACGGTGAGACCAAGGATCTCACCGGCGGCTTTGGACAGCCCGGTGTCGATGCGTTCGCCGCGTTCCTCGCGTCGGGGGGCACGCTCATCGCGGTCGGCGAGTCGGCGCGCTTGCCGATCGAATTCGGCTGGGCGCGGACCGTCGACAAGACCGCAGTGCCGGGGCTGACGGCGCAGCGTCCGCTGGTGGAAGCCACGATCACGCGCCCGGAGCATCCGGTGTTCTACGGCTTCGGCAAGACGGTCATTCCGGTGAAGTACGTGGGCGGCACGCCGTTCAAGGTCGGTATCGCCGATGAAGGCAACGTGCTCGCGCGCTACGTCGGTGGTGACAAGGCGGTGCTGTCCGGCCTGATGACCGGCGCCGACTCGCTCAAGTCTCGTCCCTTCGCCGTCGACGTGTCGGGGGCCGTGAAGGGCAACGGGCGCGTGATCATGTTCGCCAACAATCCGATCTACCGGTGGCAGAACCACGGCGAGTTCAACATGGTGTTCAACAGCATCATCAATTGGAACGACGCCGGCGGTGCGGCGGAGAAGAAGCCGGCGGCCGCCACGGCACCGGCGGGACGATAACGTCGCGCTTGGCGCCGTCCCGTAGGAACTGATCACGCAGAGCGAAAGAGAAAAGGAGAACAGGAGGCGACCAGGCTAGGCGGCCAGGCCTCTTTTTCTCCTTTTCTCTTGGTCTCTGTGTGATCAGTTCGAAATACTCCATTCACGAATGTCACAAGCCGTCGCCGTGAGGTGGATTGTGGATAAAATCGACCGTGTTTCACGCTGCCCGACATCGTGACACATTCGTCCAACGTCAACGGATTACGTGGGTTGCGCTGCACTCTCGAATGTGTATTCTAGGGAAGCGTTCGCACCATGCGGCATGATATTCCA
>CANHNQ010000136.1 GCA_947462095.1 Gemmatimonadota bacterium
CATCGGCTACAACGGCGAAGCGCTCGACGAGATGACGCCGCTGCTGCGCAGCTCCGACATGCTCTCGCATCGCGCCATGGAGCTGCTCGAGCTCATCGGCGACAGCGGCGTGCTGCGCGTGAACACCACGCTCGGCGTCGAGCAGGAATTCTTCATCATCGACCGCGCGCACTTCGCACTCCGCCCTGACCTCGTCATGGCGGCGCGCTCGCTCGTGGGCGCGGCACCGCCGCGTGGCCAGCAGCTCGAAGACCACTACTTCGGCGGCATCCCCGAGCGCGTGCAGGCGTGCATCAGCGAAGTCGAGCATGAGCTCTACAAGCTCGGCGTGCCGATCGTCACACGGCACAACGAAGTCGCGCCGTCGCAGTTCGAAATGGCCCCGATCTTCGAAGACACCGACATCGCCGTCGATCACAACCATCTCGTGATGAGCGTGCTGCGCAAGATCGCGCTGCGTCACGGGCTGCAGGCCATCGTGCACGAGAAGCCGTTCGCCGGCATCAACGGCTCGGGCAAGCACTGCAACTGGTCGCTCTCGATCACGTCCGACAACCAGCTCGACGGCACCAACCTGCTCAAGCCGGGCAAGACGCCGCACCAGAACATCCGCTTCCTCGTGTTCCTGGCCGCCGTGCTCAAGGGCGTGCACAAGCACGCCGGTCTGCTCCGCGCCGGTATCGCCGTGAGCGGCAACGAGCATCGCCTCGGTGCCAACGAAGCGCCGCCCGCGATCATCTCGGCCTTCCTTGGCTCGGGGCTCACGCAGGTCGTGGAAGACATCGCCGCCGGCAAGACGTCGCCCAAGAACGCCGAACAGGCCATGCTCAAGCTCGGCGTCGCGAAGCTCCCGGAAGTCGAGCAGGACAACACCGACCGCAATCGCACGTCGCCCTTCGCGTTCACCGGCGCGAAGTTCGAGTTCCGCGCAGTCGGCGCCTCGCAGAGCATCGCGTTCCCGGTCATGCTGCTGCAGGCCGCCGTGGCGGAAGCGCTCGGCGAAATCATCGAGCAGCTGAAGGCGGAGCTCAAGACCGGCAAGAGCACCGACGACGCGGCGCTCACGGTGGCGGCCACGGCATTCAAGGCCTCGTCGGCCGTGCGGTTCGAGGGCAACAACTACTCCGACGAATGGGTGGTCGAAGCCAAGAACCGTGGTCTGCTCAACCTGCGCCGCACGCCGGAAGCGCTGGCCCAGCTGCTCACGGATGACGCCAAGGCGCTGTTCAAGAACACGCACATCCTCACCGAAATCGAGCTCGAGAGCCGCTACCATGTGCGACTCGAGCGCTACGTGAAGGACATCCTGATCGAGCTGCACACGATTCAGCAGATGATCGACACGCAGATCCTGCCGGCGGCCTACGCGTATCTCGGACAGCTGGCCGCTGCGGCTGGTCAGGGTGCCGCGGCCGGCATCAACATGCAGCCGATCGTCGACGCCGCGAACTCGGTGTCGAAGATGGTGGCCACGCTGCAGAAGAAGCGCGCCGAACTCGCCAAGGTGATCACCAAGGCCGAGCACATGCACGACGACCTCAGTGGGCAGGCCGACTATCTCACGACCACCGGCTGCGACACGATGGGCGAAGTGCGCGACGCCGCCGACGCCATCGAACTGGCCATCGGTGACGAGTATTGGCCGCTGCCGCGTTATCGGGAGATGCTGTTCCCCGTCTGATCGCGTGCTGACGGCAGGCTCGTAACCGCCACTCCCGAGGGAGCAGGAAGGAGGGTATCAGGAAGGAGGATGCAGCAACGGCGCGCCGTTCACCTGCTTCCTGCCCCCTGATACCCTCCTTCCTGCTTACTCGGGAGTTTTCAGTTGCTCCACCCGCAGCAACCGCACCTTCCGCTCCAACCCCCACGCGTAGCCGCCCAGGCTCCCATCGCCGCGCACCACGCGATGGCACGGTACCACCATCGCCACCGGATTCGCGCCGCACGCCGTGCCCACGGCACGCACCGCCTTCGGTGAACCGATGCGCGCGGCCAGCTCGGCATACGTGATCGTTGCCCCGCGTGGAATGCGCTGCAGCTCGCGCCACACGCGCTGCTGAAACGCCGTCCCACGCAGATCGAGCGGCAGCGCGACCGACAGCGCCGCACCGCTCGCCAAGGCCACCACGCGCGCGCTGATTTCGCCCAGCATCGCGTCATCGCGCACGATCTCCGCCGCCGGCAAGGCGGCGCGAAGCGACGCCTCGAGTGCGAGCGGATCGTCACCAAGCACGACGCGATGCACGCCGTGCGACGTCATCGCCACCAGCACGAGTCCGAGCGCGCACGGCACAATCGTGTAGAACACCGTCTCACCGGGCGCCCCGCGGCGCAGCGCGCCCGGTGACATGCCGAGGTGCGCCGACGCGGCGGTATACGCGCTGGGCAACGACTCGAACCCCGCATCGAACGCCGCACTCGACACGGAGGCACCGGTGGCCAGTGCGGCGCGCAGTCGTTCGCTGCGCCGGGCGCGCTGCCAGTCGGCGGGGGTGCAACCCACGACGCGGAAAAACGTCCGTTGCAGATGAGCGCGGCTCACGGCGAGCGCGGCGGCGAGTTCGGCAACCGTCATCGTGCCCTCCGCCAACAGGCCGAGCGCGCGCGCGATCAGGGACGCGTGCATCGGATCGCCGCCGTCCGCCGGAACCGAGTCCGGCGCGCACCGCTTGCAGGCGCGGAAGCCGGCCGCTCGTGCGTCATCCGCGGTCTCGTAGAAGCGCACGCGATCAGGCAGGGGACTGCGCGCGGGACAGGAGGGACGACAGAAAATCTTCGTCGACGTCACCGCATACACGAAGCGGCCATCCCATTGGCGGTCGCGCTCGATCACGGCGCGCCAGCGCGGATCGAGCGTCGCATCGGAAGTCGCGGAAGCCGGAGTCATGAGGGACGATACGCGCGGCGTCAGCCGACCGCGACACGATTCGTCTCCACAAACCCCGCGTCCGTCGATGGCGTCAAGTGCTCGCCTTTCGTGAAAACCGGGTGCATGCTCATATGGTCGATTCCATCGGTTCACGTCTTGCTTGGGTTACGCACATGGGCACGATCGATCTCGGAGCACTGGTCGCCCGCATCGTCAGGGAGTGGGATGGCGTCGACGTACGGCCGTACCGATTCGGCGGTGTCGAAGTCCGCTTGGACCATCGTGAGGTCGGCCACGTGCATATGAGCGGTATCGCCGACCTGCTCATGCCGGTGCGGCTGCGCCGCGATCTGGTCGCGGCGGGGCGGGCGGAACCGCACCGGACCCAGCCGCACTCGGGGTGGATCAGCTTCCGGATGCGCAGCGAGCACGATGTCCCGGCCGCCGTCGAACTCTTCCGACTCAATTACGAGCGACTGCGCGGGAGCGTTCGTCGGCGTGCCGTGACCTCGGTGGTCACCAATCCCACGCTGCTCGCCGACCGCAGCACGGACGACTTGCCGGCGTAACGGCTCGCCGGCGTAACGCTACGTCGGCGATTCCGTGCGCTCCGCCAGCGCCGGTGCCGGTACGGCTGCCCGACCCGACATCAGCTGCGTCACAAAACGCTGTCCTTCGGAGATGCGTTCGATCTCGATGGCCATCGCATCCACCGCCTGTTCGATCCGCTCCAGACGCGCGGTGCCCTCCAGCAACTGCGCACTCGGCTTCGGCTGATTCGCGCGCTTGATCATCATCCGCGCCGCCGCCCAGGCCAGCGGGCCCCACACCATCACGATCGACACGATAGAGATCGCCGTGAGCTGTCCCGAGCTGAAGGGACCGTAGCGCTCCGCCGTCGCCTCTTCCGCCACCAGTTCGCCGGGGGCTCGGGCCAGCTCGCGGCCGTTTGCGGCAATATCCCGCTCCAGCTGGACGATCCGTTCGTCCATGACCGCCAGCCGCTGCTCCAGCCCCTTGGCGCCCGGTCCGTTGGTGCGTAGGAGCTCCTTCGCGACATCATCCCGACGACCCTGCACCGAACTCAACTGCCGGGACAGCTCGCTCCGCTTGGCCTTCAGCGCCTCGACGTCGGCCGAGGTGAGCGGCTTCGGAGTGAGCGTCAGGGCACCGTCGCCGATCGTGACGCCGACGGGGACTTGGGGAACCGATGGCGGTGTCGGAGGCACCGGCGCAGATACAGGTTGGAAGAGGACCATGGTCAAACCTACGCAAAGAAGCCGAAAGCGGTTACATCACTAGGGAAGCGTCCGCGTCCACCTGTGCCTGATCCGTGACCATGACGACTGCCACTCATTCGCCGGCGCTCGACGCCGCCCTGCTCCTCGAGGCGCAGCAGCTGGCGCCCCAAGTCATCGACTGGCGCCGCGCGTTGCACCGGCGTCCCGAAGTTGCATTTCAGGAGCACGAAACCGCCCGGTTCATCCGGCAGGTGCTCGAGCAGATCGGGGACCTCGAACTGTCGCGTCCCACCGAAACCAGCGTGATGGCGCGCCTCCTCACCGGGCGTCCCGGACCGGTGGTCGCCGTGCGGGCCGACATCGACGCGCTCCCGATCCACGAGGAGAATGACGTGGCGTACCGGTCGCAGACCGACGGCGTGATGCACGCCTGTGGGCATGACGGACACACCTCGATCGCGCTCGGTCTCGTCACCCTGTTGGCGCGTCACCGCGACCGGCTCCGTGGCGAGGTCCGTTTCATCTTCCAGCACGCCGAGGAGCTTTCCCCCGGTGGCGCGGAAGAGATGGTGCGACAGGGTGTCATGGACGGCGTCGATCAGGTCATCGGCCTGCACGTCTGGTCGGCCATGCCGGTCGGACGCATCGGGCTGATCGCGGGACCGGCCATGGCGGCTCCCGATACGTTCGAGTGCACGATCATCGGCAAGGGCGGACACGCCGCGATCCCGCATGGCACGATCGACCCGATCGCCATCGGCGCGCAGGTCGTCTCGGCCTTGCAGCACGTCGTCTCACGCACCGTCGATCCCCTCGATCCTGCGGTGCTGTCGGTTACGCAGTTCATCGCCGGCACCGCGTTCAACGTGATTCCCAACTCGGCGTACCTCGCGGGCACGGTGCGCACCTTCGATCCCGCGCTGCGCGCCACGATGCCGGTCACGATCGAGCGGATCATCAACGGCGTGACCAGCGCGTTCGGCGCCACGTATGATTTCCGTTATGAGCCCGGATACCGTCCGGTGGTGAACGATGCCGCCCTCACGGCGCGACTCACCGATGTGGTCACCCGCACCTTCGGCACCGACACCCTGATCGACATGCGCCCCACGATGGGCGGTGAGGATTTCTCGGCGTTCCAGCAGCGGGCGCCGGGCGTCTTCGCCTTCATTGGCGCGGGCAACGTCGACGTCGGCATCGACTTTCCGCATCATCACGCGCGCTTCCAGATCGACGAGCGGTCGCTCGACGTCGGCCTGCGGTACCTCACCGCCGCGACGCTCGACCTGCTCGGCGCCGCGTGACCAGACCGTATCGCCTGCTGGCCGTGGTACCGGCACTCGCGATCCTGGGCGCACCGTGGTTCGCGAACCGTCTCGAGCCACGCATTCTTGGCATGCCGTATCTGCTCGCCTGGATCGTCTTCTGGATTGTCATGACGTCCATCGTCATGGCCATCATCGGCGCTCTGGATACGCGCGCGCGATGATGATCTCGCTGAGCATTCTGTCGGCGACGTTGCTGATCGTACTGCTCCTCAGCGTTCGCGGTCGCAGCACAGAGGGCACGACCAGTCTCGAGCAGTGGAGCGTCGGCAATCGCGGGTTCGGCACGATCCTCGTGTTCATGCTGCTCGCCGGCGAGATCTACACCACGTTCACGTTTCTCGGCGGCAGCGGCTGGGCCTACGGCCGTGGCGCGCCGGCGTTCTACATCATCGCGTATGGCGCCGTCGCGTACATCATGTCGTACTGGCTACTGCCGGCGATCTGGCAGCGCGCGACCGCGTGGAAGGTGTTGTCGCAGTCGGAGTACTTCACGCGGGCGTACGGCAGTCCAGCGCTCGGCAACGTGGTGGCCGCCGTGAGTATCGCAGCGCTCATGCCGTATCTCGTGCTGCAGCTCAAGGGACTCGGCATCATCGTGTCGGAGTCGTCGTACGGCGCGATCAGTGCCAACGCCGCCATCTGGATCGGTACGACGGCCACGGTGATTTACGTGGTGCTCTCCGGCGTGAGGGGCTCGGCCATGACCGCGGCGCTGAAGGACGCGATGGTCCTCATGTGTGTCATCGGACTCGGGCTCGTACTGCCCTACAAGTTGCACGGCGGCATCGGTCCGATGTTCGCACGCATCGCCGCGGAGCGTCCAGATTTCCTCACGCTCCCATCGAGCGGCATGTCGCCGAGTTGGTTCGCCAGCACCGTGCTACTGACCGTACTCGGTTTCTACATGTGGCCGCATACGTTCGGCTCAGTGTTCACCGCGCGCGATGCATCCGTGTTTCGCCGCAATGCCGCGCTGATGCCGCTGTATCAGCTGGTCCTGCTGTTCGTTTTCTTCATCGGCTTCGCGGCACTGTTGTCGGTACCGGGACTACAGGGCGCCGAGGTCGATCTCGCGCTCCTCCGCGTGACACGCGATACGTTTGGACCGTGGATCGTCGGACTGGTCGGAGCCGCGGGCATCCTTACCGCCCTCGTGCCGGGTTCGCTCATTCTCATGAGCATCGCCACCACGCTCGCGCGCATTCTGCGACCGCTGCGTGACGGAGAGCCCGCCGACTCCGCCACGTTTGCGCGCCTGCTCGTGCCGCTGTTGGCCGGCGTCGCGCTGGTGTTCACCTTCCGTGGTGGCAGCACGCTCGTCACGTTGTTGCTCATGGGATACAGCATGGTGACGCAGCTCTTTCCCGCACTCCTGGCATCGCTGTGGCCGACGGCGCGCATCTCCGCCACCGGCGCGATCGCCGGCATCGTGGTGGGCGAGGCCGCCGTGGTGGCCACCACACTCGGCGGGGTCTCTCTGGCCACACTGTTCCCGGGGTGGTCGCCCGGCATCACCGACATCAATGCCGGATTTCTCGCCGTGATCCTGAACGTCGTCACGATGGTGCTCGTGAGTCGCCTGTCCAGCCGCGTCACCGCGCCCGTGTCGCCCTAGTCGACGGCGCGCGGAAAGCCCTTCACGTCGTCGAGCACTTCGGCTACACAGATGCGGTGCCCTTCCGGATCTTCGAGTTCGAACTCGACCTGACCGTACGGCATCAGTTCCGGACCGCGTACCAGCGGCGTACGACGACGCGCATGATCGAGCAGCGCCGTCAGCTCATTCCCCTCGAGACGCAGGTACACATCCCAATCGTGGGAGGCCGGCGTGCGTGCGATGGGCGCCTTCGTGCGGCGCAGCATCAGCTCGGTGGCGTCGCGCCGCAGAATGCAGAACTCGAACGGAGCAACGGCGGGAAAGGGATCGACGGCAAAGCCGAGGATCTCGCGATACCACGTCATGCAGCGTTCGACATCGGCGACGCGCAGAACGGGGACAATGGCGGCGAATCGAATCATGCGGGTTTAATGCCTGATGACGAGGGGAAGTGCCAACCCGCTCACATTCGCCGATGGCGCGGGCATTCGGTTATCGGCTGGCCCGCAGCGTGGGTGACGACGACGGCAGCTGCTGCAGCAGGAAGTCCCGCGTGTTGCCCCCCATCACCCGGGCGATGGTGTCCTGATCCATACCGGCCTTGAGCAAGCCGTCGGTGATGGCGGCCAGACCGCGCGTATCGAATGGCGTGCGCGTGGCGCCATCGAAGTCGGACCCCAGCGCCACGTGCGCCACGCCCGCCACCTGCACGGCATGCTGAATCGCCTGCACAATGTTCGCCACCGTGGGCTCGCACACCGCGCCGTCCCAGTAGCCGATACCAACGAGTCCACCGTTCGCCGCGATCGCCCGCAGCTGATCGTCGGTGAGATTGCGCGGTCCCGGGCACGTGGCGGCCACGCCGGTATGCGACACCACCACCGGACGGGTGGCCATAGCAAGCACTTCCTGCACCGTCTGGGCGGACGAATGCGCGAGATCGACGATGATGCCCAGCGCCTCCATGCGCGCCACCACCTGACGACCGAGCGGGGTGAGTCCCGCATGGGTCACGCCGTGCGCGCTGGCCGCGACTTCGTTGTCGAAGAAGTGCGTGAGCCCCATCATGCGAAAACCGGCCGCGTAGAGCGTGTCCACGCTTTCCAATTTTCCATCGAGGGCGTGCAGTCCCTCAATAGCCAACAGCGCCGACACCTGCGCCGGATCACCGGCGCGGCGCTCCACGAACTGCGCCATCTCCTCGCGCGTCGTGATCAGCGTGAGCGTATTCGCCGAGCGCAGGGCCGCGTCGTGCAGCTTGTCGGCTTGATACACCGCCCGTGCGCGCAGACTCGTCCAGGTGGCGCGCGGCCAGTGCTCCGCGAGCGCCAACAGCAGCACGTTGTCCGTCTCGCCCGTGTTGTGATCGTAGTTCATGCCGCGCGGCGTTTTCGTGACCACCGAGAACACCTGCAGCGCCACATGCCCTTCCTGCAAGCGCGGCACGTCCACATGCCCGCGCGCGACGCGCTCCAGCGGATCACGTCCCCACAGCAGCTGGTCGGCGTGCATGTCGGCCACGAACAACCGGCGATGCAACGCCGATGCCACCGGCGACACCGCCGGCAACGTCGTGCTGACCACCGTGTTCATCCGGCCGTCGGCAATGCGCGCACCGACGGTGAAGAATCCGACCGCGCCGAGCACTACCAGCAGCACCAGCCCTGTCACCACACGCTTCATGTTCGCGCCCTCAGCGCAGTCCGCGCGGCATCGGATCGCCCGACATCTCGCGCGCATTCGGCAGCGAATTCGGGACGCTCTCGCCGCGCAGGTCACCACAACGGTCGATCGCCTGCTCGGAGCCCTTGTCGATCGTATCCGGCAGCGCGAG
>CANHNQ010000137.1 GCA_947462095.1 Gemmatimonadota bacterium
CACGCGCTCGCGCAAAATGGCGGCGATGAAGTCGGCGGAAGCATTGCTGGCGCCGACGGCCGTCGCGGCGACGCCTGGCGCGGCAGCCACGGCGCCGGCCTCGGCGTCGGCGCCTACGCCGCGCACCGCACCGCCGTCGGCGGCATCGGCGGCTCCGGCACCGTTGCCCGCTACGGCGTCGGCAGCGGCGGCGCCAACCGGCAACTCGGATACGCGCATCACGCCGACGGCGGGCGACCGTCGGCAGCGCGGACCATCGTACGGCGATCTCGTGGGCAACAAGGGTGGCAACACGGCGCTGCTGCTCGCCGTACGTGACGGGCAGGTCGCGGCTGTGAATGCGTTATTGATGGGCGGCGCCAAGATCAACCATGCCAGCGCCGGCGACAGCACGACGCCGCTGCTGATGGCCGCCATCAATGGTCGTTTTGATCTGGCGAAGTCGCTGCTCGATCGCGGCGCCGATCCCAAGCTCGCGAGTACGGCCAACGCCACGCCGTTGTATGCCGTGATCAACGTGGTGTGGGCGCCGAAGGCGGCGTATCCGCAGCCGGTGGCGCAGTACCAGTCGAACGTCAGCTATCTCGAACTCATGGAAGCGCTCATCAAGGCGGGCGCCGATGTGAACGTGCGGCTCACGAAGCACCTGTGGTACATGTCGTACAACTTCGATCAGCTCAGCGTGAGCACTGCCGGCGCCACGCCGTTCTGGCGCGCGGCGTACGGCACCGATCTCGACGCCATGAAGCTGTTGCTCAAGTACGGCGCCGATCCGAACGTGGCCACGATCAAGCCGGCCGGTCGCTTGCCCGGCTCGGAAGAACTCGACGCGGATGTCGCGGCGGGGAAGGACCCGTCCGGATTGCCGCCGGTGCCCGACAACGGCTCCGGAGTGTTGGCGATTCATGCGGCCAGCGGTGCCGGCTATGGCGAGGGCTTCGCGGCCAACGCGCATCGCCATGCGCCCGACAGTTGGGTGCCGACGGTCAAGTTCCTCGTGGAGGAGCTCAAGGCCGACGTGAACGCCCGTGACTTCAAGGGCTACACGCCGTTGCATCACGCGGCCGCGCGCGGCGACAACGAGTTGATCAAGTACCTCGTGAGCAAGGGCGCTGACGTGATGGCCGTGGCCCGCACCGGTCAGACCACGGTCGATATGGCGAACGGTGCGGTGCAGCGCATTCCGCCGTTCCTCGACACCATCGAACTGCTCGAGAAGATGGGCGCCAAGAACAATCACAAGTGCAAGAGCTGCTGATGCCCCCGCGGCCGATCGGATGCCGATCGGCCGCGTAACGCGTAACACGGAGCGCGTTACGGCCTCGGCGCCACGCGCTGCAGGGCCAGCTTCACGGCGGCGTAGGCATCGACCACGCCGCCGGTGCGCGACAGGGTGGTAAACGGCACCATCGATCCATCCCCCGGCCGGTGCACTTCAAGATCGGGCAGCTTGCGCACTGACTCCAGCAGGATGTCCCGCACCTGCACGGCCGTGAGCTCCGGGAAGTACGCCATGAGCAGCGCGGCCACGCCCGACACCACCGGCGCCGCCATGCTGGTGCCGCTCTCGCGCTTGAGTCCACCGCCCGGTACCGTCGACAGAATGTCGACGCCGGGCGCGAACAGGTCCACCTGCTCGCGGCCATAGTTGGAGAACTCGGCCGGCAGGGCGGCCAAGGGCTTCCAGCTCGACGCGCCTACTTCGATCCAGTTCGTCGCGCGCGTACCGCCGCCCAGCACCGGTGTGGGAAACGACGGGGTTTCGTCGTTGTCCTCGCTTTCGTTGCCGGCTGCATGCACCAGCAGCACGCCCTTCGACTCGGCGTAGCGCACGGCGGAATCCACCGATGCCTTGGCGGGGGAGTAGCCCTTGCCGAAGCTCATGTTCACGATGTGCGCGCCGTTGTCCACGGCGTAGCGGATGGCCCGCGCCACGTCCATGTCACGCTCGTCGCCGTCGGGCACTGCGCGCACCGCCATGATCTCCACGTTCGGGGCGATCCCTTGCATGGCCGCCCCCTCCTCGCGTCGCGCACCGATAATGCCGGCGACGTGCGTGCCGTGCATCGCGTCGGGTCCGGTGACGTCGCGCGTTCCCGCCACCCGCGGCATCGAACGCGGATTGAAGAGCGTGTCGAGGCCGTACCGCGCCTGCGCGTCGTAGGACTCGCGCGCGCTCGCGATCTCGGCCGCCGTCAATCCATCCGCGTCGAGGCGCAGCCACATCCGCTTCGCCTCCTGCTGATCGCCCGACGCGGGCTGCAGCGCCGTCACCGACGCGCGCGTGATCGGTGCCCCGTTCAGGGCGGTGCCAAGCACACGCTCAACGCTGCGCAGAATCTCGTCGATGTTCTCCACCTGCAGCAACGTGGACTTCACTCCCTTCGCCTTGTCGCGATAGGCCGAGGCAAGGTCGCTGCAGTCGGCAGACTTCGGCTTCTCCGTGAGCGATCCGGCAGGCTGGTTGCGGCAGGCCGCGTACAGGCGCGTGAGCTCGAAGGTGTCGTAGCGGACCGGCGTGCCATCGGCGGTGGCCAGGGCGTTCCATCCGTACACGTCGTCGATCACCCCGTTGCCGTCGTCGTCCTTGCCGTTGCCGGCAATTTCGCGCGGGTTCTTCCACATCGAGCGGGACAGCCGCGTGTGCGCCGTATCCACGCCACCGTCCACCACGGCCACCACGACCCGTCGCTGCGGCTGACGCGCGACCAGCAACTCACGAATCGCGCGCTCGGATCCGACCCCCATCACGTGGTCGGTCTCGTAGTCGAGTCGCTGCCAATCCGACCGTGCCGTGTCGGACGACACCCGGGCTGGTGGTGGCGGTGCGACCTGGATCGGTGCCTGCATGACCGGTTGCATCGCCGGCTCGGGCGCCGTTGAGACAGCACCCGATCCGCGCGCACAGGCGCCAAGCAGCACGACGCTCGAGAGCATCAACGTGAACGGTCGCGCGGGAAACACGGTGAGGGATCTACTCGGCATCGGGCGTATTGGTCGGGTCGGTGATCGAGTCGGCGGTCGGCGGGCATGCGTTCTGGGCGCGCTCGTTGGCACCAGTAGACGATAGCCGATGCCGCGGATACCCGCGAATGTCGGGCCCCCGTCCACGTTCGTACCCCGACGGCAGAGAATGCGCCGAGGCTAGCTACCCGTGCCCACGCCATCGCACCAGAGCACGTGACGCTCCACCTGCGTGCGTGGGCGCCACGCGGGCGTGTCGTACGCGCTCTCGATCGGCGCATCGGGCGGGGCCGTGTCGAACCGATACGCGGCGAGCTGTTGCAGCTCGACCGGATGACTCCGGCCGCGGCCCTGGAACGGCTTCTGCCAGTTGATGGCGCAGACGCGATCAACCAGCGACAGCCCTGGCGTGATTTCCCGGAAGGTGGTCGCCACGGCCACGGTACGAATACCCTGAAGCCGGCGTGGCAGCCGATCGGGGCGACTCATCTCGAGCTCCATGCGGCGCAACTGTGCCGTGGCGCTGTCGAGAAAGAAGGTGCCGTGTACATCGGGGGAACGCAGCTTGTCGGCGGCACGCACTTCAAGCCGTACCCACGTTTCGGCACCTTCGGTCACGATGCCACCAAAGCGGAAGCAATGGTTGGCGATGAACGAGGGGGCCGCGATGTCCGAGAGCACGGGAATCGCCATCGTGGTTTCGGTGCGGCCGCCGGGGCCGCGCTGGTCGCGCACCACGCGGCCCGGGCGATAGCCGCCCAATGATGTGCTCTCGGCCACGAGGGTATCGACCGCCTGCACGAACACCGCGCTGTCGGCGAGGGCGGCCAGCACGCGCTGCGTGGCGTAGCGAAAGGGATACTGCGACGTGAGCAGGCGAAACTGATCGGCGTTTTCCCGCAGTAGCTCCACCACATCGTACACGGCGGGGTCGCGCATGCGATCCGGCATGCCGGGCTTGGTGCACACGTCGCGCGGCCGCACGACCATGCCGGTGAGCTGCACGGGAATCTGGACCAGCGTGATGGCCGCCGTGGTCACGATCCCAGCCTCGATCACGACGCGACCCCGGTACGGGGCAAAGCCGATGCGACGCACCGCCAGGTCGTAGCTGCCAGCGGGCAGGGCGATGAGCGTGGCGCGACCACCCGCGTCGGTAAACCGCTCCACGGTGCGTTCGGGAAGGGCCACGACGGCGTACGGGAGCGGCACCCCGGTTTGCTGCGCCGTCACCGTCACCGACAGGGTCCCGGTCCCCTGCGCGGCGAGGCGACCCGATGCAAGTGGCGCTGCACCGAGCAGTACGGCCGCGATCAACAGGGCCCTGCCGACCATCACACGAATGTGGTGCTGCAGTGGGTGACGGGGCATCAGGCCGGCATCGGGGAATAGCTACGGAGTTTCCAGTAGCTACTGAAGTGTGGGAGGCGGCATGGGCACTGTCAACGGTCGCAGTCCGCCGCCCCGCTTATCGCGTACGCGAATGCAGCGGTGTGCGGCGGGACCCGTGCCGGTCGTACACGCGCTGGGCGCTCCCTGATCGCTGCGCGGCCAGCTTGATGGCGTGCATGCGGTCCCGCGCGAACGCGTATGCCGTTTCGTGATGCACGATTGGACGCGGATACTCGCGCCCGATGTGACAGCCGGTCATTTGCTGCATCATGACCGGCGTCTGCTCGGGGCGAATGAGGTCGGCGTCGGAGAGGGCGGACAACTCGGGCACCCAACGTCGCACGAACGTGCCAGCGGCGTCGTGCTCCTCGGCCTGCTTGTACGGGTTGTAGATGCGGATCGTGTTGATCCCCGTCGTGCCGGACTGCATTTGACACTGCGTCCAGTGGATGCCCGGCTCGTAGTCGGTGAACCAGCGCGCGAGGATCGGGCCGGTGTGTCGCCAGTCGAGCCAGAGGTGATAGCTCGCGAAGCTCATCACCATCGCGCGCATGCGGAAGGGGAGCCAGCCGGTGACGCGCAGCGATCGCATACATGCGTCGATCAACGGGTAGCCCGTCTGGCCGTCATGCCACGCACGCAACCGATCCATGTCCGGCTCGCTCGGTCGCAACCCGTCGAAGATCGGCGCGTAGTGCGTATGCTCGAGGCGTGGCTCATCCTCGAGCTTCTGAATGAAATGGCAGTGCCAGTGCAGTCGCGAGGCGAAGCTCACCAAACTCTGCATCCACTGTGCGGCGTCCGCGTCGCGGCGTGTGCCGTGTTCGTCGCGCAGGAGGCGGGCCCGCTGCCGCGCGCCCTGATATGCCTGACGAACGGATAACGTCCCGCACGCGAGCGCGCAGGAGATGCGACTGCACGCGGCGGGCGCGTCGTTGGGACTCGACATCGCGCGTCGGTAGTCCTGTCCACGTGCCGACAGAAACGACTGCAGCAGGCCGTGCGCGCGCGCCTCTCCTCCGCGCTGCCACTCGGCCCACCCCGGCACGACGGGCGCCGCCGCAATCGTCCGCATGGGCTCAGGTAACGCGTTCCACGCCGCCGCGACGGTGTCGGCCGGCGACACAAGGCGCTCCGGTGTCGGTACGATGCGCGCGCGCATGCGCCGCTGCCACGTGTCGGCCCAGCCGTCCCGTGTCGCGAGTCGTCGCACGACGCCGTTGGCGGGCAGTTCGTGCATGGTGACGCCGGCGTGCTTCGCCCATGCCCGCACCCGTCGGTCGCGTGCGTAGCTCAGCGCGTTCCACGTTTCCTCGTGCGCCCAGATGGCGGCGAAGGGCAGGGCGGCATGCAGCGTGGCGAACACCTCGGGGAGCGCGCCGGAGAGCTCCAGCAGTTGCCCGCCGCGCGCGCGCAGCGATGCGCGGAGCTCGTCGAGCGCGTCGCGGAGCAGCACGTCGTGACGCGCGTCACGGTCGGCCGCGTGCTGCTGCTCGGGTTCGTGCACATACACCGCGACAACCGCCCCGACGGCGGTCGCACCGGCCAGCGGCGCATGGTCGGCGATCCGGAGATCCCGCTTGTACCAGAGGAGTTGCAGAGCGGACATGTGCGAGGCGAACGGACATGCACCGTGCCGTCGTTCCCCACGACCACGGTCGTGGTGCGCCGATCCGTGGTCGAGTCGCAGTCGCCGGTGACTCATCCGTGAGCCGCTCCCCCTTGCCAACGCGCGCGACGTCCCGCATTGATCAAGGAGGTCCCGCTGTTCCCGCTGTCGTCTCGCGCCCTCAGGGTAGCGACATGCCAAGAGCCCAAGTCCGTTTCACGCTGCTCGAGTCCACGCGTCGCACGACGCTGCACGCCGTGGGCGTTGAACTCCTCGGGGTCGGCACGTACGGCGCCCTGCTGGCTGTGGTCATGATCGGCGCGCGCGAGCTGAACCGCATCGCCCCCACGCCGTTGGTCGACGAGGCGGTGAGCTTTCTCGCGCCGCTTCGGCAATCGGCGCCGCCGCCGGTGCAGGAATCCCTCCAGTTCGTCGGGCTCGGCGGATTCACCGCCGTGTCGATCCCCGTCCTCGAGACCTCGCCCTACGGGAAGTCGCCAGTGCCGCGCGGTCGACTCGGCGACGTGGCCGGCGAGGTGCTCGATCTTCCTCAAGCGGCGAACGACTCCGACAAGGCGTATAGCGAGATCGAGGTCGACTCCGCGGTGACGCTCGATCCGTCGGCCGAAGGGCCGCAGTATCCACCGGCGCTCCTCAAGGCGGGGGTGGAAGGTGTGGTCTATGCCCGCTTCGTGGTGGACAGTCTCGGGCACGTGGATACGACGTCGCTCGTGGTGCTCGACAAACCTGATCCCGAGTTCGTCGGCGCCGTGCGGACGGCCCTGGTGAAGATGACGTACCGGCCGGCCATCCTCCACGGCCGCGCCGTGTCGCAGCTGGTCGAGCAGCCCTTCGTGTTCCGCATCCGGATCCCGTAGCAACCGGCGAGCTCAACGAAGCTCGCCGCGGCGCGTAACGGGAGAGATATTCGGGACGAGTGTTGCACATCCCGTGTCCCTGTCTCTCTCTGCTGGAGCCCCTGCGTGGATACCCCCCTGGATTTTCTGGAGCAGGCCGAGGCCGAGCTCATGGCCGCCGACCACGATCCATCGACGACGGGCGTTGATCGCCGTCAGTTCATGTTCTACTCGCTGGTGGCGGCGGCGGCGAGCACGTTCGGTGCCCAGGCCGCCGGTGCGCAGGGAGCGCTCGCGCGCGCCGGTGGCATCGGGAGTCTCGCCGACGGTGCCATGCAGCCGCCTCAGGTGCCTCCCGCCCCACTCGGTAACGGGGAAGCACCGGCCTTGCAGTTCATGCCGTATCCGGGCGGGACGGGCGCACTGATGGAGAAGGTCGTGCGGGAGAAGGGCGCGGCTGCGTTCACCCGCCTGCCGCACGCGGTGGAGAAGTGGAACGGGGCCGTGCCCACCAACCCCGACGATCTCGCGTTTCTGCCGGCGCATCGGATCTCGGCGCTGATCAAGGCGCGCAAGATCACGTCGCGGCAGATCACCGACATCTATCTCGCGCGTATCGAGAAGCTCAACCCCACGCTCAACTTCGTCGTCACGTTGATGGCGTCGCAGGCGCGCGCGGAAGCCGATGCGGCCGACGCCGAGATCGCCGCCGGGAAGTATCGTGGTCCGCTGCACGGTGTGCCGTACGGCATCAAGGATCTGTTCGCCGTGAAGGGTGTGCCCACGACGTGGGGCTCGGCCGACTTCAAGGATCAGATTCCCGACTACGACGCTGAAGTGGTGGTACGGTTGCGTGAGGCGGGCGCGGTGTTGCTGGCGAAGTTGTCCACGGGTTTGTACGCGCAGAACGATTGGTGGTTCGGTGGGCGCACGAATAATCCGTGGAACACGAACATCGGCGCGAGTGGGAGCTCGGCGGGACCGGGATCGGCCACGGCCGCCGGCTGCGTGGCGTTTGCGATCGGCACCGAAACGCAGGGCTCGATCGTGTCGCCGGCGACCCGCAACGGCATCAGCGCGCTGCGACCGACCTACGGGCGCGTGAGCCGCCACGGCGGGATGGTGTTGTCGTGGTCGCAGGATCGCGTGGGGCCGATGTGCCGCACCGTGGAAGACTGTGCGATGGTGTTCAGTGTGCTGCACGGCGTGGACGCGAAAGATTCGAGCACGGTGACGATGCCGTTCCAGTTCGATCGCAATCTCAAGCTGGTGTCATTGCGCATCGGTGTGGACCCCGCCGCGCCGAAGGAGTTGGTGGACAAGCTTCGCGAGCTGGGCATGAATCCGAAGAGCATCGGCGCGCGGCCCACGGTGGCGGGCATGCAGGGCGGCGGCTTGAATGTGGAGTACGCCGCCGCGTTCGACTTCTACGTGCAGCGCAAGGCGAAGGAGATCGGTCTCGATCTCAACACGATCTATGACGCGCCGCGCACCGGCAATGCGCCATTCGGCAACAACACGCCGGCGCGTCCCGCCGGTATCGAGCCGGGTGCAACGAATCCGATGGCGGCGGCTGACTGGAATCCGCGCTTCGTCGGCGGCCGCGCCACGCGGGGGTTCGAGTTCATGCAGAATCAGCGTCGCCGCATGTTGCTGGTTGCGCAGTGGGGCGAGTTCATGAAGGATCTCGACTTGTTCATTGCCGGACCGAATGCCGATGTCGGGCCGAACGCGCAAACGGGACATCCCTGTGCGGTGTTGCCGTACAAGTTCGACGTGCCGCAGTTCGGTGGCGGCGGTGGGGGCGGCGGTGCGAATGCGGCCGCACCGGCGCCGGTGTACAAGGCACAGCCGATCTGCGGCGTGATCACCGGCAACTTGTACAACGACGATCTGATTCTGTCGGTGGCGCACCAGTTCCAGAAGGCCACCGACCATCACACCAAGCGTCCGGCACTGGGCTGAGTCCCGCCACGATGCAACAGGGGGCGGCGTGCCATGGCACG
>CANHNQ010000138.1 GCA_947462095.1 Gemmatimonadota bacterium
CCGTCGGCGCCGAACTTGGCGACCTCGAACTGCATCGGCTCGCTGCCGTCGGTCGGCGTGTACGTCATAGTGACCGTGCCGGGGCCCGGCACCTTGAAATCGGTGGCCTTGTACTGGTCGCCGTGCGCATGACGGCCGACCACGATCGGCTTCGTCCACCCCGGCACCAGGCGCGGGATGTTCGAGATGATGATCGGCTCGCGGAAGATCACGCCGCCCAGGATGTTGCGGATGGTACCGTTGGGGCTCTTCCACATCTTCTTGAGCCCGAACTCCTTCACGCGGGCTTCATCAGGCGTGATCGTCGCGCACTTCACCGCCACGCCGTGCTTCTTGGTGGCTTCGGCCGAGTCGATCGTAACCTGGTCGTTGGTCGCATCGCGGTGCTCGATGCCGAGGTCGTAGTACTCGAGTTCCACATCGAGATACGGCAGGATCAGCTTGTCCTTGATGAACTGCCAGATGATACGCGTCATCTCGTCGCCGTCCATCTCGACGACGGGGTTCACAACCTTGATCTTGGCCATGCCGGGGGTACCGAAGAAGTTCGGAGAGGGGAGTGGGAACGAATCCCGAAGAATAGCCGCGACCGAGGGCTCCTGCTACGCCTCGCCCAGCGGCTCGAACACGCCGACGTCCCTGTTTTTTCGCACGTCATCCCAGCGAAAGCAGCGGCCGTTCATGGCCACGTACACGCCGGGGGCGAGCGCCTGCACGAAACTGAGGGCACTGCCCAGGTTGAACAGCCCGTCGGAGCTACCGAAGGCGTACGGCACCATCGCGCCCGTCAGCACGATGGTCTTGCTCGGTATGGCGGCGGCAATGACGGCCGCCGTTTCCACCATCGTGTCGGTGCCGTGCGTGATCACGATCTGCGTTTCCGCGCACGTCGCGCAAGCCTCCGCGATGCGGTGCCGATGCGACTCCTTCATCTCGAGGCTGTCGATCATCATCAGCACCTCGACGTTCACGTCGAGCATACAGCGGCCCCGCCGCAGCATCTCCTCCACATGTGTGGCGTCGAAGCGCAGCGTGCCCGTGAGCTCGTCGTACTCCTTGTCGAAGGTGCCGCCGGTCACGAAGACGCGCAGGCTCATGCGGTCTCCGTGATGTCGGCGTCCGCCGCGTCGGCGGCACGCTTCCGCGCCGCCCGCGCCCGGGCGCGTTCCTTGGCGGCCTTCTCCTTCGCCTTCTTCAAGGCCTTCGCGGCCTGCACGCGCTCCACGGCAGCAATCGCCGCTTCGCGCGCGGCAATCACCTGCTCGCGCGCGCTCCACTCGGCGCGATCGCGCGCCTCGGCCTCGCGCGTACGGTGCAGGCTCTGATCGTCGCGCCACGCCGCCACCTTCGCATGATCGCCGCCCACCAGCACGTCCGGCACGGTGAACCCGCGATACTCGGCCGGTCGCGTGTAGCTGGGCGCGCTGATTCCGCGATCGTAGAACGAATCGGTACGTGCGCTGTCCAGGTCGCTCATCGCGCCCGGCAGCAAGCGCACGGTAGCATCGATGATGGCGAGCGCCGCCGGCTCGCCGCCGCTCAAGACGAAGTCGCCGAGCGAGAGTTCTTCGGTGGCCAAATGTGTGGCCACGCGCTCGTCCACGTCTTTGTAATGTCCGCAGAGCAAGGTAAGCTCGGTGCCCGCGGCAAAGCGCACGGCATCGGCGTGCGAGAAGCGGCGACCGCGCGGCGACAGCAGCACGATGGGTGCCTTCGCCTGCACCGACTCCACCGCTTCGAAGAACGGACCGGGCTTCATCACCATGCCGGGGCCGCCGCCAAACGGGTAGTCGTCGACGGTGCGATGCCGGTCGTACGTGAACGTGCGCAGGTCGATCAGGTTGTACGCCACGCCACCGGTGCCGGCGGCCTTGGCCGGTATGCTGATGGAGAGCGGTCCCGCAAAGAACTCGGGAAAGATCGTCACGACGTTGATGCGCAGCACGAACGCGTCTCGGGGGATCGCGTTAGCTGTCGAGCAAGCCGTCGAGCGGCTTGAGCACGATGGTGTTGCGCTCGTCGTCCACGCGCTCGACGATCTCGGGACGCCAGGGCACCAGCGGACGACCGGTGGCCGTCTCGACTTCGAGGATCAGCCCCTGCGGTGCCTCGTACACGTCGCGCACTTCGCCCACGTGTCCCTGCCCGTCCACTTCGACCTGCATGCCGATGAGCGCGAAGATGTACATCTCATCGTCATCCGGCTCGGGCATGTCGGCGGTGTCGGCCAGCAGGTAGCGCCCCCGCCACGTTTCGGCCACGTCGCGGTCGGTCACCTCCGTCACGCGGACGAGCCAGTCCTTATTCATCGGACGGCCGTCTTCGATATGCAGTACCGCCGCGGTGGGATCCCCGCTGAGTTCGCCCGTGCGGTCACCCGCATAAATGACAGCGCCGGACGTGAAAATCACGTCCGGCGCCGCAGAGAGCGACTCGACGGCCCAGGCGCCGCGCACTCCATGCGCGCGACGCACCTTGCCGACAATCACATAGTCCGGCAGATCACGCCTCGGGGAGGGCGACCGCGTTCGACTGCAGCTTGGCCGCGAGGCGCGCTTCGTGACGCGACTTGAGGATACCGGCACGGCGGAGCAGCGAACGGACGGTGTCGGTCGGCAGCGCGCCGACGTTCATCCAATACTCGACGCGATCCATCTTGAGGTTGATCGCGTTCTCGCCGAGCTGCGGCTGGTACTGTCCGATGATCTCGATGAAACGGCCGTCGCGCGGCGCCTTCGAATCAGCAATGACGATACGGTACATCGGGGTCTTCTTCCGGCCTTCGCGGCGGAGACGAATCTTGACGGCCATGTTCTGATCTCGGTTCAGACAGTTTGGCAAGCTCACCAGCGGCGTACCGCCGGTGTTCCGGGTTCCTCGCGAAGTCGGCGTTTCCGACCCGCACCCAGGTCCCCGTTTCCGGGGAGCCTTGAAGCATAGTCAGGAGCCGCCCGAAAAGGTAGATTCGCCCGGTCCAGCCTCCCCAACCCAGCCCCTTCATGGCTCTCTCGACCCTCCGCCCTCGCGCCGCCGCCCGTTTCTGGTTGGCTGGCGCCGTCCTCCCTCTCGCCCTCGGCGCGCAGGAACCGGCCGCCGACCGGGCCCCACGTGCTGCGGTCGATGCCCCGAAGGGCATGGTGGTGTCGGCCAGCGCCATCGCCAGCCAGGCCGGCCGCGACGTGCTGGCCAACGGCGGCAACGCCATCGACGCCGCCATCGCCACCGGCTTCGCCCTGGCGGTCACCTACCCCACCGCCGGCAATATCGGCGGCGGCGGGTTCATGGTGGTCCGCTTCCCTGACGGCAAGACGACCACGATCGACTTCCGCGAGAAGGCCCCCGCCCGCGCCACGCCGGACATGTTCACCGACAGCACCGGAACGTACTCGGCGCGCATTCACCACAACTCGCACAAGAGCGTGGGCGTGCCGGGCACGGTGGCCGGTTTCGCGCATGCGCACCAGAAGTACGGCAAGGTGTCCTGGGCGAAGCTCGTGGACCCGGCCGTGAAGCTGGCTGGCGACGGCTTCGCCGTTCCCAGCGGATTGGCCGCATCGCTGAAGAGCGCGCAGACGCGCCTCTCGGCGTATCCCGCCACGATCGCGGCCTACTACAAGAACGGGCAGCCGTACGCCGAGGGCGAGCAGATGGTGCTGGGCGATCTCGCCAAGACGCTCACGCGTGTGCGCGATCAGGGGCGCGACGGCTTCTACAAGGGGACCACCGCCAAGCTGATCGCCGAGGAGATGGCATCGCACGGTGGCCTCATCAACGAAGCCGACCTGGCAGCGTATCAGCCAGCCGAACGCGCGGCCGTGAAGGGCACGTATCGGGGCTACGAGATCATCTCGATGCCGCCACCCAGCTCCGGCGGCACGGCGATGATCGAAATGCTGAACATTCTCGAAGGCTACGACCTCAAGAGCCTCGGCCACAATTCGCCGCAGTACGTGCACTACCTGGCCGAAAGCATGCGTCGCGCCTTCCGCGATCGCGCGCTGTACCTGGGCGATCCCGACTTCACCAAGCCGCCGCTCGAGAAGCTCATGAGCAAGGCGTACGCGACGGAACTGCGCGGCACGATCGTGAAAGACAAAGCGTCGCCGTCGTCGCCCGCTGACGTCGCGCAGGGGTACGAGAGCGACGAGACCACACACTACTCGGTGGTCGACAAAGACGGCATGGCCGTCTCGGTCACCTACACGCTCGAAGCTGGCTATGGGCTGGGGGCCGTCGTGAACGGCGCCGGCTTCCTGCTGAACAACGAGATGGGTGACTTCAACGGGAAGCCCGGTCTCACCGACAGCACCGGATTGGTGGGCACCAAGCCCAACGTCGCGCAGCCCGGCAAGCGCATGCTCTCCAGCATGACGCCGATGATTCTCGCCAAGGACGGCAAGCTCGTGGCCGTGGTCGGCAGCCCGGGCGGACGCACGATCATCAACACCGTCATGGAAGTCGTGCTCAATCTCATCGACTTCCAGATGCCCGTACAGGATGCCGTGAACGCCCCCCGCCTGCATCATCAGTGGTTGCCCAACGTCATCACGATGGAGCGCAACGGCACGCGACCGGAAACGGTGAAGGCACTGGAAGCGATGGGCCACACCGTGCGACTCGGCGGCAATCAGGGCACCGCGCATTCGATCTTTGTGAACGCCAAGGGCGTGCGACAAGGGGCCGCGGACCCGCGCGATCGTGATGCGGGGGCGATTGGGCATTAACGGCGACGTAGGGAGTACGGGGTAAGGAGTATGGGGTAGAAACGAACACGGGGTACGAAGCGAATGCGCTCCGTACCCCGTACTTCGTACTCCCTACCCCTTACTTCACCGTAAACCCCGCCACGGCCTTGTACGTGTCCCATGCCACAATGATTTCGCCGCCCTTGCCCGCCGGCTTCACCATGATCTCCATCTTTTCGACCACGGCGTTGTTGCTCGTCACCGTCATGGGAATGCGCACGAGATCCTGCTTGGCATCATAGGCCGTGCCCCACTGCTTCGTCTGCTTGTTCACAACCAGCTCCCACTTGCCGTTCTCTTCGAGCTTCGTGAACAGCGTATACGTACCGGCCGGCACCGTGATGGCGCCGAAGGCCAGCGGCTTGCTCGTGGTGAAGTGCGTGGCCTCGTTGGCACCCGTGCGCCACACCATGCCCCACTTCATGTCGCCGAGGCCGTTGAAAATCACGCGGCCACGCTTGGAGGGGCGTCCGTAGTTCACGGTGATGTCCGAGCCGGCGATCGTGGTGATCACCGAGTCGCGCGGCGACGCGGGCGCCTTGGGATCCATCTGCATGCCACCCTGGGCCGATGCAGACACGGTGATGAGCGAAAGGGCAGCCACGGCATAGGCGCCGCGACGAAGCGTATGAGTGAACGACATAAGGTGAGGTTGGTCGGAATGGGAATGGCGGGATCGACAACAGCTGCGGAATTTACCCAATCAGCGCCGAAAGGGTTCCCGGCGCCGACAGGGGTCCCTACTCCGCCTTCTTCCGGGCCTGGGCCAGAAAGGCCGGCTCCAGCTGCAGCAGGCTGGCCAGCTTCCGCATGAGGTACGACTCCTGGCTGTCCAGGGAGCCGTCGGCCAGCGCCACCTGCCACATCAGCTCCGCCAGCACGATGCGCTGCGCGACGTCGTAGTCCTTCACCACGTGCCGCGTGAACACGAAGTGGTCCACCGCATCGTGATTGGCCGCCGCGGCCTCGCCCAGCATGAGCCGGGCGCCGGCTTCGTCCACACCGAAGTGCCGCTGCAGGATGTCCATGATCCGGGCCTGCTCAGCCTCACTGAACTCGCCATCAGCACAGGCCAGCTCCACCAACAGCGCGCACGCCGCGACCCGTACGTCGTGCGTATGTACCCGGGAGTGCGTGCCAGGAGTCCCCGGCACGCTGTCTCCGATCAACGTGCGAATCGCATCGAGCATGCGTCGCGACTACATGCGGGTGGCCGGCCCGATCGCGCGATCGAGCTTGGCCTTCGCGGCTTCCAGTTCCTTGCGCAGGAACGTGTACCGCTCGTAGGCATCCTGACCCACCTTCTGGTCAGCCCGCGCCGTCATGCCGGCGAGATACTGAATGTGCGCCTGCAGCCCCGGCTTGCCGTAGCGAATAGGCTGCGTGTTCACGATCTCGCTCACTTCCTTCACCTTGGTGGCGGTATCGGCCGCAGCGCCGGTCGCCCCCTTGTACTTGGCTTCGGCCGTACGCACGCGGGCCAGCAGCGCGTTCACGTCGGCCACCATCTCACGCATCTTGAGGTTGTGCGTGTACTGCGCCTGCAAATCCGCTTCCGTCGTGCCGTCGGCCGCCAGGCGCGGGTCGATGCGCACGCGCAACGGCACCGACTTCGTGACGCCGCCGGCCGTCACCTTGACCGTGTACGTGCCCGGCGGTGAGCCGAGTCCGTTGGCATGCTGCACGCCCCACACAAAGCGGTTCATACCGGCGTTCTTCGTGACCAGGTTCACCGTCGGCGCCACCAGTGCCGGACGGGCGCCACGTCCCGCCATCATCGCCTCATCGGGATCATCCTCCCCGCCGCCGAAGCGCGGACGAGGCGCCTGCGGAATGATGCCGCTCTTGTACGTATTCACCACCTTGCCGGCCGCATCGACGATCTCGATCCGCACGGTGTCGCTTGGTGCGCTGGCCAGGAAATAATCCACCGACGGACCGAGCAACTGCGGCGTGGTCGTCGTGCGGTACCCGTCACGCGTCGTGAAGAGGGTGAATGCCTCGCTCTGCGTGGTGGGGCCGATCTGCTGCAACGCCGAGATGTTGTCCATGATCCACGCGGCGCGACCCTGCGTCGCGATGACCAGGTCACCACGGTGCACCTTGATGTCGTTGATCGGGATCTGCGGCATGTTCAGGTTGAACGGCTGCCAGTGCCCACCGTTGTCGAACGAGATGTACATGCCGAACTCGGTGCCGGCGTACAGCAGTCCTTCGCGCACGGGGTCTTCACGCACCACCCGCGTGGGGGCATCGGCGGGAATGCCGTTCTTGCCATCGGTGAGCAGCTTCCACGTGTTGCCGTAATCGTTCGTGAGGTAGATGTACGGCTTGTAGTCGCCCAGCAGGTAGCGATAGGTCGCGAAGTAGGCCGAGCCCTTGCGGTGCGGCGACGATTCGATCCACGCCACACGACCACCTTCACCGAGCTCCTTCGGCGTCACGCGCTTCCACGTCTTGCCATCGTCACGCGTCACCGAGAACGGACCATCGTTCGAGCCGGTCCAGATCACACCCTTCTCCAGCGACGACTCGGTAATCGCGTACAGCGTGCTGTAGAACTCTTCACCGGTCACGTCGCGCGTGATCGGCTCACCGCTGCCGCCCTGACAGCACTTCGGGAACCACGTGAGATCGGGGGAAATCTTCTCCCACGACGCGCCGTTGTTGCGCGTGCGGTGCAGGAACTGCGACCCGTAGTACAACACCTTCGGATCGTGCGGCGACAGCGCCATCGGCGTCGTGCGCTGCATGCGGTAGTCGAGATCACCACCATCGTTGCCGTACAGCGATTGCGCGCCGATCCAGTAGTTCTTCGTCACGCCGGCTTCGAGGTTCATCAGGGAGTACTGCCCCTTGCAGTTGCCGTGCACGAGATTCCGGTCGCTCGGATGCGGGATGATCGGACCCGTCTCGCAGCCCGGACCCGTACGTACCGCGCCCATGTTGAACACGTCGTTGTTGCTCGGCACGATGTACGTGCTGTTGTCCTGCTGCGCCATGTACAGCTTGTACGGGAACTGATTGTCGAGCCACACGCCGTAGAACTCAGCCGTCGGCTGGACATCCTGCGAGCTCCACGTCTTACCGCCGTCGAACGACACGTTGGCGCCGCCGTCGTTCGACTGCACCATCGTGTTGCTGTTCGTCGGATTGATCCAGATGTCGTGATTGTCGCCGTGCGGCGTGCGGAACGGGGCCACCGTCTTGCCGCCGTCCGTGCTCTTGTAGAACGTCTCGGCGCCGCCGTACACCACGTCCGCGTTCGACGGATCCGCGCCCAGTGACGTGTAGTAGAACGGACGCGTGATCAGCCCCGGCGTGCTGTTCATGAGGGCCCAGCTCGCACCGGCATCATCGGATCGATACAACCCGCCGCCCGGCAGCGCTTCCACCAGCGCGTAGATCCGGTTCGGATTGGCGGCGGTGACCGCCAGGTTGCCCTTGCCCGTGATCTGATTCGGCAGGCCGCCCACCATCTTCGTGAAGCTGTCGCCGCCATCCGTGCTCTTGTAGAAACCGCCTTCACGCGAGCCCGAAATGATCGACCACGGCTTGCGCTCGATACGGTTCATCCACGCGTACACCACGTTCGGATTGCCGGGCTGCAGTTCCACGTCCATCGCGCCCGTGCTGTCGCTCACATACAGCGTCTTCTTCCACGACTTGCCGCCATCGGTCGTCTTGAACACGCCACGATCGTTGTTCGGCTTGAAGATGTCGCCGTAGGCCGCCACCCACACGATGTCCGGATTCGTGGGGTGAATGCGCACCGCGCCGATCTGGCCGACGTTGTACAGCCCCACGAACTGCCACGAGGCGCCGTTGTCGACACTCTTGTACACGCCGCGTCCCGTGGAGACGTTGCTGCGCACGCCGTCCGAGCCCGTGCCGACGTAGATGACGTTCGGGTTCGACTCCGCCACCGCGATCGAACCGATCGAGCCGAGCGGGATCTTGTTGTCGGTAATGAAATCCCACGACTCACCACCGTTCGTGGTGCGCATCACGCCGCCGCTGGCGACGCCGGCGTAGA
>CANHNQ010000139.1 GCA_947462095.1 Gemmatimonadota bacterium
CATGCCTGACCTCGTGCGGGGGGGGAGCGGGGGGGCCTACGGGAGGGAACTCCAGATACTGAACGTTCGGGCGCAAACGACGGAATGGCAAGAAGCAAACGCGTTCTCGCGCCAACCTGTTGACGCCCAGTCCCCATGGGCAGAGCTTCTGGAGGCGGTGTCGTGCCCGCCGCTCTCACTCGGCCCCCGGAGTTTACCGTGTTGCGCTGCCTCGTTCCCCTGCTGGCGATCGGCTGTGCCATGATGGGTTCCCCCCGTTCGCTCCACGCACAGACGGCCACGCCGCCGACCACCGTATTGCCCGTCGCCGCGGCGCCCCACCCCGACAGTGTGGCCGCGATGGTGCCCTTCGCGCGCGTCCACGCGGCCCTGATCACCCTCCGTGAGCGGGCCGACGCCGAGTATGCCGATCCCAAGAACAAGAAGCCCGAGGTGTTGGCCGAACTGCGCGCCAAGTACCGCGCGGAGCGGGAGCGGGCGCTGCAAGCGCAGGGGCTGACCGAGGCGCGCTACGGCGAACTGACCCGGCGCATCAGCAGCGACGACGCAGCACGACTCGCGTTCGAGGCAGCCTTGGCAAAGGTCACCGCCAAGTAGGGGCGCAGCGGCGGGCGCGCCGTCCGGCCAGCCACGCGACCGCGCCGGCCGCGACCCCGGCGGGTACCAGCCATCGAGTGGTGCCTGCCACGGCCGCGACCTCCGGGTATCGCGCCCCGATGCCGCGCAGCGCCCAGGCCACGACCAGCGGAAAGAGCCAGTTGCCGCGCCCCCACGCCATGATCGTACCGAGGAGCGTCGCCACCAGCATCATCGCCACGGCCCACGTGGATTCCGCGATGCCGAAGCCGCCCCACTCCACGGCGTGCGCGAACTGAAAACTGTTCGCGATCAGCGCCACCGAGATCCACGCGAGGTAGAGGTCCTGCGGCCACACCAGGAATGCCTGTTCTACTAGCGGGGAATGTTCCGCGCCCTCCTTCCCGCCGCGGACGCGTTCCCCAATCGCGATCAGCGTGATGAGAAAAACCACCATCACCAGCAGCGCCAGCGCGAACTGTCCGAACGAAAACAGCGAGATCCACGCCACATTCAGCACGCCCGTCACCGCCCACCAGATCCCGAGGCGCGCTACGGCGCGCTCGGCGCCGGCCGTGGGCAGCGCCTGATAAACCGCCGAGGCAATGAGCCCGAGGTAGATCAGACTCCAGATGCCGAAGACATAGGACGCCGGGAGGAACAGCGAGCGGTAGCGGTTGGCGATGTCGCCAATCGAAGCGCCGCTCATCGCGCCGGTGGCTGCGAGGCCGTTGAGCGCGACGACGATCACCAGCACGAGCACGTTGCCCGCCTTTTGGCGCGAGAGCGAGAGGGACATCGGCATCGGCGGGTGGCGTGAGGAGAAAGAAAGAGCGCGGCGGCGACATTCAGGATAACATTCCCTGAGAACGGGAGAGCGGCCCGACGCGCCGCGTGCGTTTCAAATTTCGGAGGACGATCGGATGTACGGATTCTTGATTGGGGCGCACAACCTGCTGGCCTGGGCGGTCCTTCTCGTGGGCGGCCTGGTGATCGTGCGGGCCATCGGGCGCAGCGCGACGTGGTCGGACGCCGATACCGGTCTGGTGCGACGGCTCACGTCGCTGGTCCATCTGCAGTTGCTGGCCGGCCTCGGCCTGTGGTTCGTCAGTCCGGCCGTGGCCGCGGCGCGGGCCTCGATGGGCGACACCATGAAGAATCCGGCGCTGCGTCGGTTGGTCGTGGAGCACCCCTTCCTGATGGTGCTGGCGGTGGTCGCCGCCACCGTGTCGGGCGTCCTGGTGAAGAAGGCCCCGGGCTCAGCCGCGAAGGCGAAGAAGGCGCTCATCGGCACGCTGATCACGCTGGCGCTGGTGGCGGCGGTGATTCCGTGGCAGCGGCTGGTCACCAAGTGGACCCAGGGCTGACGGCGCCGGCGCGGTAAACACAGCACCTCGCAGCGACAGTAATGACGCATCCTTCCCGCCCGCGGCCTTGGCTCCTGCGAGGACCGGAGGTCCGGAGAGCGGCGGCAGATCTGCTGTGGTTCGCGGTCGCGTACGGCGCCCTCTACTTCGTGGCGCTGCACATCTCCCGCTCGGGACCGATCGCGCCCCTCTGGCCCCCTGCGGGTGCCTTGTTCGCGGGGCTGCTGCTCTTTCGGCACATTCCCCGATGGGTGGTGCTCACGGTGGCCTTCACCGTTGGACGCCTCGCCTCCCCCAGTGCCTTCCCGCCCAGCTGGCTCACCCTCGGCTACATCGCCGCCAGCTACGTCGAATGTCTCATCGCCGCGGAAATCGTCACCCGCTGGCGCGGTGCCGACATGCGCTTCACCCGGCTGAGTGATCTGCCCACGCTGGTGATCGCCTCCGCCATCGGCGTGAGCGTCAACAGCGTCCTGTCCGGGTTCCTCGCAGATGCCGCCGGGCGGCACTTCTGGTCCGACTTCATGCCGACGTGGATCGGCGGCTTCCTCGGGATGCTGGTCATCACGCCGCTCATCGTGGCGTGGTCGCGACCGGCCCACGACGCCTACGTGCCCGGCTCGCGCGTGGCCTTCGTGGCCGAAGCGGCCGCCCTGGCCGGGCTGGTGTCTGTGCAGACGCTGCTGATCTTTAATGGGACGCAGATCTTCGGTACCATCGACCTGCGTCCCTACACGCTGGTCCTCCCCCTCCTGTGGGCGGCGCTGCGCTTCGGCGTGCGCGGCACGATGACCGTGGTGGGCATCATCACCGTGCTCGCCTTCGTCGTGGTGATCGATACCCAGCGTTCGGTGCTGGGCGGCACGACGCAGGACGAGCGCCTGCTGTCGCTGCAGTGGTACGTGGGGTTTATCACCATCACCGGACTGACCCTCGCAGCGGCGCTCGCGGAACGTCGCGAGGCGTCGACGGCACAGGCGAGAATGGCCGAGTCCCTCGTCGCCAGCGAACGGCGCCTGCAGCAAAGCCAGAAGATGGAGGCGGTCGGCCAGCTCGCCGGCGGCATCGCGCATGACTTCAACAACATCTTGTCGGCCATGTCGCTGCAGGTGTACGAGATCAGCCGCTCGAACACACTCGACACCGACGCGCGGCAGGTCGTGCGCGACCTCGACGACGCCGTGCAGCGGGCCTCCACGTTCACGCGACGGCTGCTTCTCTTCGGGCGCCGGCAGACCAAGGAAGAGCGCCGGGTCGATCTCGACGACATTGGCACTGGCCTCGCGCGGCTGCTCGCGCGGCTGATGCCGAGTGCGATCTCGCTCAGCATCAAGCCGTCGCTCGCGCCGCTCTGGATCATGGCGGATCCGTCGATGATCGAGCAGGTGGTCATGAATCTCGTGATCAACGCCCGCGACGCGATGCCTGAGGGTGGCCAGCTCACGGTGAGCACCCGGGTCGTGCCGCTCGACGACGCCACGGCGGCCACGATCATCATGGGGCAGGGCGATGTGCGGCCTGGTCCCTATGCCGTGCTGCAGGTGAGCGACACCGGGCACGGCATTCGTCCCGAGAATCTGCCGCGCCTCTTCGAGCCCTTCTTTACCACCAAGGAGGCAGGTGCCGGCACGGGGCTTGGCCTCTCGACGGTGTTCTCCGTGGCGCAGGAGCACCACGGGTACGTACGCGTGTTGGAGACGTCGCCGGCGGGTACCACCTTTGAATTCGGGGTCCCGCTCGCCGACGCCACCGACGCGCTGGCCATCCCGCTCGCGCGCCTCAGCGAGTCGACGGCCACGCCGCGCCTGCCGTCGATGCGCCTGCCGTCGGCGCGCGTGCTGCTCGTGGAAGACCGCGATGATGTGCGGCGCACCATACAGCGCATCCTCGAGCGCGCCGGCATGCATGTGGCGTGCGCCGCCGACGGTGCGGCCGGGGTGGGGCAGTGGGAGGAGGCTGGCCCGTTCGACCTCCTCCTGACCGACCTCGTGATGCCCGGCGGTATGGGGGGGATGCAGCTCAGTCAGGAACTCCGCGCGCGCGCGCCCGACCTGAAGGTGGTGTACATGAGCGCCTACGACCCCGACTTCGAACGGTACGATCCGCCGCTGGTGGCGGGGGTGAATTACATCCCGAAGCCATCGTCGGCGACCCAGATCCTGCAGGTCGTGGAGGCGCAGTTAGAGGGGACAGGGCGCTGACGGGCGCCGGAGCGCGAACGAAAAACCCCCGCCGAGACCGGAGTCACGGCGGGGGCTTTCAGTTTATACAGTCGGGGCGACAGGATTTGAACCTGCGACCTCCTGCTCCCGAAGCAGGCGCTCTACCGGGCTAAGCTACGCCCCGTGCGATCTCATGGTGCTACCTGCATCCAAACCACTACGCGCCTAGAAGGACTCGAACCTCCAACCTTCTGATCCGTAGTCAGATGCTCTATCCAATTGAGCTATAGGCGCAGAACTCCGATGCACCACGATCAACGCACAGCCTCTCTTTACAGAGAGTCCCGGAACCTAGCGACTCAGACCCGCTCTCGCTACCGACGAGCAGTCACCAGGTCGTCCAACACCAGCACACACAAACCAACGTATGGGTCGTACAAGACTCGAACTTGTGACCTCCACGATGTCAACGTGGCGCTCTAACCAACTGAGCTAACGACCCAAGACACCGTTGTACTACAAGCGGGAAACGGGACTCGAACCCGCGACCCCAACCTTGGCAAGGTTGTGCTCTACCAACTGAGCTATTCCCGCAGACCCACGGCACTACCCTTCACCTACCGGAGTGGAGACGAGCGGGATCGAACCGCTGACCTCTTGAATGCCATTCAAGCGCTCTCCCAACTGAGCTACGCCCCCGGTGCTGGCTCCCCACGCTGCCGCCGTTCGATACCGCGCGCTGGCGGCACCGTGCCGACGAGGGCATCAGGAACGCGCAGTCTAGTGAGGTGTATCTCCGGCGTCAAGCAGAGTTCCGCAAATTACACTGGCGAAAGCGTCCCGTCGGCGTATCTTGCAAGGCTGCACCTACAAATACCCCGGTCTATCCGGCAGGGATCTTTTGGGGCGCCGGCGCCGTTTGTGGGCAAGCCGTTTCCATTTCGTTTCCTCCTTCAGGGATGATGTCCCATCCCAAGGTCTCATAGAACGCCATGACTGAAGTCAAGCGGAAGCGCCGTCGTGCGGCACCCGCGGGCATCGCGCCCAGTGAACCCGAGCGCGATATCCTCGACCAGTATCTCTACGAAGTCAGCACGTATCCGCTCCTCAAGGCGGCCGAAGAGATCGAGCTCGCGAAAAAAATCCGGACCGGCGATCAGGACGCGCTGCAGGAACTCGTCAAGCGCAACCTCCGCTTCGTGATCTCGGTGGCCAAGAAGTACCAGAATCGCGGCCTGCCGCTCATCGATCTCATCGGTGAGGGCAACGTCGGCTTGCTCACGGCCGCGCGGAAGTTCGATCCCGACCAGGGCGTCAAGTTCATCTCGTACGCCGTGTGGTGGATTCGCCAGGCGATTCTCTCGTCGCTCGCGCGGCAGGGACGCACCGTGCGCGTGCCGCTCAACCGGACCGCCGACCTCTCGCGCATCATCAAGGCTTCGGAAATCCTCCGGCAGAAGCTCCGTCGTGAGCCGTCGCCCGAAGAGCTCGCGCAAGTCACCGGCCTCTCGGTCGACGTCGTGCAATCGCTCGCCGCCCTGAACACCGGCGACGTGCGGCTCGACGCGCCGATGGATCCCGATGGCGATCGCTCCCTCATCGAGCGCTTCGTCGCCGATGAAATGCCCGACACCGAAGAAGAAGCGATGAACCGCTTCCTCACCGACGAAATCGAGCAGGCGCTCTCCACGTTGCCGCCGCGCGACGCCAAGGTCCTCCGGCTCTACTTCGGGCTCGAAGGCGGCCGGGAGCACACGCTCGAAGAGATCGGCAGCATGCTCGGCGTCACGCGCGAACGGGTGCGCCAGCTCCGTGACCGCGCCCTCAAGCGCCTCCGCGAAGGCGATGTGGGTCGCGCGCTCTCCAGCTTCGCGGCCTAACGCGGCCAACCGGCGACGCCGGGACAGCAGCAGGGCAGGCACCAACGAGGGGCGTCCGACGATCGGGCGCCCCTTCTGCGCTGTAGGCCGCGGTACACGTCTACCTTCGCCGGATTTTGGCGGTACATTTGTGATCTCATGATCGAGTTCAAGAACGTCCACAAGGCTTTCGGGCCCAAGCAGGTACTCCGCGGCTTCTCGCTTCAGGTCAACGAAGGCGAAACCATGGTGATCATCGGCTATTCCGGAACCGGCAAGTCCGTGGCGATCAAGCACATCGTCGGACTCCTCGAGCCCGACGACGGAGAGGTCTGGGTCGATGGCCTCCGCGTCGATCAGCTCGCGCGCAAAGACCTGTACGCCCTGCGGGGACGCATCGGCTACGTGTTTCAGTTCGCGGCGCTCTTCGACTCCATGACGATCGGCGAGAATGTCGCCATGGGGCTGCGCAAGCAGGGCGAGCTCAGCGAGTCGGAAATCACCACGCGCGTGGATGAAGCGCTCTCGCTCGTCGATCTCCCCGATGTGAAGAGCCGCATGCCTGCCGAACTCTCGGGGGGCATGCGGAAGCGCGTCGGCATCGCCCGCGCCATCGCACTCCGCCCCAAGTACATCCTGTACGACGAACCCACCACGGGGCTCGATCCGGTCACCTCGGCCACGATCGACGCCCTCATGGTCCGCATGCGCGAGCAGCTGGGAGTCACCGGCATCGTCATCACCCACGACATGCGGAGCGCCTACACCGTGGGCACGCGCATCGCCATGCTGTACGAAGGACAGGTGCGCGCCGTCGGGACGGTGGACGAAATCCAGCACAGCACCGACCCGCTCGTGCGGCAGTTCATCGAAGGGCGCGCGACGCTCGAAGGCAGCGCGCCCCTCATCGGCGTTGCCGCGAAGGTGGGCTGAGTCGTGTCGTTTCTCGGCATCCTCCAGTAGCCGCGCCGTGACGACATCGCGGAATCCCAGCAAGCGCTCCGGGCGCGCCACGCTCGAGACATCGGCCGGCGGCGTCGTGTATCGCGTGCAGGAGGGCGAGCCGCTGTTCCTGCTCATCCGCGACAGCTACCAGAACTGGGGATTCCCGAAGGGCCATCTCGAAGCCGACGAGCCGCCCGACGCCGCGGCGTTGCGCGAAGTGCGCGAGGAGACCGGGCTCGACGATGTCGCCCTCGACGGCGCTATCGACACGATCGACTGGTTCTTCCGTTTTCGCGGTCGGCTTGTGCACAAAGTCTGTCATTTCTACCTCATGCGCAGCGACGCCTCGGGGACCACGCCGCAGCGGGCCGAGGGGATCACGGCCTGTCGGTGGGCGACCTTCCAGGAGGCCACGACGCTGGTGTCGTACGCCAACGCGCGTGACGTGCTGGTGCGCGCGCATGCCATGGTTCGTGGTGAGGACCCCGCCGGCGACCCGGCGCAGGCCCCGACGCCTCGCGCCGGCGTGCACACCCATCACGCGCGCTGATGCCCCCCCGAACCGGCACCGAGAGCGCTGCTACCCCCATGTGCGTCGTCGCGCTGCTGAAGCGCGAACGCGCGCGTGCGCTGGTGCGCGCCGCCTTCCCGCGGCGTCGCGCGCACGTGCATGCGGCCAAGAGCGCCGCCGATGTCGAGGAGTACCTGCTCAAGGAGCTCGTCGATGTCGTGATCATCGACGCGGGCGCCGGTGACGACGCGCAGCGCCTCCTCACCCGCGCCGAGGAGTTTCCGAGTCTCCCGTTCGTCCTGATTACCACGCTGCTGCCGGCCGATGCGCCGCTCGTGGCCCGGGCCGCCGATGCCGGGGTGACCGACGTGCTGGTGGAAGGCGTGGACGACAGCGTCGCGCGCGACCTCGTGCTCCGTCGTGCGTTCTCGAGCCGCTTCGAGCGGGCGCTCTCGCAGCCGCCCGCCGTGCTCCATCTCGAAACCCCGCTGCAGCTCGCGGTCTGGCAGAGCGTCGTGCGTCGCGCCGGTCGCCCGGTGCGTACCGACCAGCTGGCCAAGGAGCTCAGCGTGTCACGCGAGCACCTGTCCCGCAGCTTCGCGGTCGGTCGCGCGCCCACACTCAAGCGGGTCATCGACCTCGTCCGGGTGCTGGCCGCCGCCGAACTCTCCAAGAACGCCGGCTTCGACGTGCGTGACGTGGCGCAGGTGCTGGGTTTCGCCAGTTCATCGCATCTCTCCAGCACGACCCAGCGCCTCGTCGGTGCGCGGGCTTCCAGTCTGTCCCGCCTGCGGGCGGTCGATCTGCTGGAGCGGTTCGGGCAGGCCGCGTTCGGGGATCCGACGGCGGGTTAGGCGGCACGACCGTCGTCAACGGCAACGGCAACAGCCAGAACACGGATCATACCGATGACACGGTAACAACACGGATCTGCTCCGCGTGGGCGACCGGCCTCCGCGACGCCTCCCCCCGGAGCGCTTTTTTAATCAAAAGCAATTCCGTCGGCCGCGCCGGCCTCTCCGGCAGTCGGGCTTATCCGTGTTGTTTCTGTGATATCCGTTGATCCGTGTTCTGGCCGTTGCTGTTGCCGTTACCGTTGCCGTTGCCGTTGCCGGGCCCCCAAAACCGACCCACACCGCTGGGTTGCACCGACTCCCCCCTTGTGATAATTTTCACAAGCTGTCCCCGAATCGTTACCACGCATATAAAGCCCCTGCCTCATGGCTACCCAGACCGCCCTGCGCCCCGGCGAAATCAAAGACATCCTCCTC
>CANHNQ010000140.1 GCA_947462095.1 Gemmatimonadota bacterium
CGAACGAGCATCGGCGCCCGTGTCGTTACTATCTCGTTTGGCAACTGGCGTACCACGAGGCATACAAACTCCAAGTCGTTGATTTTGAACGCTTTTCGTGTCCACCATGACGCGTGGAGCGGACCGCCAACGTTTCATTTCGCCAGACAACCTGCAATGTGCGAGACATTCGCATCCGTCGGCGCCGCGACGACGTCCACGACGACGGCACGACGACGGCCACGACGACGGCACGACGACGGCACCAGCAACGGCAAAGGGGTCGAGCACGTGCTCGACCCCTCCCCCCCATCAGGTAGCCCTACACGAGGCGGAGCAGCACTCCGCCATCGTGCGACATTACTTGCAGGTCGCGCCGCCCGGCTGGCCTTCGGCCAGCCCGCTCGGCGTGTCCGTACCCGTGCCAATCGAGCAGGTCGCGCCCGACACGTTCGCGTGCGTCGCCGTGGCCGACCATCCCGTCGCGGAACCGGTGTAGGTCAGCGTCACGCCCGACGAACCCGTGGGCGCCGTGTAGCCGGTGTAGGTGTTGTTATCCGAATAGAACGCTTCCGCCGACGACACCAGGTTCTTCAGATCCGACTTCATGGCCGTGACGTACGCCTTCCGCTTCGTCTCGGCGAACTTGGGGATCGCGATCGCGGCCAGGATGCCGATGATGACGACGACGATCAGAAGTTCGATGAGGGTAAATCCCTTGCGCGTGCGCTGCATATGCCGTCTCCAGTGGGGGTCTAACGACGCTGGTCACCGGTAGTGGTGTCCGACGCTACACCATGACAAATGGCAACTGCCTTGCCACGCTGACGGAACCACGCTAACACGCTGTCCAATAACACGTTACATCATTTCATTCCCGGTCGGCTCGGCGTATCGCGCCTTGCCTTTCGCACGGTTCCTTGCAGCGTGCAAGAGTCGGGTCATCCGGCCTTCGCGTCGCCGTGTCCGGCCGCGTGATGCGCCGGCGCGGCGTGTGACAGTCATGCCGCGGCCTCCGCAGCATCCACGCGGCACGCGATCGGCGCTGGCCGTATCAGGCGTCGCCGTAGCGGGCAAGCTTGCGATACAACGTGGACGGATCGATCCCGAGCATGTCGGCCGCACGACTCTTGTTGCCGCCTTCGTTCTGCAGCACCCATTGGATGTAGGCACGCTCGATCGCTTCGAGCGTCGGCGACACCGGGGTACGCTCGCTCACCAGCGGCTCGGCTCGACGGGCCGTCACACGCTCCGGCAGCGCATCCGGCTCGATCACGGAGCCCGCCGACAGGATCACGGCACGCTCCAGCGCATTTTCGAGTTCGCGCACGTTTCCGGGCCACGCATAGGCCATCAGCGCATCGAGGGTGTCCTCGCGAAGCTGCTTGACCGTCTCGTTGCGGAGCGTGGCGCTCCGGGCGAGGAAGGACTCCGCCAGGAGCGGGATGTCGTCCTGACGCTGACGCAACGGGGGCAAGTGTACGGCGATGACATTCAGGCGATAGAACAGGTCAGCGCGAAAACTCCCGCGCTTGATCTCTTCTTCGAGGTCGCGATTCGTGGCCGCGAGCACGCGCGTGTCCACCGAGATCGCTTCGGTTGCCCCCACGGGGATCACTTCACGCTGCTGCAACACACGCAGCAGCTTCACCTGGATGGACGCCGTCGTCTCGCCGATTTCGTCGAGGAAGAACGTCCCCTGATTCGCGGCCGTGAACAGCCCCGACTTGTCCTTCACCGCGCCGGTGAAGGATCCCTTCACGTGACCGAAGAGCTCACTTTCCAGCAGGGACTCGGGGAGCGCACCGCAATTGATCGAGAGGAAGCTGTTCTCCGATCGCGTACTCAACTCGTGGATGTACCGCGCGATCACTTCCTTGCCCGTACCTGACTCCCCGGTCAGGAGGACGGTGGAATCCGTGGGCGCGACGGTTTCGGCCAGACGCAACACGTCCAGCCACGGCTTGCTGCGTCCGATGGGTCGACCGCTAGTCGTACGCTCACGCCGCTTGATCTCCTGCTTCAACGTGGTGTTCTCGGCGCGCAGCTTTCGATGCTCGGCGGCGCGGCGCAGAATCGTCAGCAGTTCATCGTTGCGAAACGGCTTCTGGATGTAATAGAACGCCCCCTCGTTGACCGCCTGCATGGCGGACTGCAACGTGGCCTGCGCCGTCATCAGGATCACCGGCACCTCGGGATCAACCTGACGGGCCGTACTGAGCACCTGTACGCCACTCACATCGGGCATCCGCACGTCGGTCAGCACGATGTCCGGCCGCAGTTCAGCGATGCGCTCCACGCCGGCACGGCCACCGTGCGCCGTGAACGGAATGAAGCCTTCGTTCTTGAGCAGTATACGCAACGAATCGAGGATACCCGTTTCGTCGTCTACGATGAGCACGCGTGGTGCGTCAGCGGCGGGCGCAGGAAGGGTCACGACACAACTCCGAGAGGACGGGAACGCTGGTCTTCCGCCGACTCATCCTGATGCGGCGCAAAGGGGGCAGACGCGTACACAGGCGTTTCACCGCGGCGGGCGCCGTCGTGGCCGCCAGCGGTGGGGAGCAGCATGGTGAATCGCGTACCACGAGCCAGCGAGTCCACCAGCACGACGCCACGATGCGCCTCCACGGCACGATGGACCACCGGGAGTCCGAGTCCGGTGCCACCGGCCTTGCCGGTCACGAACGGTTCGAACAAGCGGTCCTTCAACTCAGGAGGAACGCCGGGGCCATCATCGGTCACGCTCACGGTGAGCAAGTCCCCGGTCAGCACGGCCGACGCGGCACCACCTGCTCCGCTCGGGCGATATCGATCGACCTCGATGAACACGTGCCCGTCGGGCCCCACGGCCTGCACGGCGTTGAGCACGAGATTGAAGACGGCGCGATGCAGCAGGTCTTCGTCACCTTCGACCGATGGCAGTTCGGGGGCCACGCTCACCTGCACCTGCACGCCATCGCGTCGGTCGGGATGCGACGCGGCGATCATCGACGCGGCGTTCACGATCGCGCCGAGGTCCACGCGCGACACGCGCGTCACCCGCGCGCGCGCAAAGTCGAGGAAGTCGGCAAGCAGTCGGCTGAGTCGATCCGCCTCGCGTACCACGAGGCCGTGCAGAATACGCTCGTCGTCATCATCCTCAGTCGGCTCCACCGAGCGCACCCGACGACGGGCCAGCTGCTCCGTGGCGCTCCGGATCGATGCCAGCGGATTGCGGATCTCATGGGCCAGCGATGCGCTGAGTTCGGCCACTGCCTGCAGTCGCTCGGCGCGGATGTGCAATGCCTGAATGCGCTTGCTGTCGGAGATGTCCTGAAAGATCGCGGTCGCCGTCACGCCGCCCTCGTGGCGCGTGCCATTGGCGATCGTGGTGGTCACCCCGATCTCCAACGTCTCGCCATCGCGATGGATCACGCCCTCGGCGCGCGTGGTACGCACGCCCTCGCGCGACGACTGCTCGAGAAGCGTCGCGAGCTGCGGCGACACGCCAATCAAGGTGTGCAACACTGGCCGTCCGATCAGCGACCGAAGCTCGAGGCCGAGCAGTTCAGAGGCCGCCGGATTGGCAAACAGCAATCGCCCCTGGGCGTCGACGGTCACAATTCCGGAACGGATCGTTCGCAGAATGTCGGCCGCCTCCAGCTGCACCTTGACGAGCTGCGCGGCGAGTGCCTCGCGACCCACACCCGCCTGGCGCAGACGTGAGGAGACATAGCCCGACCCGATCGCCACCACGACGAACACCGCGATCTGCACGGTAATCCCGATATATGGGATGCCCGGCCGGAGCAGGAGGACATCGGCGGCGTACAGCACACAGGCACCGCCCGCCACCGCGAGCCCACCGCGGAACGGCAACAGCAGGGCGGCACTCGCGATCACCAGAATGTAGAGCGCGGCGAACTGGGAGCTCCAGCCACCCGTGATGTGCACGACGGCCGTGACCAGCACCAAGTCGATGGCGCACTGCGTCGCGTAGAAGCCCAGACCGAGGGTGCGCCGTTGGACCTCGCTATAGAGCGCCGAACCAACCGTCGCCATCGTCGCGCAGGCGAACGCCAGTGTGGCGATGAGGGTGTCGCTCGGCGCCGCCTCACTCCAGACAAAGACCGCCGCCACCAGAATCGCGCAGGAGAGCACCACACGGCCCAGCCAGACCCAGCGCAGCACGCGGCGCGGGTCGAGCATCTCTTGAATCGGGACCTGCGGGATGGCGGGGGTAGAGCGCAAAGCTGTCCTCGGTCTTGCAGAATGCCGCAGAAGCGAACGGTCAGGGACTCTTGCAGATTGCACTACCCTGACGAATTACGCGCGTGTCCGTTTCCTTTCAATATGCTTGCTGACCCTTCTTTGCCCGTCGTCCACGAATTCACCTTCGGTTCGGCTTCGGGACGATTGCTCGCCGTGCTCGTGCTGGTGCTGCTGAACGCGTTTTTTGTCGCCGCGGAGTTTGCGCTGGTGGCCGTCCGGCGGAGCCGCATCGACCAGATGGCCGCCGAGGGAGACCGCAGCGCGAAAGTCGTCCAGCGTGCCCTCAGTCAGCTTGATCGGTACATCTCCGGCACGCAGCTCGGTATCACGCTCGCCTCGCTGGCCCTTGGCTGGATCGGCGAGCCGGCGATCGCCGTGCTCGTGGACCGCGCGCTGCACGTGGTCGGGATCGAGCCGGAGGCGGGCGCCGTGCACACCGGCGCCGGGATCGCGGTGGCGTTTCTCGTCATCACCTTCCTGCACATCGTGCTGGGCGAGCTGGCGCCCAAGTCGATCGCCCTCGCGCGCCCCGAAAGCGTGAGCCGGTGGGTGGTGCGGCCGCTGATGTTGTTCTCGCGGATCATGTCACCGTTCATCGGGATGCTCAATGGCACGGCCAACCGGTTGCTGAAGCTGCTCGGCGTCGAGCCCGCGTCCGAGGGTGGACACGTACACAGTCCGGAAGAGCTGCGTCTGCTCGTGATGCAGGCGCGCGCGCACGGCACGCTCGACGAATCCGACTCGGCGATGTTGGCCGGCGTCTTCGACTTTCACAACAAGAAGGCACTGGACGTGATGCGCCCGCGCACGGACATGATCGCCATCGCCGAGGATGTCGAGCTCGACGAGCTGATCCTGACGCTTCGTCGCGAGCGCTATTCGCGCTATCCGGTGTACCGCGACACCCCCGATGATATCGTCGGGGTGTTCCTCGCCAAGGACTTCTGGCTCCATGAGCACCCCGAGTCGTTCTCGCTGCGTGAGCATTTGCGTGAGCCGATGTTCGTGCCGGCCACCCGCGCCGCCGAACGGGTCCTCGATGATCTCCGGCGGACCCGGGCGCATCTGGCCGTCGTCCTCGACGAGTACGGGGGCACCGCGGGGATCGTCACGATGGAAGATCTCGTCGAGGAAGTCGTCGGCGACATCGCCGACGAGTACGATCCGCTGTCACGTGATGCCCTGCTGTACGAGGGGATCCTGGAACTCGCCGGTTCCATGTCGCTGGTTGACGTGCGATCAGACCACAAGCTGCCGATCCCCGAAGGCGACTGGTCGACCCTCGGCGGCTACGCCTTCGCAATGCTGGGACGACTGCCCAAGATGGGAGATCGTGTGACCTACCCCGGTGGTGAACTTGAAATCGTCGCGATGGATGGCCGCCGTGTGGCCGCCCTTCGCGTGCATCTGCGCACCGACACACCGAGCACAACATGATCCGAGCCACGTGGCCGCTGCTGATGGTGGCCGCGGCCTTCGCCTGCGGGGCCGCCGTCGATCGCGGCGGGAATGCGACCCCCGCCGTGTTGAACGCCGCACAGGACACGATCGGACCGGCAGCACCGCCGGGCGCGCCGGCCAGCGCCTTCCCGAGCCCGATGCGACCGGTGGCCGATATCGTTGCCCCCCGATGGAGCGCCGAGGACGACCGTGACGACGTCGGCGAGTTCAAGCGGGTCGTGCAGCTCGCGAAGCTCCGCCGCGGCCAGCGCGTAGCCGACATCGGCGCGGGCGACGGGTATTACGTGACCCGGCTATCGCCGGTGGTCGGGGGCTCCGGCACCGTGTTCGGTCAGGACATCGTTCCCGACTACCTCACCATCCTGCAACGACGGGTGCGGCGCGAGGGACTCCGGAACGTTCAGGTGGTGCGTGGTGAGTCGCACGACCCCAGGCTGCCCGCGGCCGGCGTCGACGTGGCCATCATGATTCATATGTATCATGAAATCGACCAGCCGTTCGCGTTACTCTGGAATCTCGCGACGGCCATGCGACCGGGCGGACGCCTTGTGATCCTCGATCTCGAACGGCCAACCTTCGGGCATGGTACGCCGCCCGTGTTGCTCCGCTGCGAGCTGGCGGCAGTCGGGTACACCCAGCTGTCGTTTACCGAGACGGCGCCCTCCGAGTACGTGGCCATCTTCGCGGCCCCCGACTCGGTATCGCGTCCCTCCCCCGCGGCGATTTCGACGGCGTTGCGGGCAGCCCCATGCCGTGCGCCGGGCGACGGCTGACATGACGGCACCGTCGCAGGACGATGTGGATGTCGTACCCGGCGTGCGGATTCCGGCGAACGAACTGGACATCACCGCGATCTCCGGCAGCGGGCCCGGTGGTCAGCATGTGAATCGCAGTGCCACGCGAATCGCGCTCCAGTGGAACGTGCGGCACACGCGCGCCCTGCGCGAGGAGCAGCGCGCGCTGGTACTGGCGCGGCTCGCCTCGCGGCTCGACAGCGTCGGCGCGCTGCGCATCGTCGCCGGCGAGTATCGCAGTCAGCAACAGAACCGTCGGGCGGCCATTGAGCGGCTCGTGCAGCTCCTGTCGCGGGCGCTCATCGTGCAAAAGCCCCGCCGGGCCACCCGGCCGACACGCGGCTCCGTGGAGCGGCGGCTAACCGAGAAGCGTCAGCGGAGCGAGACCAAGCGGCGCCGGCGTCCGGACACCGACTGATCGCGACAAGCCGTCACGTCAGAACGCGATGGCATTGACGCCGAGGTAGTAGGTCACGAAGTCGGCGCGGCCACGAATCGTGATGGGCGGCCGATCGCTCGCGTAGGCCTCGCGCACGCGATCGGCGTTGAGATAGCGGACGTCATCGTGCCGCAGGAGGCGCGCGCCGAGGTCAAGACGGACCGGATTCCTGCCATTACTCACGCGGATGTAACTGCCCACGGCTCCACCGTATGCCCACGCCGCGTCGCTGGCGTTGGTCGTGGTCGCAAACGGCGCATTGTTGTTGTTCGACCCTTCGATCGCGCTGGCGGTCCAGAACACCGAGAAGCCGCCGAGCGCCGTGGCGTAGGGGGTCACGGTGCCCATGGGCCCCAGCAGCTGCGGTCCGGTCACCACGGACACGATGTTGCTGGTGGTGCGAAGGTCGAGCTGAATCAGTCCGCCGGTGCCGCTTAAGGGAATCCGCCGCGTGGAGCTCCCGTACGTCAGGAAGGCGACATCCCCGCGCACGTTCGCGATCGCGTTCGGATCGAGCCGCAGCAGGACGTAGCCAGCGAGGCCGACGCCGTTGCCGGTATTCCGGCCGAATTCGCCTTTGGGCTCGGACACCTGCACATGGACACCGATCGATCCTCGCCCCGACGGTGCGCCGCGTTCGGCGCGGGGCTGCGCACCGGCTGGCGAGGCAAGGAGAGCGGCCGCGAGTGCCGCCGAGCGAAGGGAACCGCGAACCATGGATCAGCGCGTTAAGCGTACATTACCAAAGCCGGTGACAGGATCGCCGGGTGCGATCGGCTGCCCACTCAGTGTACGCCGATCGGTATCGAAAGTGTCACCAGTGCGTCTTCAGGGGCGGTCGGCACCAGGCGCAATCGCCGCCGCCGCTTGAATCCCGACCAGTTATCTCGTATTTGTTGAGGTCATGATCGCCGTCCCTCGTCTCACCTGGCTGTTCCGCGTCGTCATGGCCGTTGTGGCCATGCTGTGCGCGTTGCGCGTCGGTGCGTCACCGGACGATCAGCCCCTCTCGGCGACGCAGCCGGCCGCCCGGGCCACGAGCGCGCGCGCGATCCGCGCAGACGGAGCCGCCCAGTCGGTCGCGGGGCACCGCGCCCGGCCGATGGACCGCGCTTCGGTGCGGCTGGGGTCGACAACGCGCGCCGCATGGCAGCGTAGCACCGGGCGACGAGGCCAGCGATCGGCCTCGTCGCACGTCTCGGGTGCCGAACGCGCGCCGGGCCCGTGCTGCAGGCTTGTGCGGGACGCTCATCGCCGCCTGCCCGTGCGAGCGCGGCGTGACGGCTTGGTTCGGTCGGGACAGTTCGAGGCTGCGCCACCCCGGGCGCCACCGTTCTCCCGCTGAGTACTCGCGGTACCGGCTCCCGGAGTGCGGGCACTTAGGCTCGCCTCTCATCGCATGCTCCCGCCTCGCCCCTGGCGATGCGGGAACGCCATTGCTCATCGCTCCCTCGACGGCGCTATGTCGGCTCAAGCAACCCGAATCAATCAACTTGTCACCGCTGCGCTCGGACTCGATGTCGAGCAGGCGCGCTGGCGTGCCCTCACGCGGCAGATCTCGCCGAACGACCCGCTAGCGAACCGCCTGCGTTCGATCGGTGGCGCCGTGGACGTCGGCTATCTCGACCGTCAGATCTCCCAGGACACACTCAAGCTGGCCATCGCCGAGCGCACCGTCCCCATTGTCCTGGTTGACCGGCGCAACGACGATGCGATCGTCTTGTGCATC
>CANHNQ010000141.1 GCA_947462095.1 Gemmatimonadota bacterium
CCGCACGCCGTATCCGTTCGGGCAGATGTTCGGCCGACGTGACCTCGACATCTAGAAGATCGATGTGAGCAGCGGCGCGCGGACGACACGGCTCACGAAGATCCGCGTGTCGGTCGGTGGCGATCCCACGGGCCGTCGCCACGTGTGGTTCGACGGGCGGGACTACTGGGCGGTGGAAATCGCCAGCGGCACGCGCACGAATCTCACGGCGCGCCTGGCTGGTGGCCGCGTGGACTTCGTGGATCGCGAAGACGATCACCCCATGGACGTACTGCCGCCCATCGGCGCACCGCTGTGGTCGCACGATGGCAACACGCTGCTGGTGAATGGTGCCTACGACGTGTGGGCGCTGGCGCTCGACGGCTCCGGCGGTCGCATGCTGACCAACGGCGCACGCGAGGGACTCGAGCATCGCGTGGTCTCGTTTGCCGGATTCGGCGGCACGGCGGTCGAGCGGGCGGTGGACCTCTCGAAGCCGCTGTATCTGTCGCTGTACGGCAAGCGCAGCAAGAAGAGCGGCTATGCGCGGCTCGCCAATGGTACGGTGACGACGCTGGCCATCGGCGATGCGCAGTTCGCGTCGCTGGCGAAGGCCGACAGCAGCGATACGTATGTGTACACGCGCCAACGCTTCGACGAATCGCCGAACGTGTATCTGGCGAAGGGCGATCTCGCCAATGCCAAGGCGATGTCGAACACGAACACGTTTCAGCGCGACGTCGCATGGGGCAAGGCCGAGCTGATGAACTTCACCAGCACCATCGGCAAGCCCCTGCAGGCCATTCTGTACTACCCGGCCAACTACGTGCCCGGCAAGAAGTATCCGATGATCGTGTACACGTACGAGTTGCTCACGCAGGGGCTCCACCGCTACATCGTGCCGCGCGAGAACGACTACTACAACGCGAACGTGTTCACGCAGCAGGGCTATTTCGTGCTCATGCCCGACATCGTGTTCCGTCCGCGCGAGCCCGGCATCTCGGTGCTGCATGCGGTCGAGCCGGCGGTGCGCCGCGTGCTGGCGCGCGGTCTGGTGGATCCGGCGCGCGTGGGGCACGCGGGACATTCGCAGGGCGGCTATGAGGCGGCGTTTCTGGCCACGCACAGCTCGCTGTTCGCGACGGCTGTGATGGGCGCCGGTATCTCCGACATGGTCAGCTTCGCGGGACAGATGCACTGGAGCTCGGTGCCCGAATTCGATCACTGGGAGACGGGGCAGTTCCGCATGCAGGTCGCGCCCTGGGAAGACATGGCCGCGATGACGCGCAACTCGCCGATCGCGAAGATTCACGAGATGCGCGCCAAGTCGCTGCTGATCGAGATCGGTGGCGAAGATCCCACCGTGGACATGCGTCAGGGCGTGGAGCTCTACAACTATGCCCGTCGGGCCGGCAAGAACGCCGTGATGCTGCTGTACCCCGGCGAGGGGCACGGCCTTGGCAAGAAGGAGAATGCGGTGGACTACGAGCGGCGCATTCTCCAATGGTTCGCCCATTACTTGAAGGGCGAGCCGGCGGCGTCGTGGATCACTGACGGGCAGAGCTGGCTGGAGCGGAAAAAGCTGCTGGACGCCAACAAGTGACGGGGGAGTGACTAGACTTCAGGCACGATGACTGAATTCCAAGACGCCACTCGTGACGCCGTCGCGGCGATCACCATGCACAAGCTCGCCGTGGAGCGCACGGCCCGGTACGCTACCGCGGGAGCCGAGCCGGCCGATACCACCACGCTGTGGGTGGTGTTTCACGGCTACGGACAGCTGGCCAGCGAGTTCCTGACCACGTTCGCCCGGCAGGTGCCCAAAGCGACGCGAGTCATCGCCCCCGAGGGGCTGTCTCGCTTCTACCTGGAGCTGCCGCGGGCCGATGGCAAGCATCTCGCGCGCACCGGGGCCACGTGGCTCACCCGTGATGATCGCGAGGATGACCTACGCGACGCGCTTGGCATGCTGCACGCGGTGGTCGGCCAGGAGGTCGACGCGATTCTCGAAGCGCGTGGTGACGTTCCGGCGATCAAGGTGCTCGGTTTCTCGCAGGGTGTCGCCATGAGCATGCGGTGGGTGGCCGATGTCGCCGACCGTGGCGTGCCGGAAGAAGGGGCCGACGTGGCCACGCATGTGCTGTGGGCGGGTGGACTCGCGCACGACGTGCCGGACGATGCCATGCGCGCGGCGTGGACCGGCACCACCGTGCAGGTGGTGGTGGGGGACAAGGACAAATTCGCCACCGATTCCTTCCGACGGAGTCTGCGCAAGCGCATCGACACGATGGGGGTGGTCGTGGAGGAATTCACTTTCGGCGGCGGGCACCGGCTCGACGACGACGTGCTCCGCAAGCTGCTGTAAGCCGCGCAAACCAGGGGCGGTGCGCCCCATCGACAGTCCTTAGTCGCTTCGCCCCAGCCACGCGTCGATCGCCGCCGTAACGTGACCGGGCTGTTCGATGCTGCTGGAATGTCCGGCGTGCGGAATGCGCACCAGCTTCGATCCGCGAATGGCCGCGTGAATCCGCTCCGCCTTGAGCGGCACCGTCGCGACATCTTCATCGCCCACCATGATCATCGTGGGCGCTGTGATGTGACCGAGTTCTGAGATGATCGGCTCCCGCTCGATCACGCCATTCACCGCGCGCCAGATGTCTCGGCGGTTCCGCGCCAACCGCTCGCGCCATGCATCCCGCTCGACGGCGCGTGAGGGATCCGTGAGAAAGGTCGTGCCGAACATGATCGGCATGACCTTATTCGCCACAATGCGCAATCCGAACCACTTCGCCACCCGATTGAGCGTGCGATACTTCGGCACGTTCTCCGCCGGTTCGGCCTCGGCACTCGTTTCGAGGAGCACGCACGAGCGCACGAGATCGGGACGACGCGCGGCGAGGCGCATGGCGACGAATCCGCCCATGGACAGTCCCACGATGTGTACTGGCGCCACGCCGAGCCGTTCGATCAGCGCAACGGCATCGGCGTAGCACTCCTCGATGCTGATGGCGTGCACGTTCGGCACGTCGCTCTGCCCCTGGCCCCGATGGTCCCACGCGATGCAGCGATACCGCGACCGCAGCGCGGCGATCTGCGCGTCGAACATACGCGTGCTCCAGAGCAGGCCATGCGAGAAGAGCACCGGCGGTCCACTGCCGCCGGTGTCTTCCACCCACAGCCGTACGCCGTTGATCGTGACGTACTGGCCGTTGGTGTTCACCTCACGCGCCCGGTCGCACAATCACGCCGATCACGATGATGAGCAGGAGGATGGTGGGCACTTCATTGATCCAGCGGCAGGCGGTTTCGCTGAGCACGTACTCGCCCTGCAGGAATTTCTTGCGCGTCCACGAGGCGAGGCCGTGATAGCCGAGCAGGAAGAAGACGGCGCCGAGCTTGGCGTGCATCCACGGCATCTTCAGCAGCGCGGGATTCATGACCAGCATGGTCCCTCCCGCCCCTAGGGCCACGACCATGGCCGGCGTCATGATGGCGCGAAGCAGGCGCCGCTCCATGACTTCGAGTGTGGCCGTGACCGCTGGCTCGCTCCGCTTCTGCACGTGGTACACGTACAGGCGGAAGATGTAGAACAGCCCGGCGTACCAGGCGATGACGGCGATGACGTGCAGCGCCTTGATCCAGAGGTAGCTGGTGCCGTTCACGAAGCCCCGTGTCCGTAACGTTAGGTGATGCTGAGAAGGGCGCGGCGGACTTTGCCGACCAGCTCGTGGATCTGCTCGACACTGATGGTCAGCGGCGGCGACAGGGCAATGATATCCCCTGTCACGCGAATCAGCGCGTCCTGCTCATGGAAGCAGTTCACGAAGGCATCGTACGCGCGGGCGCCCGGCAGACCGGCGCGCGATTCGAGTTCGATGCCGGCCACGATCCCGAGGTTGCGTACGTCGATCACGTACGGGGCATCGCGCAGGGTGTGTACGGCCGCCTCCCACTCCGGGGCAAGCGCGCGGGCCCGTTCGAACAACCCTTCCTGCTCGTACAGGTCCAGGGTGGCGATGCCTGCAGCCGCCGCCAGCGGGTGGCCGCTGTACGTGTAGCCGTGAAAGAATTCGATGCCGCGCTCGGAGGCGTTGACCACGGTGTCGTAGAGCGCGCTCTGCACCGCGGTGGCCCCCATCGGCACGGCGGCGTTGGTGAGCCCCTTGGCCATGGCCATGATGTCGGGGGTCACGCCGAAGTGCTGCGCCGCGAACGGAGCACCCAGCCGTCCGAATCCGCTGATGACTTCGTCGAAAATCAACAGGATACCGTGCGCCGTGCACAGCGCCCGCAGCCGTTCCAGATAGCCCACGGGGGGCACGAGCACGCCGGTGGATCCCGCCAGCGGTTCGACGATCACGGCGGCGATGCTGCCGGCGCCGTGGGTGGCGATCATGGTTTCGAGCGCGTCGGCGAGGTGCGCGCCCCAGAGCGGCTGTCCTTTCGAGAACGCGTTGTGCGCGAGATCGTGCGTATGCGGCAGATGATCGATGTGCGGCATGAGCTGCGCCGCGAATGTTTTGCGATTCGTCTCGATGCCGCCCACGGAAATGCCACCCCAACCCACGCCGTGATAGCCGCGCGTGCGTCCGATGAACATCCGGCGCGCCGGTTCGCCGCGGGCCTGATGGTAGGCCAGCGCGATCTTGAGTGCGCTATCCACCGCCTCGCTCCCCGAATTGGAGAAGAACACCTTGTTCATGCCCGTGGGAAGCAGCTTCACCAGCTTGTCGGCCAGTGCGAACGACAGCGGATGGCCCATCTGGAAGCTCGGCGCGAAATCCAGCGTCGAAGCCGTGCGTACGATGGCGTCCACGATCGTCGGCCGGCAGTGTCCGGCGTTCACGCACCAGAGCCCGGCCGTCCCGTCGAGAATCGCGCGGCCGTCATCGGACTGATAGTGCATGTCCTTGGCGCTGACGAGCAGGCGCGGTCGCGCCTTGAACGCCTTGTTGGCCGTGAACGGCATCCACTGCGTGTCGAGCGTCGGGGAGGGCGTGGTCGGAACGGTCATCTCAGAACTCGTGTGGTGATGAGTGCGGTGCGGTTACCGCGGATACGCGGTGGACTGCCCGGTGCGCCCGTTGGTGACGGTGAAGCTGCCATCGGGGCTGGCGGACACCTTCAGCCACGCGCTGGTGCTCTCGTCGAGATTGGCGATGCGAGCGTCGGCAACGTTCTCGACGCCGGGGTTCCCGCTGCGATGCAGCTGCCAGCCGTCGAGGGTGGGGATCCCGCGGATCGTCGCGAAGGTGCGTGCCTGCGCGCCTTTGCGCGGGCCGTTGTTGAAGATGGCCACGCGGGGCTTCACGGCGGCGAACAGCGACGGATCCGCGCCATCGTTGCCACCATGGTGGGCAATCAGGTACAGGTCCGCCGTGCCGATCAGATTGGTGGGGCAGGTGAGGGCGAACAGCGGTGCGCCGCTCAGGTCCCCCACGTCGAGAAAGCGGAATGCCCCGAATTGCACACGGATCGCGGTCGAGCGCGGGTTCTCGATTTTTTCCTGCGCCGGCTCACCGGTGCCGGTACAGGCCGGGTTGGGCTGTCCCGCGCCCGCCAGCGGCGTGGCGAGCACCTCGCCGGCCGAGGCCAGCACCACGACGTCGACGCCACCCAGGGGCAGTCGGTCACCCGGCTTGGGCTCGGTGTGCGTGCCGCGGGCCCGCAGGGCCACGTAGGCATCGTACAGGGCCATCGTGCCCGGCACGCCGACCTCGGCCTCCGCGCTCGGGGCCGAGTGATCGATGAAGTGGCGGATGGGGAGCAGTTGCGACAGTTCGATGACACCACCCATGTGATCGCCATGGTAGTGGGTCAGCATGAGGTGGTCGATCTGGCGCACGCCTGCATCGCGGGCGGCGGCCAGAATGCGTTGGGCGTCGCGGGCCTGCGCCGGGTCGCCCGGTTTCGACGCGAACGTGCCGTCACCGGGGAAGCCGGCATCGATGAGGAACGACTCACCGGCCGGCGTGACCATGAGGGTCGCTTGTCCTCCCTCGACATCGATGAAGTAGATGTCGAGGGTGTTCGCTGCGGGACTGGCGGCCCCGGTGAGCATCAGCATGGCGAGCAGCCCGCCGGCGAGTCGCTTCATGTATCTGGTCCTAAAGGGGGTGGTGCGGCGTTACTTGCCGGCGCCGGTACGCTTCACACAGGCACTCGGATACTGCTGACAATACCCGGCTCGGCTGGTGCCGACCTGCTTGGACATCAGAACCGCATGCACGACCGCCCGTCCGAGGACATCGGCCCCGGCGTTGAAGATGGCTTGCAGATCGCCGTTGCTCATTTGGGTGGAGGGCAGTGTCGTGGCCATGCCGAACACCGTGTCCCCGTCGCCAATGCCGTGAATGGGACGAATGGACCGGGCAAGGCCCGCATTGGCGATCTGCGCCATGCGCTCGGCCTCGAGGTCGAACAGCGGGGCGTCGGTGGCCACGAGGGCGATGGTGGTGTTGCGCGGGGCGCCGTCCGAGCCGTCGTTCGGACCACCGCGGCCGGTGGCCGCCGCGGCGCATTCCTCGGCCTTGGGCTGCACCAGGTTGAACTCGTCGCCGAGTTCGAGGAAGTAGCCGTAGGGGAGGCAGGTGCGCGGGTCGAGCGGTGACCCCGCCGGGTTGAGCCCGACGATGGCGGCGACTGTGTAGCCGTTGGACAGCTTCACACTGGCGGTGCCCATGCCCCAGCCGGCACCCATGCCCACGCCGATACGGCCGCTCTGCACGGGGTCCGTGGTGGCGGCTTCCGTGGCCTTGTAGCCGAAGGAGGCGTCGGGGCGCTTCTTGAAGTTGCCACCGCGGCCGAGGTCCATGAGGATCGCGGCGGGCACGATGGGGACCACCCCGCCGCCAACCGGCACGCCGAAGTTGTGCTCTTCCATCCACTGCATCACGCCCGTGGCGGCGTCGAGGCCGAAGGCACTGCCGCCACCCAGCATGATGGCCTGCACGGTGCGGACCTGACCGCCCGGCTTGAGCAGATCGGTTTCCTTGGTGCCCGGCGCGCCACCCATCTGGCTATAGCCGGCGGTGGCGCCCTTTTCGGTGCGGATGACGGTGGTGCCGGAGCGGTACCCGCTGTCCGAGCGGGTGAAGTGACCAACCTTGAGCCCCGGGACGTCGGTGAGCGAGTTGGTCGGGCCGGGGCCGATCACGGTCACGCGTGTCGGTGGCTGTGTGGCCGGGCGCGCGGGCTGGGCGCCGAGCGTGAGGGCTGGCAGTGCCAGCGCCGGCAGTGCGGTGGCCACCAGCACCCCGGCGCGCCATCGCGCGCCGGGGGAGGTGAAAATGGAACGGGAATGCTGAACCATGGAGGAGTCCGAGACCTTAGTGGAAGGGAAGCACGAACGGAGACGTCTTGTTCTGCACCAGCGTCCGGTTCATGTCGTGCTTGATGACCACGGTCTTGGCAGTGGCGTCGTACGTGAAGGCGTCCATCTCGAAGGCCCGCGGGATGAAGGACGGGACCTGCGCCAGCGTGTACGGCTCGCCGTCCTTGGTGTTCTTGTTGGCGATGACTTCGGTCTGCGCCACGGGGAGCTTGATGCCGAGGTCGGCCAGGCGGCGTCCTTCGGCGATAAAGATTTCCTGGCGCATGAGGTACAGCACGTACAGCGCGTCGTCGGCCGTGGTGATGGCGTCGATACGGGCGGTCGTCACCGACGTGCCCGAGACGGTCGCCACGCGGACGGTCGGCAGGGAGCGCGTGAGCACGAAGCCGTCCTGCAACGGCTGTCCGGGCGCGAACGCCACCTTCGTATCCGCCGTGTTCGGATAGAGCACCTTGCCGGCCGCGCGACCGCGCAGTTGCAGGCGACTATCCCACGACTCCGTGGTGCGTGTGAGCACCAGCGCCAGCAGTTGCTTCAACCGGTCCTTCGCCGCCGGCAGGTTGTTGTCGGCGATGTTGGCTTCGGCGATGATCATGTGCGCCTCCTCCGACTTCTGGAAGGCGATCGGGCTCTGAATCGTCGCGCCCCGGTTGAGGAACTTGGGATCCAGGAAGTCGAGACGCGGCAACGGCTGGAAGTTGTTGACGGAGCTCGTCAGCACGCCCGTCATGCTGTTGGCCGGGCCGTTGACCGGATCAAACGTCGCATTGCGGATGAAGGTCGGATTCGCCGCGAGTAGCGCCTGCGCCTCTTCGACCGCCTTGGCCTTGTTCCCCAACCGGTGGTACGCCCGCGCGAGGGCCAGCGTGTAGCTGTTCTTGCTGGGCACATCGGTGGAGAGCGTGCGCGCCTGCGTGAAGTCGGCGACCGCCGCATTCAGATGCGTCTGGGCATCGACGACGGGGCCGTTGGTCACGGCAGGCAGGCCGACGAACATCTCACCTGCGAACAAGCTGGCGACGCCACGCAGGTAGTAGATCTCGGCCTTGTCGTTGGCGGTCACGAGCGGATCCCGCGGGAAGACGCTGTCCAGCCCGAAGCTGGCCATGTAGCGCAGTCGCGCGATGGTGTTCTGGATCGACGTGACGTCGGGGTCGACGTACAGAATGTTCGGCGCGTCGAACTGCTGGTTGTTGGTCGTGTAGTTGTTGAAGTAGTTGTCCGACCCGAGCTCCGCATTCTGCACGACGCCGTTGAGCGTGAGCAGAAACTGGCGG
>CANHNQ010000142.1 GCA_947462095.1 Gemmatimonadota bacterium
CGTCACTCGTGAGAAACGCATCCGGTCGCATGCACAAGAGATACCACCGCACCGTTCCGCCCGCGACGCCTGCACACTACTCTGGAGCCATGCGGTTTTTCGGGTGGCTCTTTCTGGCGACGCTGTCGCTGGTTTTGATGGTGCAGCTCCGTCTGATCGACGGCGCGCTCGCGTCGCCCGACACCCCGTGGGGCATGGTCGGCTTCGAGCTGGCATTCACCCGCGAACGCGCCGCCGCCATGATCGCGGTGTGGCGCAGCATGGGCGTCACGGAAAGCGCGCTCGTCAGCCTTGGGGTCGACGTGGTGTTTCTCCTCGTCTACCCGTTCATGTTCCGCCGCTTGGTGCTGCTGCTCCGACGCGACGACGGCTCGGGCTTCCAGCAGCTCGGCGTGCGTCTGTCCGCCGCCGTGCTCGCCTGCATCCCGCTCGACGCGCTCGAGAACGCCCTGCTTTGGCGGATGCTCGACGCCGGCGCATCACCCCCGCTGGCGGTGGCCGCCGGTGTGGCGGCCTGCCTCAAGTTCGTGCTGGTGCTCGTGACGGCCGCATGGTGCGGAGCGGCCCTGATACGACGCGTCGCTCGGGGCGGTGGGCGTACAGCGGTGGGTACTGACTCGTAAAACGGGAACCCCGTTCCGCCCCCCTCCCGTTCGCCGCAGTAGCATGCCCACCGCCCTCGCCTTCGTCGCCCCCTGGGAATCCTCGCGTACGGTCGCGAACATCCCCCGTGAACCCCGCGACGACGTCGTCGTCCTGTTGCTCGAATCAGTCGCCAAGGGTTCCTCGCTCCCCTGGCACCGCCAGAAGCTGGTCCTGCTGCTCTCCGCCATGCAGCACTTCGCCGCCTCGCTCGAGGCCGCCGGCTACCGGGTGGCCTACCGGAAGGCCGCGAGCTACGCCGAAGGGATCGCCGCCGCCGCGGCCGAATTCAACGCCGAAAAGGTCGTGGCCACGGAAGGGCGCGAGCAGGATATGGTCGACGAGCTCGATCGCGCCCGCACCCTGCTCGAGTCCGCCTCGCGCACGCTGACCCTGCGCGAGGATCGCGGCTTTCTCGCCACCCGCGAGGAGTTCGCGACGTGGGCCCGCGGACGCAAAGAGTACCGGATGGAGTTCTTCTACCGGGAAATGCGCCGCAAACACGGCATCCTCATGGAAGCCGACGGCACGCCGAGTGGCGGCCAGTGGAATTTCGACGCCGACAACCGGAAACCCTGGCCCAAAGGGCGCGCCGCGCCCGAGGTGTGGCGCGCGGAGCCCGACGAGATCACGCGCGCCCAGATGGATCGCGTGCGCACGTGGCGAAATCGTTGGGGTTCGGTAGACCAGTTCGCCCTCCCGGTCACCCGTGCCGACGCCAAAGCCTGGCTCGATCGGTTCATTGCCGAACGATTGCCCGAGTTCGGGCCCTACGAAGACGCGCTCGTGCACGGCGCCCCCGATCTGCTGCACTCCACGCTGTCGTCGATCCTCAACGTGGGGCTGCTGCATCCGCTCGAGTGCGTGCGCAAAGCCGAAGCGGCATGGCGCGACGGGCTCGTGCCCATTGCCTCGGCCGAAGGCTTCATCCGGCAGATCCTGGGGTGGCGCGAGTATATCCGCGGCATGTACTGGCACCTCATGCCGGGTCTCCGCACCGCCAACGCGCTCGATGCCACGCGTGAGCTGCCGCGCTGGTTCTGGGCCCCCGATGGCGAAGCGTATAGCGAATCGGCGGCCACCGGCGCGCCCTGCGAGATGCGCTGCCTGGCCGATACGATCCGGCAGGTGCGCGATCACGGGCGCGTGCATCACATCGCCCGTCTGATGGTGCAGTGCAACATCGCGACCCTGCTCGGCGTCGAGCCGGCGGCCCTCTCCCGATGGTACTGGAGTGCGTTCACCGACGCCTACGAGTGGGTGGAGCTCCCCAACGTGGTCGGGATGGGCACCTGGGGCGACGGCGGCGCCCTCGCCTCCAAGCCGTACGTGGCCTCGGGCGCGTACATCAACCGCATGAGCAACTACTGCGGCAGCTGCCGCTACGACGTGAAGCAGCGCACCGGACCCGATGCCTGTCCGGTGAATGTGCTGTACTGGGATTTTCTGGCGTCGCATCAGGCACGCTTCGCGAATCATCCGCGCATGCGCATGATGTTCGTGCATGTGAAGAACATCGCCGAGCCGGAGCTGGTGCAGATCCGCGCACAGGCGTCGGCGTTTCGCGAGGCGCTGGAGTACGACAGCACGTTCGCACCGTAGCACCGTGCGGACCGGTGGCGCGTTGCTGAACGGGCCTCGCGCACTCTAGCTTCCACGGGTGGACACGCCCGCCCCGCAGCGCACCCGCCTGCACGCTCGACCGCCGCAATCGACGCCCACGCATCGCAAGCAGTTGCGCGCGCTGGTGCGTGAAGGCTGCGAGAACCGCCCCGGCGTGTATCGCATGCTCGGGCCCACCGGCGCGGTGATCTACGTGGGGCAGTCGCGCGTGCTGCGCACCCGGCTGATGTCGTACTTCCGCGCGAAAGGGCGCGATAAGGGCGCGCGCATCCTGCGCCACGCGTTCCAGATCGAGTGGGAGTACACCAACACCGAGTTCGGCGCGTTGCTGCGCGAGCTGCGGCTCATCAAGCAGTATCGCCCGCACTTCAACTCCATGATGGTGCAGGACGAGTGGCCGCGCGCCTATGTCGCACTCACCGGTGGCAGTGTACCGGGGCTGCGTGTCGTGGCCCGCTCCGACGATCCCGGCGCGATCGCGCTCTTCGGGCCGTTTCGTCGGGTCGCGCAGCTCCGCGACGCGGTGCGCGCGCTCGCCGAAGGCACCGGTCTGCGCGACTGTGGGCACGATGACGTGGTGCGCATGACCGGCAGCGCGGCCAGCCGCGGCAGCACGCTCTGGTTCGACGACGATCCGGCCTCGCGTCCAAAGCGCGGCGCGAGCCGCACCCGCGCCCCGGGCTGCCTCCGCCACGACCTCGGCACCTGCGCCGGACCGTGCATCGGGGCGGGCGCCTCGCAGCCGTATCGCACCGCGGCTGCGGCGGTGCGCGCCTTTCTCGACGGCCGGAGCGATGCGCCCGTCCGCACTCTCGAAGCCGCCATGCACGATGCGGCGGCGCAGCTCGCCTTCGAGCGCGCGGCGGTGATCCGCGATCGATTGGCGCTGGTGCGCTGGCTGCATGAGCGGGTGCAGAACTTCCACGCCAACGTGGATCGCCTCACCTTCCGCTACCACGCCGTGGGCCCCGACGAGCAGGAGTGGGTGTATCTGGTGCGACGCGGCACCGTGCGTGCCGAGGTGCCGGCGCCGAAAACGCCCGAGGAGCGCGCGGCCTTTCGCGAGCTCGCCGCCAAGGTGTTCAAGGGCCCCGACCCCTCGGGTGCTGACATTCCGAACCATGATCTCGACGAGTTTTATCTCGTGGCCAGTTGGTTCCGGCGTCGGCCGAAGGAAAAGGCCCGCACCCGTGTCGCTCTGCGACAGACCAAGCCCTCTCCGACCTGACCAACCATGCGGCTGCTTGTCGTTGAAGATGATCCCCGCCTCGCGCGGCTGATCGCCCGCGGTCTCCGCGAGGAGGCGTACGCCGTCGACGTGTGCGAGCACGGGGAGGACGCCATCGTGCAGGCCGTGGTGAACACGTACGACGCGATGATCCTCGACGTCATGCTCCCCGGGATCGACGGCTTCGGCGTCGTGTCCACGCTGCGCGCGCGGGGCGTCCGGACGCCCGTGCTCATGCTGACCGCGCGTGACGCCGTGGCCGATCGGATCGCCGGACTCGATCACGGCGCCGACGACTACCTCACCAAGCCGTTCGATTTCGGCGAATTGCTCGCGCGCGTGCGGGCGCTGTTGCGCCGACCGGAAGCACTGCAGGCGATGCAGGTGCAGATCGGCGATTGCGAGATCGATCTGCGGTCGCACGCCGTATCGCGCGCCGGGGTGCCGATCGCGCTCACCGGCAAGGAATACGCGCTGCTCGAACTGCTCGCGCGTCGCGTTGGGAACGTGGTCTCGCGCGCCGATATCGTAGCGCACGTCTGGGATGACAATCACGACCCGTTCACGAATGCGGTCGAAGTGTACGTGAACCGGCTGCGCGGCAAACTCGAGCGTGCCCCATGGACGCCGCTCATCCACACCCGGCGCGGCGCCGGCTACATGCTCTCCGCCAACCCGCCCACATGACGGATGACGCAATGGACCGCATGCGCCCCGGCATGATGCGTCTCTCCATCCGGATGCGCCTCACGCTGTGGAACGCCAGCGTACTCGCCCTTGTACTCGGCACATTCGCGTTCGCCGGGTGGGTCACGCTCACGAACACGCTACGACAGCGTACCGACGCGTCGGTGCGGGAATCAGCGCGCGTGGTCGCCGGTGCCATTCGTGCCGAGCGCGCAGCAGCGCAGGCCCGTGGAGATGTCGAAGAGGTGCGTGGCGCCACTGAGCAAGCCGTGCTGCGCGAGCTGCGCGTGGGCGATCTCGAAGTGTTTATCGCCGACGAGGACGCCCAGCTGATGGCGGCCCGTCAGCCCGGTCCCGCCCGTACATCCATCAACGCGGCCGACGACGCGATCCTGCTCCCCATGGCCGTGCGCACGCTGCTGCGCGACATCGTACAGACGCGTGCCGGCGAGATCGCCGATGAGCGTCAGGTCGCCCTCGGCACCATCCGCATGCGTGGCGTGGAGTGGCGCGCCGGTGTCACTCGTCTCGCACCGATGGCGCAGGACCCGGGCGAACCCCCGCTGCTCGTCACCGCCCTGCACTCCCTCGAAGACGATCGTCTGTTGCTGCGCGCCGTGCGGAACACGCTGTCGTTGGCCATTCCGCTGGCCCTGCTGGCATCCGTCCTCGCCGGTTACGCGCTGGCCCGCCGGAGCCTCGCGCCCCTCGATGCCATCACGACGCGCGCGGCCAGCATCACGGCGGCCAACCTCGATGACCGTCTGCCGATCGTCAATCCGCACGATGAGCTGGGGCGTCTCGCCCACATCGTGAACGGACTGCTGGGGCGCGTCGGGGATGCGTTCCGTACGCAGCGACAGTTCGTCGCCGATGCCTCACATGAATTGCGCACGCCCATTGCCATCATTCGCGGCGAGGCGGATGTCACGTTACGTCGCAGCAATCGCGATGAAGCCGAGTATCGCGAAGCGCTGCAGGTGATTCAGCAGGAATCGGTTCGCCTGTCGCGCATCGTGGACGACCTGTTCCTGCTGGCGCGGGTCGATGCCGGGAGCCCGATCGGTGAGCATCGCGAGGTCGTGATCGCCGAGCTGGTGGGCACGGCCGCGCGCAGCGTGCGTTCGCTGGCGGAATCCCGCGGCGTGTCGCTGACGCTCAGCGAGACGGCTGCCGCTCACGGTGTACGTGTGCCAGGCGACAGCATGTTGCTGCACCGCTTGATGCTCAACCTGCTCGACAACGCCCTCAAGCATGCGCCGCCGTCGAGCACGGTCCGGGTGCGCGTGGATGCGACCGATGACGTCGCGTGTATCGACGTGGAGGACGAGGGCCCCGGGGTCCCGCCGGCCTTGCACGATCGCGTCTTCGAGCGCTTCGTGCACGGGGCGTCACCGCACGCCGGCGAGGTTGGCGGACACGGCGGCGGTGCCGGCCTCGGACTCGCCATCGCCCAGGCGATCGCGCAGGCGCACGGCGGGCAGGTCACGCTGCGTCCGCCCACGGATCGCGCCCACGGCGCCGGTTTCCGGGTCTCGTTGCCGCGCACATGATGCCACGCGTTGCCTTTCAGGGTGAGCTTGGCGCCTTCAGTGAACTGGCGATCCGTCGGCAGTGGCCGGCGGGCGCGATGCCGGTGCCGTGTCGCACCTTCCCCGAGGCGATCGCCGCGGTCCGTCACGGCATCGCCGACCACGCCGTGATTCCCGTGGAGAACGCAATCGTGGGTGCCGTGCATGTGGCCCGCGACGCGCTGCGAGATGCCGGAATTGACATCACAGCGCACCACGAACTGCGCGTGCCGATCCATCTCTGCCTGCTCGCCCCGCATGGGGCATCGCTGGCTGCACTGCGCACCATCCACAGTCATGCCGTGGCGCTCGCACAGTGTCGCCTGTTCTTTGCGCAGCATGGGTGGCTCAACGCGGCGCCGCACGAGGACACGGCGGGCGCGGCGCGCATGGTGGCGGCGCTGGGCGACCGCACCGTCGGCGCGGTCGCCAGCGAGATGGCAGCGGAACGCTACGATCTCGACATCATGGCCCGGCACATCGAAGACATCCCTGCGAACTGGACGCGCTTTGTGGTGATCAGCGCGTAGGCGACGGCGGGGAAAGCGAAGAGCACGGGCACTCGACAGAACGCGGCCGTACACCCAACATCACCGCATGAGCCATTCCCTCCGCTTTCCACGGCCCGTCGTCGCGGCCGCCATGCTTGCGCTGTCCCTCCCCGCGGCCGCCGCGGCGCAGAACACGCCGGGCACGACACCGGCCGCGCTGTCGCCCGCCATGGCCCCGATCACCCGCGCGGTGTCCGGCGCCATCAGTGGTGACCGCGCCTTCCGGACCGTGGACTACGTGCAGCGCTACTTCCGGCTGCCGGGCAATCGGGGCTTCGACCTGGCCATCGATACGGTCGCGTCGTTACTGCGGGTGGCTGGGTACGTGGAGGAAGCCGCGGCGCCGCCATCGGCGCGCTTGACGTACCGCATCGAATCGCGCCCCATGCGCGATCTGGCGTGGACGCCCGAAGGCGCATCGATCACGATCGTCGGCCAGTCCGCGCCGTTGCAGTCGTGGCCGATGAATCTGAACATGATCGCGATCAACTCGGTCTCCACGCCCCCCGAGGGAGTCACGGCCGCCGTGATCGACGTCGGTGCAGGCGCCGAGGCCGATTTCGCGGCCGTCGATGTGAAGGGCAAGATCGTGCTGGCCGAAGGCAATGCGCGGTCGATTTTCGTACGCGCCATGCAGAAGGGCGCCGCCGGCGTCCTCGCGGCGCAGAAGCTCCCCGACTACAACCAACAGGCGAAGAATGTCACGGCGATCCAGTTCACCGGCATCGCGCGGGACACGCTCACCCCGGGGTGGTTGCTGTTCGTCTCACGCGCATCGCGCGATGCCCTCAAGTCGGCGCTCTCACGCGGTCCGGTCCGCGCGCACGTCGTCGTGAAGACGCTGTTGGAACGTCGCCCCGAGCGGACGCTGGTGGCCGAGATTCGCGGCGCATCAAAGCCCGCCGAACGTTTCGTGTATTCCGCCCACGTGCAGGAACCCGGTGCCAACGACAACGCCACGGGTGTCGGTACGCTGGCCGAGATGGCGCGGGTGGCGGCGCAGATGGTGAAGGCCGGCACCGCGAATCCGCAGCGCACGGTGACCTTTCTCTGGGGCGACGAAATCCGCTCCACCGATCGCTACATCAAAGAGGACAGCGTACGCCGCCTCGGCGTGAAGTGGGGCATGTCACTCGACATGGTCGGCGAGAACACCGCGAAAACCGGTGGGACGTTCCTGATCGAGAAGATGCCCGACCCGAGCGCGGTGTGGGTGCGCGGCAAGGACAAGCACAGCGAATGGGGCGGACGTCCGCTGGCCGAGAAGGACATTCGCCCGCACTGGTTCAACGACTTCGTGCGGCAACGCTGCCTCGACCGCGCGGCGCAAACCGGCTGGGTGGTGAAAGCCAATCCGTTCGAAGGGGGCAGCGATCACACACCGTTTCTCAACGCGCAGATCCCCGCGGTGCTGCTCTGGCACTTCACCGATCAGTACTATCACACCGATCTCGATCGCATCGACATGGTGAGCACCGCCTCGCTGGCGAATGTGGGCGCGTGTGCCTTGACCACGGGCCTCCTGCTCGCCGACGGATCACGCCCCGTGGTGCTCGCGGCGTTGGAAGAACTCACGCGCGCCGCCGAGCAGGAACTCACGACCCAGAAAGCCCTCGGCCGTGACACGCTGTCCCGCGGCGGCAACGCCGATGCGGAACGTCACATCATCGATGTGTGGCGCGACTTCTACCTCGGCGCCATCGACCGGATCCCGGATATTGCCGTGGGTCCGGTCGATCTCACCGCCGCCCTCGCCGCCGCCAGACAACGGGTTACGGCGGCGGCACGGGAGTAGGTGGCGGTCAGACCACCGTGGGGCCTCGCGGCCCCACGGCGCGTCAGCGCAATACCGGCATGGTGAACGACGCCGCGTCCGCGCCGGAGGGCCAGCGTGTCGTCACCGTCTTCACGCGCGTGTAGAAGCGTACGCCGTCCATGCCGTGCTGATTGTGATCGCCGAACGCGGAGTCCTTCCAGCCGCCGAATGAGTAAAAGGCCAAGGGCACGGGAATCGGCACATTGATGCCCACCATGCCGCACTGCACGCGATGCGCGAACTCGCGCGCGGCCCCGCCGTTGCGTGTGAAGATCGCGACGCCGTTGCCGTACTGGTGCGCATTGCACAGCGCGAGGGCCTCGTCGGCGGATTCCACGCGCACGATGCACAGCACGGGGCCGAAAATCTCCTCGCGGTAAATCGAC
>CANHNQ010000143.1 GCA_947462095.1 Gemmatimonadota bacterium
CGCGCGGCGCCTTCGAATCAGCAATGACGATACGGTACATCGGGGTCTTCTTCCGGCCTTCGCGGCGGAGACGAATCTTGACGGCCATGTTCTGATCTCAGTTCAGACAGTTAGGACAGCTCGCCAGCGGCAACGCCACCGACGTTCCGGGCTCGTCGCGAAGTCGGCGTTTCCGACCCGCACCCGGGTCCCCGTTTCCGGGGAGCCTTAAAGCATAGTCAGGAATCGCCCGAAAAGGTAGATTCGCCGGTCGCCTCCCGGACTCAGCCCATCTCTTCCTGAATCGCCTCCAGCTCGGCGATGACCTCCAGGTCCTTCGGCCGGCCCGCGGCGCGCTTCACGTGGATCAACCACGGCAGGTCGAGCAGCTGGAGCTCTCGGCCGAACGCCGTGACCGTGATGGCATGGGGCCGCAACGCGTCGTACGGCCCGCCCCCGGTGATCTCACCGAGCAGATCGATGGCGCCGGTCGAGGTGGTGAGCGTGAAATTGAGCCCGGCCCGGAGCGTCGCGACCGACCAATCGAACGGCAGGCCGGGGGGCGCGCCTCGCAGGTACGGCGTGAACGGCGCCAGCGCCGTCACGATCCGCGCCAAGTTGGCCGGTGAGCGCGCATAGGCCACGTCGAGGTCGTCCGTGAGGCGGGATGAGCCGTGCGCCCGTGCGGCCACACCACCCACAATGATGAACTCCACCTGCGCGTCGTGCAGCGCGATGAGCAGTTGCTCGAGCGGCGTCATGGCGGCGCGGACGGCGGCGCTTCCGCCACTTTCCGCGGGCGCGCGCGCGCGACCGCGTACTGCAGCGTGTGCAGGTCGGTCTGCCACTCCCCGAGTGACCGCAGCCGCTCGTGCACCGACTTCCGGAGGTTTTCGCGGAGGAGGCTGCGGTCGACGTCCTGCTTGTATCGCTCCACCACGGGGTCGGCCACCGGTAACGGCACGAGCGCGAACTGCACCGCGAACCCGGCCGCCTCGGCCCAACGCTCGATCGTGTCGATGGTAGGATTCGACTCGCCCTGTTCGAGCTTCGCGATGGCCGACTGCGATGTGCCGGCACGTTCGGCGAGCTCGCGCTGGGTGAGATGCGCGTGCCTTCGCATCTCTTTTACCAGCGCTCCGATACGTGGCATATCGCTCATGCTATCAATATATCTTTTACGTTATACCAAGGCAAGATCGTATGTGCGCGACCGTGGCACGCGCGTCGGTGACGCAGGCGGAATCCTAGACGTATTTTGAACCATCAATTCGAGGCGTGCCGTCGTTGATCGGCCGGCCTCCTCCCTCCCTCCGCCCATCCATGGCTCTCTCTACCCTGCCCGCTCGCGCCGCCGCCCGCTTCTGGCTGGCTGGCGCCGTCCTCCCCCTTGCCCTCGGCGCGCAGGAACCGGCCGCCGACCGGGCCCCACGCGCTGCCGTCGACGCCCCGAAGGGCATGGTGGTGTCGGCCAGCGCCATGGCCAGCCAGGCCGGCCGCGACGTGCTGGCCAACGGTGGTAACGCCATCGACGCCGCCATCGCCACCGGCTTCGCCCTGGCGGTCACCTACCCCACCGCCGGCAACATCGGCGGCGGCGGATTCATGGTGGTGCGCTTCCCCGACGGCAAGACGACCACCATCGACTTCCGCGAGAAGGCCCCCGCCCGCGCCACGCCGGAGATGTTCACCGACAGCGCCGGCGCGTACTCGGCGCGCATCCACCACAACTCGCACAAGAGCGTGGGCGTGCCGGGCACGGTGGCCGGCTTCGCGCATGCGCACCAGAAGTACGGCAAGGCGTCGTGGGCCAAGCTGGTCGACCCGGCCGTGAAGCTGGCGGGCAACGGATTCGCCGTACCCAGCGGACTGGCCGCATCGCTCAAGAGCGCGCAAACGCGGCTCGCCGCGTATCCCGCCACGATCGCGGCCTACTACAAGAACGGGCAGCCGTACGCCGAAGGCGAGCAGATGGTGTTGGGCGATCTCGCCAAGACGCTCACGCGGGTGCGCGATCAGGGGCGCGACGGCTTCTACAAAGGCACCACCGCCAAGTTGATCGCCGAGGAAATGGCGTCGCACGGTGGACTCATCAACGAGGCCGACCTGGCGGCGTATCAGCCAGCCGAACGCGCGGCCGTAAAGGGCACCTATCGGGGCTACGAGATCATCTCGATGCCGCCGCCAAGCTCCGGCGGCACCGCGATGATCGAGATGCTGAACATTCTCGAAGGCTACGACCTCAAGAGCCTCGGCCACAACTCGCCGCAGTACGTGCACTACTTGGCCGAAAGCATGCGCCGCGCCTTCCGCGATCGCGCGCTGTACCTGGGCGATCCCGACTTCACCAAGCCGCCGCTCGAGAAGCTCATGAGCAAGGCGTACGCCACCGAGCTGCGTGGCACGATCGTGAAAGACAAAGCGTCGCCGTCGTCGCCCGCGGATGTCGCGCAGGGCTACGAGAGCGATGAGACCACGCACTACTCGGTGGTCGACAAGGACGGCATGGCAGTATCGGTCACCTACACGCTCGAAGCGGGTTACGGATTGGGGGCGGTGGTGAACGGCGCCGGATTCTTGCTCAACAACGAGATGGGCGATTTCAACGGCAAGCCCGGTCTCACCGACAGCACCGGCCTGGTGGGCACCAAGCCCAACATCGCGCAGCCCGGCAAGCGCATGCTCTCCAGCATGACGCCAATGATTCTCGCCAAGGACGGCAAGCTCGTGGCCGTGGTCGGCAGCCCCGGTGGACGCACGATCATCAACACCGTCATGGAAGTGGTGCTCAACCTCATCGACTTCCAGATGCCCGTGCAAGACGCCGTGAACGCGCCGCGGATGCATCACCAGTGGTTACCCAACGTGATCACCATAGAACGCTCCGGCACGCTACCGGCAACGGTGAAGGCGCTGGAAGCCATGGGCCACACCGTGCGACTCGGCGGCAACCAGGGCACCGCGCACTCGATCTTCGTGAACGCCAAGGGCGTGCGGCAAGGGGCCGCAGACCCGCGCGACCGTGATGCGGGGGCGATCGGACATTGATGTCAATGCAAGACCGAAAGATGTCGCTGTCGGACGACGCGCCGCTCTTCTCCGGCATCATCTCCGGCATCATCGGCGGATTGATCGTCTCGCGGCTCTCCGCCTCGTCGGTGAGTGTGAGCGGACCGGCCGCATCGCCAACGACGTCCCCAACGCCGTGATCAAAGGGATGCTGGCGGCGATCGGCGTCGTCATCATCCTGAAGCAAATTCCGCATGCCCTCGGTCGCGACACCAGCTACGAGGGAGACTTCGATTTCTTCCGCTCAGCGGATGGAGCGTCCACCACGCTCTCCGACGTGGCGGATGCGATCGTATCGGCGAACGGGGAGGCGATCCTCATTTCGCTCATCTCCCTGGCCATCCTGCTCGCGTGGGATTCCTCGTGGGTCAAGTCACGGAAGTCGCTCGCCATGGTGCCCGGCGCGCTGATCGTCGTGGCAGTCGGCGTTTTGCTGAACGGACTGTTCCAGGCCGTCTCGCCAGACTTCTTCCTGCGCGCCGAAGACGGCCATCTCGTGACGCTGCCCGCCGATCGCGCTGGTCCGCCTTTATCCACGGACTGCTCCTGCTGGTCTGCGTGGTGGCGATTCCTGGCCTACCGTCCTGGCCATCGTCTTCACCGATCTCTTGATCGGCGTGCTGATCGGCGTGGTGTTCGGTGTGATCTTCGTGATCCGCACGAACCACCATTCGGCGTTCACGCTGGTCCGCCAGGACTCGATGTACCTGCTGCGCTTCAACAAGGACGCGTCGTTTGTCAACAAGTCTGAACTCAAGGACAAACTCGCATCACTTCCCGCGCAGTCCATCGTGATCATCGACGGAACGAAGGCCATCTTCATCGACAGCGACCTCTACGACGTGATTGCGGACTTCAGAGAGGGAGCGCAGCACAAGCAGATCACCATCGAGTTCAAGCAATTCCACAACAAATCGCAAAACTACCGGAAGCGGAGACGGACCAATGGAGTCGTATAAGAAGCTGCTCCTCGCCAATAAGGCTTGGGTGCAGGACAAGCTTAACGTCCGTGACGATTACTTCCTGCGCATGGCCGACGACCAGACGCCGGAGTTTCTCTGGATCGGCTGCTCGGACAGCCGAGTGCCCGCCGAAGATGTCACCGGCACCGAACCGGGCGAGCTATTTGTGCACCGGAACATCGCGAATCAGGTGATTCATACGGACTTCAACATGCTCAGCGTGCTCCAGTACGCGGTCGAGGTGTTGAAGGTGAAGCACATCATCGTCTGCGGTCACTACGGATGCGGCGGCGTCAAGAATGCGCTCTCGCACAAGCACCTGGGTCTGATCAACAAGTGGCTGCGCAACATCAAGGACGTGTATCGCATTCACCGCCACGAGCTCGATGGGCTCGCCGACCCTGAGCGTCGTCTGCGCCGCATGGTCGAATTGAACGTCCAGGAACAGGTCTGGAAGCTGGCCGAGACATCGTTCGTGCAGCACGCATGGCAGACGGGCCACGAGATTCACCTGCATGGCTGGGTATACGACCTGCACACCGGCCTTATCAACGACCTGCAGATGCTCCCGCCGGGCACGCGCGTCGACGACATCTACCAGATGGACTTTGACGACGTCCCGGCGAAGTAGGGGGTATGGGGTAAGCAGTATGGGGTAGAAACAACAACGGGGGCCGAAGCGAATGCGCTTGGGTCCCCGATAGGACATTGAGGGCCCATATCCACGCGCGGCGTTGAACACCGGAAACCCGCGGAACCCTACATTAAGATTTTGCACCGAGGTACCGCGGCGGGAACGGCATCGGCATCTTCACGGTTGAGGTCGATACCTGCACGAATCAGCCCCGTTTACCGCCGCCGCACGTGAAAAGCTCCGTCCCGGGCAACGTCCCCGTTACCGTCGTCATCCCTACCCTCAACGAGGCGGACCGGCTTCCCGCCTGCTTGGCGTCGGTGCAATGGGCGGCCGAAATCCTCGTGGTTGACGCCGGCTCCAGCGATGGCACCGCTGACATCGCCCGTGCCTATGGCGCCCGGGTACTGGAGTCATGCGGTCCGACCATCGGTGCGCAAAAGAATCTCGGCATCGCCGCCGCGCGCTTTCCGTGGGTGCTCTCGATCGATGCCGACGAGGCCGTGTCGGCTGAGCTCCGCGATGCCATCGTCGACACGTTGGCGGCCCCCAGCAAAGCCGGATACCGCGTCCATTTGCGGAACCGCTACCTCGGGGCGCCTTACAACCGGGGCGGATGGGGCCGGGATCGTCACGTCCGGCTGTATCAGAGCAGCTGCCGCTGGACGGCCGACCAGGTGCACGAGCGCCTGATAATCAGTGGGGAGATCGGCGATCTGGACGGCCGGCTCGACCACGAGTCGTACCGGGATCTGGCTCACCAGCTCCGGAAGTGCTGTACCTATGCCGAATGGGGCGCGGCCGACCTGGTCCTGCGTGGTGCGCGCGTCGGGCCCTCCCATCTCGTGCTCAATCCGGCGTGGCGGTTTGTAAAAACGTTTCTGCTGCAAAGCATGTGGCGTGAAGGATGGCGTGGCTTCCTGTTCTGTGCCGTGCATGCATGGGCCTGCTTCACCAAGTACGCGCTGGTGTGGGACGCGCAGCGCAAGGCCGCCGCGGCGAGCCCGGTCACGGTTGCCCCGCTTTCGGACATGCGCGCAACGGCCTCATCTCAGCAACCGCACGCCCGCGATCTGGGTGGCACGCCCTTCGAGCAACCACAGCACGCCCTGGGCTGAGTGCCGACATGAGGGTCCCCATGCTCTGCTATCATCGCATCGAGGAACCACCCACCCACGCATCTGGTGACACGAACTTCGTGCGCCCGGCGCATTTTGCGGCGCACCTCGCCGCGCTTGCGCGTCTGGGGTTCCACGGCGTAACGGTTCACGACGTGCTCTCCTGGAAAGCGGGCCGCAGCACACTGCCGCCGCGCCCGATCGCGATCACGTTCGACGACGCCTACGAGAGCGTCGTGACCACGGCGCTGCCGCTAATGAGCGTGTATCGCTGGCCGGCCACGGTGTACGCCATTTCGGGATACCTCGGTGAGCACAACACGTGGGATCCTGGTGCACCACCGGCTCGCCAGCTCGATGCCGCGGCCCTGCGCACGATTCTCGCCGACGGGCACGACGTTGGCTCGCATACGCGCCATCACCAACGCGTCCGCGGGCTGAACGGCGCGCAACTGCAGGAGGAACTCGCATCCTCCAAGGACGACCTCGAGCAGCAGCTGGGGGCGGCGTGCACCAGTGTGGCATTCCCGTTCGGGACGCACGACCGCACCGTGCTCGACGCCACGCAGGACGCTGGCTACCTCGGCGCGTGCACGCTCAAGCGCTGGGCCAATGGTCGCCGGACGAACGCGTTCCGATTAGGACGGATGAGCGTTGGCGGCCCGCTACCCCCGTGGCTGCTGCTGGCCAAGCTTGGCAAGCTGATGCTCACGCCTTCCGCCAATCAGTCGTCATCCGTCAACACCCGCTAAAAAAGACCCGCTCCACCCCTCTTCACGACCCGCATCATGACCACACCGCCGCGTCCGGCCGCTGCCGTTCCACCCGTCGCCGACTCAGATCCCTCGGCATTACCCCTCGCTGCCCGATTGACCCGCGGCGTACGTCGTGCCCTGGGCGTCGACAAGGAAAAGCGCTGGAACACGGAGTATGCGGAGGGTGGCTGGCAGTGGCTGCGCAACCTCGATGAACTCGCACACCACTGCGTGCTGGCCGGATACGTGGCGTATCTCAAACCCGGCGGATCCGTGCTGGATATCGGCTGCGGAGAAGGGGTCTTTCAGGAGCAGCTGCGCGGTGCCGCCGGTCGATACCTTGGTGTCGACTTCGAAGAGCCGATTCGCCAAGCGCAACACAAAGTCACCGAGCACGTGCGCTTCGTGGTCGGCGACATGAACGAGTTTACGACCAGCGAACGCTTCGATGTGATCGTGTTCAACGAAAGCATCTACTACTTGCACGATCTCATGACCGGACTCGCGCGCTACGAACCATTCCTCGCCGACGATGGGGTGATCCTGATCTCCATGCACGGCAAAGAGCGCAATGATGCACTGTGGACGCAGATCGATGCGCGCTATCGGCAACTCGATGCCGTCACGATGACGAATCACCGCGGCATTCGCTGGACGACCAAAGCGCTGGTCGCACCGAACAGCCGCTACGCACTGCCAACGCAGGCGCCGTGACGGCGATTGAAAGCAACAGTGAGTTTTGAGTACTCAGTAAATAAGTGGCGAGTCCTGAGTGTACAACTCAAGACTCGCCACTTTTACTCACCACTCAGATCTCACAGCAAACTCACCGCGAGCCGCGATGCCAATTACTTCGCCGTGAACCCCGCCACGGCCTTGTACGTATCCCACGCCACGATGATCTCGCCGCCCTTACCCGCCGGCTTCACCATGATCTCCATCGTCTCGACCACGGCGTTGTTGCTCGTCACCGTCATCGGAATGCGCACGAGATCCTGCTTGGCGTCATAGGCCGTACCCCACTGCTTCGTCTGCTTGTTCACCACCAGCTCCCACTTACCATTCTCTTCGAGCTTCGTGAACAGCGTGTACGTACCGGCTGGCACCGTGATCGCGCCGAACGCCAGCGGCTTACTTGTGGTGAAGTGCGTGGCCTCGTTGGCGCCCGTGCGCCACACCATGCCCCACTTCATGTCGCCGAGGCCGTTGAAAATCACGCGGCCACGCTTGGACGGGCGACCGTAGTTCACGGTGATGTTTGCGCCGGCAACCGTGGCGATCACCGAGTCGCGCGGCGAGGCGGGCGCCTTGGGGTCCATCTTCATGCCACCCTGGGCTGAAGCAGACACCGTGATCAGAGAAAGGGCAGCCACGGCGTAGGCGCCGCGACGAAGCGTACGGGTAAACGACATAGAATGTGGTTGGTCGGGAATGGGAAAAGCGGAATAGAGAACCGCTTGGGAATTTACCCAAACGGCGCCGGAAGGGTTCCCGGCGCCCACGGCTTCCCTACTCCGCCTTCTTCCGGGCCTGAGCCAGGAACGCCGGCTCCAGCTGCAACAGACTGGCCAGCTTCCGCATGAGGTACGACTCCTGGCTATCCAGCGAGCCGTCGGCCAGCGCCACCTGCCACATCAATTCCGCCAAGACAATGCGCTGCGCGACGTCGTAGTCCTTCACCACCTGCCGCGTGAACACGAAGTGGTCCACGGCATCGTGGTTGGCCGCCGCCGCCTCGGCCAGCATCAGCCGGGCACCCGATTCGTCTACGCCGAAGTGCCGCTGCAAAATATCCATGATGCGCGCCTGCTCGGCCGCACTGAAGTCTCCATCGGCGCAGGCCAACTCCACGAGCAGGGCGCACGCCGCGACCCGCACGTCGTTCACGTGCACACGGGAATGCGTGCCGGGAGTCCCCGGCACGCTGTCTCCGATCAACTTGCGAATCGC
>CANHNQ010000144.1 GCA_947462095.1 Gemmatimonadota bacterium
CGATCCTCGCACACCTGGTCGTCGCGGTACTGCCGCGTGTCGAGCATCCAGAACCGCGCCATCGCGCCCCAGTTGATGGTGCGCGTGATGGAGAGGTCGGCCCACGACTGCGCGCGCGGGACGCGCACCGGCTGGTGTTCCCACCACGCCTGATAGGCGGCGGCGCGACGCGTACGCATCTGCTCCGTCGATTCCATCACGTTCTCGCCAGTGAGCCCGGCGTAGTTGTTGTCCACTTCGTGATCGTCCCACGTGACCAGCCACGGGCACCGCGCGTGCGCCGCCTGCAGATGCGCGTCGCTCTTGTACTGGGCGTAGCGACGGCGATAGTCGTCGAGGGTGCGGATCTCGAGGCCGTGGTGCGCGCGCAGCGCGGCCGCGGGGCTGGCGCCTTCGTAGATGTAATCGCCGAGGTGGACGGCGAGGTCGATCTCTTCCTGCGCGAAGTGCGCGTACGCGGTGAAGAGTCCCTGATCCCAGCGCTGGCAGGAGGCAAATGCGAAGGCCAGCGGGGTCTTCGCACCCGCGGCCGGCGCGGTGCGGAACCGGCCCACATCGCTGACCGCGTCGCCGGCCATGAAGCGATAGAAGTACCACCGGTCGGGCTGCAGTCCGTCCACGTCGACGTGCACGCTGAACGAGAGCTCGGGGGCCGCGGTGGCGCGCCCCTTCTGCACGATCTTGGTGAACTGCGCGTCGTCGGCCACTTCCCAGCTCACGACGGCGCGGGTCCCCTCCATGCCGCCGTCCGGGTCGAAGGGACGCGGGGCCAGGCGCGTCCAGAGGACGCCGCCGGTGGGGGTCGGATCACCCGAGGCCACGCCGAGCCGGAACGGATCGTCGGCAAAGCGGGGGCGGGTGGTGACGCGCCACACGTTGGGGACAACGGCGGCGAGCGCGGCGTAGCGCGAGAGATCGGTCAGAAAGAGTCGGCGGTCCATGGCCATACGGTACGACGGATCCACGGCGTCGGCTACCGTCGGCGGTCACGATTGCGTGACGGCTCGCCAAACGTCCGGCAACCACGAGGGGGTATCCGGCGTTGGGTCAGGATGACCACCCCGTCCCTACCTGCTCCCTCGCTGCCGCGCGGCCTTACGTACGCCCGTGCGCGGCTGTTCCTCGGTATTTCCGGCGTCGGCAGCGCCGTGCTGCTCACCGCGGCCATGCTGTATTTCCGCATTCCGTCGCGGGGGTTGTCGTTGTCGGCCGGTGAGCCGCTGTCGCGCGCGCTTTTTTCCGTGGGGCTGCTGTGTGCATTCAGCCAGATCGCGTTCGTGGTGTTCGACGTGATCGGCGGCAGCAGTCTGGTGCGGCGGCAGCCCTGGCGTCAGCCGTGGCTGGCGCGCTGGCTTCGTGGGGTGAGCGTGCAGTGGCTGATGTGGATGGCCATGGCCGCGCTGCTCATGACGGCCGCGCGGGCCGGTGGCACACCCGCCGCCGTGGGCGCCTTCGCGCTGGGGCAGCTACTGCTGGCGCTCACGCGCGGGCGTGCGGCGCGCCTCATCGCGGCGTTGCCGGTGGTACCAACCCCAGAGCGGATCGCGCGCGCGGCGGCGCAGGCGGGGCTCTCGCCAACCTGCGTGCAGGTGGTGGCGTGTGCCGACGAAGGGTTTGTGGGTGGCTGGTCGGGGCTCACGGCCGGCACGCTGGTGGTCCCGGCGCGCTGGGTCGACCTCCCGGAACCGGCGCTCGCAGCCGTGCTACTGCGCCGCCGGCTCGCCGCCACCAGCGGGGCGCACACGCGCGGGGTGCTGGGCGGGATAGCGTGGAACACGCTGGGCTTCGTGGTGGCGCTGCTGCTTACGGGGGCCACGCCCGCCACGGCGGCAGGGCTGATCACGCTGGCCGCCGCGATGACGCTCTGGGCGTTCGTGGGGGTGCTGGTGCTCCCCACGCCCTCCCGCGCCGCCGTGTTTGCCCTCGATGCGGCCGCGACGGCCGTCGTGGGGGCCGTGACCGTGCGGACGGCCATTGAGACGATGGACGCGTGGCAGGACGACGAACCGGTGCGGTCGGCCGGGGTGGAGACCGTGTTCCATCCCGTCCCGTCCCGCCACGCGCGGATCGCGCGGCTGGTGCGGCCGGCGGCTGAGGGGGAGGCGGTGCAGCCGTGGCACGTGCATCATGTGGCGCGGCATGCGCTTTGGCTGAGCTGGGGGGCGCTGACGCCGCTGTCGCGCTTGGTGCACTGTAACGTGGGGCGCCCAGCACTCTGGGCGATGCTGCCGGGGGATTGAGACCGCGTGATCCGGCGGCCGCACGTGCATTCGAGAACCGATCACGCAGAGGTGCAGAGCACGCAGAGACGCGCAGAGGGCACGGGGCGCTGTTCACCCTAGAAATAATTGTTGGGTGCTCTGCGGCCTCTGCGTCCTCTGCCTCTCGGCGTGATCCGTTCACGAGGCTGTCCGACTCGTCCAATCGGTAGCTACCGGCGCGTCGGTGGTGCATGCTTGACCGCATGTCCACCACCGTCGATCCCAAACCGCCAACCGACCGCGGTCCCTGCCTCATGTTCGCCGGGATCATTCCGTTCACGCAGCACCGCACGGCGGTATACCTGCATCGCCCAGCGTCGCAGGTGGGACGATGCATTTGATGCGCACTGGCCTGATGGGTTCGAGCATCCTTGCGGCGCTGGCGTGTGCCGCAACGGTCAGCGTGGCACAACCCGTGCCCGTGATCACCCCGCGCGCCGGGCTCGTGATCACGCAGTCGGTGAAGGTGCGCCCCGGTGTGTATCGTCTGCGTGCGCCGGCGTCGCTCGACTCGGCGTTGCTCACCATCCGCGGTCGCAACATCACCGTCGACCTGCGTGGTGTCACGTTGGTCGGTTCGCCGGTCGACAGCGCGCCCGACGCGGGGCAGGGCACGGCTGTTCGCATTGACGGCGGTGAACAGATTCGCGTGCGCGGTCTCACTGCTCGTGGCTATCGCGTCGGAATTCTCGCGCGCGGTACCCGTTCGCTCACGCTCGACAGCAACGATCTCAGTCATAGCTGGAAGCCGCGCCTGTTCAGCATTGTCGAGCACGAAAGCCTGAACGACTGGCTGTCGTATCACAAGAACGAGCAGGACGAGTGGCTGCGCTTCGGCGCCGGCATCTATCTCTCGCGCGTGATTGGCGGCACGCTGCGCGGCAACACGGTGCGGCAGAGCATGAACGGCGTGCTGCTCACGCGCACGGATTCGCTCGACATGCGCGACAACGATCTGTCGTACAACTCCGGGATCGGCATCGGCATGTACCGGTCGAGCTGGAACACCATCGTGCACAACCGCGCGGACTACAATGTGCGCGGCTACTCGCACGGATTCTTCGCCCGCGGGCAGGATTCGGCCGCGCTGCTCATGTTCGAGCAGTGCACGCACAACCTCGTGGCCTACAACTCCATGACGCACAGCGGCGACGGCCTGTTCCTCTGGGCCGGCCAGGAAACCATGGACACGGGCACGGGCGGGTCGAACGACAATCTGTTTCTGGTGAACGACTTCAGCTTTGCGCCCACCAACGGCATGGAAGCCACCTTCAGTCGTAACCAGTTCATCGGCAATCGCGTGGAAGGGAACACGCATGGGCTGTGGGGTGGCTACAGCTACGAGTCATCGGTGATCGGCAACTGCTTCGTGAACAATCGTATCGGCATCGCGATCGAACACGGACAACAGAACACCGTCGGCGCCAACCGGTTCATCGGTGATACGCTCGCGATCCGGTTGTGGGCCGATTCCATCGAGCCCAGCGACTGGGGGTACCCTAAGCATCGGGATACGCGCAGTCGCGCGTGGCGCTTCGTGGACAACCGCTTCACGCGGGTGACGGAACGTCTGCGCATCGCGAACACCGGTGAGGTCGACAGCGTGCGCAGCGTGGTCGACGACACCGCGTCGCAGGCCTGTGATCCCACGCGGCTCGTGCCGACCACCACGTGGTGGCGCCTGCCGAACATCGAGCGCGCCCCGCTGCGCTGGCCTTCGGCGGCCAATGCGCGGCGTGATCGTAGCGCCATCGTGGTCGATGACTGGGGGCCGTACGACTGGCAGTCGCCCAAACTGTGGCCGCTCGACAGCACGCATGGACCGTCGCTCCGTCTGCGGGTGCTCGGGCCCGCCGGCCGCTGGCGGGTGGTGTCGCGTCGCGGTGTGGCCACACTGTCGGCGTCGTCGGGACGCACCGGTGATACCATCGTGATCACACCCGCCGAGCAACAGCGCGACGATTGGGAGCTCACGCTCGAGTATCGTGGCGCCGCCACCGTTTCGCCGCGCGGCGTGCGCACCGCCGCCGGTGTGCCGCAGCGATTCCGCTATGCACGGTACGCACCGAGCACCACGTGGACGCAGCGCGTGTTCGCATGGGGCGACAGCACCGATCCCGTGACGCAGCCGGCCGCGTTCGCGGCGCTGCTGGCCGGTCCACCGGTGGCCACGCGCACCGTGCCGCGCATCGACTGGTTCTGGTCGCGTTCTCGCGATGCGCAGATCCCCACGCGCCGCATGGCGATGGAGGCCACCGGCGTACTCGCGCTGCCGTCGGGTCCGCACACCCTGCGCGCCTTGAGCGACGATGCTGTGCGCGTGTGGGTGGATGACCGGCTGGTGATCGATCAGTGGGCGCCGCACGAGACGATGCCGGGCTATGCGGTGATCCCCGGCGGTAACCATCGGGTGCGTGCCGTGTACGTCCAGCGCGACGGCTGGACCGAATTCCGTCTCGACGTACTGCGCGGCGCGGTGCGTCCGTCGCCCGGGTCGGCCGGCCCGCACTGAGCGCCCGCCTTCCCCGTCCAGTTGGCCCCTGATCGCCGCGCCGACGCGCTTACGACATGTGCCCGGCGACGGCGTCGGCGCCGTACCCCACCGCGGTGCGCAGGGCCGTCAGACTATGCACCGCCCGATTCCACGTGAACGCTGATCCGTCCGGCCGGCCGATGAACAGCCAGACCGACCCGGTGCGCCTCGAGAAGTACTGGCGGAGCATGACGCGTCGCGGCATGAGGGCGCATGAGAAGGTGAAGCGGAAGGTGTCGTCGAGATGCTGCGCCGAGACGCCCTCCAGAAACCGTCCGTAGAACTCGGGGACGTTGGCGCTGGGCGCGACCTCGAAGAAGAAGTGCTGCCCCAGCGGGCGCGGCATCACGTCGGCGTTCTCGGCTTCGGCCCGGTTGTACGTCAGGACCCGCCCGTCCAGATCCAGCTGGACGACGCCGTAGGGGATGGCATCGAGCTCCTCGGCCGTGAAGCGATCGAGGAAGGGCGCGAGAATTCGTGAGGTGGTGTCGATCGACATGCGGCTGCCCAGACGAGTCGGCGTGTCCGAGGCCGACGTCGACCGTGCAACACCCGCTACCCCATTGAAGATCGGCAGGGAGGGGCGGCGACTTGAGGGGCGTTCGCGGTTTCTGCCGGTCCACCGTTTCGCCGCGGGCGACGTGTGTCGTGCGTTGCCGACCCGCTCCCCGCACGCGAGATTCCCGCCCATGAATATCTCCTGGATCGATTGGGTTATCGCCGCCGCGTCCATTCTCATCTGCTTCGTTCCCGCGCTTTTTCTCGCCAAGCGCTCGGGGGCCAGCACCTCGGACTTCTTCGCGTCCGGCCGTTCCGTCCCTTGGTGGCTGGCCGGCCTGTCGATGGTGGCGACCACGTTCTCGTCGGATACACCGAACTGGGTCACCGAGCAGGTGCGACGCTACGGCGTGGCGGGGAACTGGCAGTGGTGGGCCTTCGTGCTCACCGGCGTGGCCACTGTGTTCTTCTTCGCGCGCCTGTGGCGTCGCTCGGGGGTGATGACGGATCTCGAGTTCTATGAGCTCCGCTACTCCGGAAAATCGGCCTCGATGGTGCGCGGGTTCCGCGCTGTGTATCTGGGGCTGTTCTTCAATTGCTTCATCATGGGCATGGTGACGTTGGCGGCGTGCAAGATCGCCAACATCCTCTTCGGCCTCGCGCCGTGGCAGACGATCGTGATCTGCGGCGTGCTGAATGTGGCGTTCGCGGCGCACTCCGGGCTGTGGGGCGTGCTCGTGATCGACATGATCCAGTTCTTCATCAAGATGACGGCCGTGTTTGCCGCGGCGTGGTTCTCGCTGGTGGAAGTGGGACGCCGGCTGGCCGGTGAGCCCAGCGGCTGGCTCGGTCTCAAGCTGCTCACGGAGCGGCTGTCCACGCTGCAGGTGGTGCAGAGTACCGCGGCCAACGCGCAGCCGGTGATGTCGGCGAAGGACGGGACGGGTCAGCCCATTCTCGACATGCTCCCCAACTTCAGCATGTCCGAGTTGGCGCTCATGATCTTCATTCTGCCGATCGCTGTGAGCTGGTGGGCCAACTGGTATCCCGGCGCCGAGCCGGGGGGCGGGTCGTACATCGCGCAGCGCATGCTGGCGTCGAAGTCGGAGAAGGACTCGTTGGGCGGCACGCTGTTCTTCAACATCGCGCACTACGTGCTGCGTCCGTGGCCGTGGATCATCACGGCGTTGTGCTCGATCATCGTGTATCCCGATTTGGCGTCGATCAAAGCGGCGTTCCCGAATGCCGATGCCGCGCTCATCGGGCACGACTCGGCGTTTCCGGCCATGCTCAAGTTCTTGCCGGTGGGATTTGTGGGACTGATGATCGGCGGGCTGCTGGCGGCGAACTCCTCCACGATCCTCACGCACCTGAACTGGGGCTCGTCGTATCTCGTGCACGACTTCTACCGTCGCTTCATCAAGAAAGACGGCAGTGAGTCGCACTACGTGAACGCCGGCCGTCTCTCCACGGTCGTGCTGTATATCTTTGCGGCGCTGCTCAGTCTCACCATGAGCTCCGCGCAGCAGGCGTTCCAGGTGCTGTTGTCCATCGGCGCCGGCACGGGGCTGCTGTACATCGCGCGCTGGTTCTGGTGGCGCGTCTCGGCGTGGTGCGAGATCGTGGCGATGGTGATGTCGCTGATCACGTCGTTGGCGGTGCCGTACTTCATGCCCGGTGCCGGCTTTGCGACCACCACGATCGTGCAGGTGGGGATCACCACCGTGGCGTGGCTGATCACGGCGTTCGTGGGTCCCGCGACCGATCGCGCCACGCTGATCGCGTTCGTGCAGAAGGTGAAGCCGGTGGGGGCGGGGTGGCGTGCGCTGCGTGCGGCGGCCGGCGTGTCCGATGCCGAGGTGGCGCAGGAGAATCGCATCGGGGCCGCGTTCGTGGGGTGGATTGCGGGGTGCGTCGTGATTTGGTCGTCGCTGTTCGCGATCGGCAACTTCCTGTATGCGTCGGGCGATCCGTCGCGCCTGTCGATGGCCTGGATTCTCACGGCGGTCTTCGCGGTGAGCGGCTTTGTGTTGCTGCGGGTCACGCAGCAGCTGTGGACGGACAGCACGGCGTCGCAGGCGCGTGAGGATGCGCGGGCGTCGGCATGATGCTGCGTGCGATGGCGTGATGACAACGGGGCGTGAGGGAGCATGCAGCGTACCGCATGTCTTCCTCACGCCTGTTGACGGTGGTTCGTGACCGGGCCGCCGTGCGCCGCTACAGTCCGCGCACCACGCAGGTCTATGTGCAGTGGATCGTGCGCTATGTGCGGTGGAACGGCCTGCGCCACCCGGCCGCGCTTGGCGGTGTGGAGGTGCGGGACTTTCTGACGTATCTGGCGCGCGAGCGGCACGTGGCCGCGTCGACGCAGAATCAGGCCTTGGCGGCGCTGCACTTCTTGTATCGGGACGTGTTGGCGCAGCCGCTGGGGGAGGTGTCCGGGCTCGCGCCGGCGCGGCGGCCTGTGCACCTGCCCAACGTGCTATCGCGGGAGGGCGTGCAGCGGGTGTTGGCGTGCCTGAGCGGCGTCCCGTTGCTGATGGCGCAGCTGCTGTACGGGAGCGGCCTGCGGCTGCAGGAGTGCTGTCAGCTGCGCGTGAAGGACGTGGACTTCGACCGCGGCGAGCTGCGGGTGCGTCGTGGCAAAGGGAACCGTGATCGCGTGACCGTCCTCCCCGGTGCGGTGGGCGTGCCGCTGCGGGCGCATCTGGTGCGCGTGCGGGCGGTCATGGCGCGACGTGCGGCTCGCGGTGGCGGCTTTGTGGCGTTGCCGGGGGCGTTGGACCGCAAGATCCCGCGGGCGTCGCAGCAGTGGGGGTGGTGCTGGGTGTTTCCGGCGGCGCGGGAGTACTGGCACGCGGAGAGCCTTTCGCGGCGGACGCACCATGTCCACCCCACCGTGGCGCAGCGTGCGGTGGCGGAGGCCGGGCGGCGATCCGGCGTCGGCCAGCGGGTCGGGTGTCACACGTTCCGGCACTCCTTTGCTACCCACCTGCTGGAGTCGGGGGCCGACATCCGAACCGTGCAGGAATTGCTGGGGCACCGGGATGTGAAGACGACGATGCTGTACACGCATGTGCTGAACCGTGGGGGGCTGGGCGTGCGCAGTCCGCTGGACGTGGGTC
>CANHNQ010000145.1 GCA_947462095.1 Gemmatimonadota bacterium
GCAGCGGGCGCTCGAGGCCGTGGAGTATATCGCACAGGATCCTGCACGCGCCGTATCGCATCATCTATCGCGTCGACGCGTCACGTCGGGGCTCCCGGCGTCGGGGCATCGCGATACACGATGTCGTGCTGGGTCTCCTCTCGACCGATCCAGTCGCGCAGGGCCTCCAGCTCGTTCACGACCCGTAGTACTGCACCACCGTCTTCACGGTGCAGAATTCTTCCATCGCCATGAATCCCTTTTCGCGACCGTGACCGCTCTTCTTCACGCCGCCAAAGGGGAGCTCCACGCCGCCGCCCGCGCCGTAGCAGTTGAGATACACCTGCCCGCACTTCATGCGGCGCGCCATGCGAATCTGGCGACCGCCGTCGGCGGTCCAGATGCCGGCGATGAGACCGAAGTCGGTGGCGTTGGCCAGGCGCACCGCGTCTTCTTCGTCGTCAAACGGGATGATGGCCAGCACCGGGCCGAACACTTCCTCGCACGCCAGCGCGTGATCGCGCGGCACGGGGCCGAACAGCGTGGGTGGCATGTAGAACCCGCCCTCCGGTACCCCCTCGGCCACCACGCCCTGCGCCAGCAACGGAATCCCGCTGGCGATGGCGCGGTCCACATACCCCTGCACGCGGCGCTGCTGCGCGGCGTTGATGAGCGGGCCGCAGTCGCGATCCATCGCCGGCGTGCCCGCGGCCGACTGCCTGAACTTCTCCACCACCATGGCCACGAAGCGGTCGTGCACTCCGCGCTGCACCATCAGGCGGCTGCCGGCCGAACAGGTCTGCCCGGCGTTCTGCGTGATGGCCTTGATCACGAACGTCGCGGCGCGCTCGAGGTTGGCGTCGTCGAACACGATTTGCGGGCTCTTGCCGCCCAGCTCCAGCACCACCTTGAGCGTGCGCTCGGCGCCGGCCTTCTGCACCATCGTGCCCACTTCGGGGCTGCCGGTGAAGCTGATGAAGTTGATATCGCCGTGATGCGTGAGCGCGTGCCCGGCCTCTTCGCCCAGCCCCGTGACCACATTGAGCGCGCCCGCCGGCAGTCCGGCTTCGGCAGCAATGCGGCAGAACGCCAGCGGCGTGAGGCACGCATCTTCCGACGGCTTGAGCACCGTGGCGTTGCCCACCGCCAGCGCCGGCACCACCGAGCGCCCGAACATCTGCGCCGGGTAGTTCCACGGCAGGATGTGCGCTGTCACGCCGTAGGGCTCGTGCAGCACCACGACGTGGAAGTCGTTGAGGTACGGGATCTGCTCGCCGTGCAGCTTGTCGGCCGCACCACCGTAGTACTCGCAGTAGCGCGCAGCCACGGTGATGTCGTTGCGCGCCTGGCTCATGGGCTTGCCCGTGTCGCGGGCCTCCAGCAGCGACAGCTCTTCGTGCCGCGCCAGAATGAGCTCGGACATCTTGGACAGAATGCGACCGCGTTCGGTGGCGGTCATGCGGCCCCACGGGCCGTCGAGGGCGGCGCGGGCGGCGGCGACGGCGCGATCCACGTCAGCCGCGGTGCCGCGGGCGATCTCGTCGAAAGCCAGCCCCGTGCTGGGGTCGAGAACGGGGAGGGTCTGTCCGGTGCTGGACGCGACCCATTCGCCGCCGATGAAGTGCGATTGCATACGGAGTGCCTGGACGCTGCGCGGAGGGGGGCAGCCGGCCGGCCCGCGCGTGAAGCGCGGGCGGCACGGCGCGGTCACGGTGACTATCGCAGCGTGCCGCGTGCGGCGCCAGCGGTGCGCCCCGGCGACCCGCCGGACACGACAACGCCGGCGTGCGCCTCGCGGGCGGCGCGGGTCCGGAGGCGGGTGAGGATCTGGTCGATCACTGCCGCCTGGGTGACGCACGCGGCGGTTGCGAAGCGGCTTCGGGCGCGACTCGGGCGATGAAGGTGGTCTGGTCCTCGCTGGCAGAGCAGCGGGCGATCGAGGCCGTGGAGAATATCGCACAGGATCCTGCACGCGCCGTATCGCATCATCTATCGCGTTGACGCGTCACGTGTTGTGATTTTGACGCTCCGGCATGTGCGGCGTGCGTGGGACCCGGCGGACGTCGACGACGCATAACGTTGTGCTGCTGTCGACAGCGACGATGCGGTTCGCCGCAGGAGCAGATGTGATTGCACGCCGTACCGTTGCCACTCCGTTCGCTTTTGCCGTTCCGGAGCGGGCGTCTTACATCGGGACTCTCATCGACCCACCGATGACGTGGCGAAGCTCGACATCGGAAGATCACCAACCTCACGACGCGATGGATAGTGCCGAGATCCCCTTGCCCAGCGTGAAGCTCGACCCGACGGCACTCACCACGGCGTTCTTGCGCGTCAGCCCCGCGCGGGCTCGGATGCGATACACCGCCTCGATGCCGGTGCAGTGTCCGCCGAGCAAGTACGTCAGCCCGGCCTCCTTGAGCTTGCCCGCGGTCCACTCGAGCTGTTCGTCCGTCGCGTTGAACAGATGGAACCCGCCGATCGCGGCGTGCAGCGGGGCGTCTCGTACCACGCGCTGGGCATAGGTCACGGTGTTGACGATACCGGCATGCCCGCAACCTGACACGAGCACCAGGCCGTCGGCCGTGTCGATCACCAGCGAGGCATCCTCGGGTACGTTGTCCTCGAGATCGCCCGCCGGCGCCTTGAGGACGCGCGCGCCGCTCCAGTTGCGCTCAGGGAATGTGCGGGGCACCGGTCCCGTGAACCACACACCCGGTGCCAGCTCGTCGGCAGCAGCGTGCTCCACAAAGACGCCGCCCGTGGCTTCGTAGGCCGCACGATCTTTCAGCAACCCGTTGTCATCCGAGCCGTTGGCATTCAGGCGCGGCCAGAAAATGCCACGTGCGACATGCGCGCGGCCGAGCGCCGCGGGGTTCTTCGCTTGCATGGCGCGGCGAAGCGTGAGCAGTCCGCCGGTGTGATCGTCGTGATTGTGCGTGATCACCACGTCGGTGATGGTCGACAGATCGATGCCCAGTTCCGCCGCGTTCTTCAGCACGGTCTCAGGACGTGCACCGGTGTCGAACAGCCAGCGTCGCCCATCGACCTCCACCAACGCTGCGTATCCCCACTCACCTGTTCCACGATTCGGGTTGCCGGCAAGCATCGTGGAAAGCACCGTGACCTTGACGTCTCGGGCGAGTGCGTGCTCGACGGGTTGCGGACGAGACGCCGCGCGGGTTGGCGTCAGGCCAGTGACGGGGAGCAGCAGCGAGGCTGCGGCGGCGAGTGAGAGCAAACGCACGATGGGCGCCCGGAAACAGGGGAAGTGGATCAGGGGCGCGGTTGCCCCGCTGTGAGACTGCCGCGAAAGGTACGCGTACCCTTGGTAGAGCCTCCCTCTCGGTGTGAGGGGCAGAGTGCGTGATGTTCGCAGAGCGCAAGGAGTGGACAGGCCTCCTCCTGCCTCAGCTCCCCAGCCGTAGCCCTTCGTGCATGAATACGTAGCTCATGGCGACGGTGAGGTTGATATCGGTGACCGCTGCCAAGCCGGGATTGGTGTGGTCGATGCCGTCCAGCATGGCGATAAGCTTGCCCTGATCGAGAAACGGCACGTCCCGCGCCGCCGAGCTCCGCAGCGTGTCCTGCATGAGCTGGTGCAGTGGTGCGTCCCTGTGATGCGTGGACGGCGGGCTGAGGAACGGATGCTTCTGCCGCTTGTACACGGTGTCGGTGATGACGTCCTTCACCGCCTCGCGCAGGATGTACTTCTCCGTCATGCGACGGATCTTGAGGTTCACCGGCACGTTCTGGAGGTACTCCGCCACATGATGGTCCATGAAGGGGACGCGCCCCTCCACCGAATGCCCCATTTCCATGCGATCGCCAAGGTTCGACAGGACGTAATGCGGCAGCGCGGACTTGGCCCAGAGGTAGAGCGCCGAATGCACGGCGTTGCGCCCCTCGAGGCACCGCTTCACGTCAATTGACGCGAGGAAGGTGCCGACGGTGTCGGTGTCGCCCTGCGCCGCCACGAACTCGTCGCTCATGATGCTGTGCGTGCTCTTGCTGTCAATGGCCTGCGTCTCCAACCACGAGGGGACGAACTCGAGCACTGCCCTCGCGCTGTCGCGAACCGCGCTGTCGCGAACCGCGCTGTCGCCCTCAGGCATCAGCATACCGCGCGACACCTGATTGTTGGCCACCAACTCGGTCATGAGCCGTTGCACGTCCTCCGGCGACTGCCCCTGCGTGTGGTGTAGCAGCATATCGCGGCGGAAGTGCGGATAGCCAGCTAAGAGCTCGTCCGAGCCCTCGCCGGTGAGTACCACCTTGCGGCCGTCGGCGCGCACCGCGCGGCTCAGCATGTACTTCGCCACGGTGTGCGCGTTTTTGCAGGGGAGTTCCGCTTGAATGACGGCGGCGCGGAAGTTGTCCGCGAGGTCATGCTGGTGCGCCGTGACTGGCCGATACTCGGCGCCGGCGCGCTTCGCCATCTCGTCGGCCATCACGCTCTCGTCGTAGGCACCCGCTTCAAAAGTCAGCGTATACGCCCGCACCGGGCCGACGTGATGTAATGACGCGAGACCGAGAATGGCGCACGAGTCAATGCCACCGCTCAGGTAGCAGCCCACGGGCACGTCGGCGCGCAGGCGCGTCTTCACAGCCTCCTCGAGCACGGCGCGGAAGCCCTCGATGTACTCCCGGTCGGTTCTGGGCGCCGGCGCCGCATCGTCGCGCGGATAGTTCACATCCCAGTACTGCTGCAGCCGGAAGCCCTCGGGCGTGGCGCGCATGAAGTGCCCCGGCGGGACGTTATACACGCCCTTGAACAGCGTGCGCTCGGCCGGAATGAGAAAGGCACCGGCGAACAGCGACTCGTAACTCCACGCCGCGTCCACGCCCATGGCGAACAGTGCTTTGGCCTCCGAGGCGAAGTAGAGCGCGCCGTCCTGCTCGGCGTAGAACAGGGGCTTCACGCCAAAGCGGTCGCGCGCGGCAAAGAGGCGCTGGTTGCGCGAGTCCCAGATGATGAACGCGAACTCGCCACGCAGCTGATGCACGCATTCGGGGCCGAGCTCCTCATAGAGGTGCAGCGCAACCTCGCTGTCCGACTTGGTGCGGAAGCGGTGCCCGCGTGCCTCCAGTCCGGCGCGAATGCGCTCAAAATCATAGAACTCGCCGTTGTGCACGATCACCAGCGATCCGTCCTCATTGGCGATCGGCTGGTCACCGGTGGAGAGGTCGATGATTGAAAGCCGCGCGTGGCCGAGCCCCACCCGACCGTCGGGCGAAATCCAGTGCTGGCGCCCGTCAGGCCCACGGTGGTTAAGCGCAGCGGTGCCCGCGGACATGGTGTCGCTCGCGACGTCGGACCGGCGTGAGAAGACCGCAGTGATTCCGCACATTGCGATGATGCCTCGGGCGATAGTGGAGGGCGAATCGGAACGACCGCGATCGTCCTCCCGCGGTCAGCCGTCTTGGAACGGAAGAGGGGGTGGCGGCGTCGGTGGAACATTCGGAAGGTTGCGCCCAACACCCGTGGGATCCATGACGGCACGGGTCACCACTCCTAAACCGCCGGTTATCCCCTCGAGTGCGCTGTCGTCCAGCAGCTCTGACTCGGGGACCTGTACTTCGTCTTCACGCATGGCTTTCTCTCCAAAAAACCCGGGGTTATCGTGGAAATTAGGGTGAGTTCCAACACGGAACCTCGGCATAAAATATCGATCAGCGGCGATATCCGCGAGATTCGCGCAGCGAACTCATGAGTGTGCGTGAGCTGCGCTGTCGAGTGTGATCGCATCTCAGCATAACGAGCCACGGCTGCCGATAGCGACGATGCGGTACGCCGTGTCACGGCTGTTTGTTCAGAGTTGCTGCAGCACAAGCCAGCGTTGTGCCGCACGCGCCCTGATGCGCGACCGATTCCACTCGAACCAACGACCGTCGGCCAGCGTAGTGCCGGTGGCGTAGCGCTTCTGCAGCGCCGCACGCAGCTCGAGCTGCGTGGGCGCGGGCAGCGACGCCAGCTGGTCGACGATGGTCGGGAGCGCATCGGGTGAGAGTTCGTTGGCGAGATACGCGATGTCGAGCGTTCCCGTGCGGGCAAAGCGGTCGATGTTGCGCCTGGCGATCCAGGCCTCGTGGTTCCAGTACAGCAGTGCCACGAACAGTACGGTGCCCACGGCGGCCGTGCGTCGAAACAGGCGGCCGGTGTCGAGCGTGTGGCCGACCTCGACCGCCAGCAGCACGAGGGCGGCGGCCACCACCATCATGTACGCCTGTGCATACAGCCGCGCGGTGGTGAATCCGTAGGCGGCTTCATACAGCAGCACGCGATGAAAGGCCGACGCGAGCAGCAGCAACACCGCGACGACCAGCGCGTACGCGACGAGCCGCGCCAGGCGCGCATGGCGATCGCGTTGTCCGTACTGCTCGGAGAGCAGAATGAGCAGCGCGCTGGCCGTGGCGACGACGGTGAGCTCTCCAAAGCCACGTCGTGCATACTCGGCGAACGTCATGTCCGATGTCGCGGCATTCGGCTGTGTGCCGAAGAGGTAGCCGATTTGCAGCGCCAGAAAGAGCCAGAGCAGCGCGGTGACCGCGGCGAGCAGCATGACGCGCTCCGTCGAGCCAAGCCAGCGCACGGGCTCGCGCTCTGTCGTAGCCAGCGGTGGTGCGGCCTCGGTGAGGGCGTAGCCGTAGGCACCGACGACCAGCCCCAGCAGGGCGGTAAAGAAGATGACGCGCGGCAGGAATTCCCACGTCGAGAAAAATGCGTCGAGGGCGTCACGCCATCGCGCGAAGGTGGGATCCGCCTCTGCGAGCAGGAGCGCAAAGACGAACAGCACCGGCAGCGTGAGCGCGAGGCCGCGGACCCACGCGCGCGCCCGCGTGGACCGAATGTGTCCGGTGGCCTCAACGGCGCGACGCAGCGCGTGCGGGACGGCGCGAAAGAGTGCTGCGGGGGGTGCCGTTGCCGCGAACCACGCGGTGATGCGGCGGAGCGAGGGATCGGCCGCCAGCAGCATCTGCATGGCGAGCAGGATGACGACCGAGGCGAAGATCGCGACGTGCAGCAGGGCGCTGGCGGTAACGACGGCGGCACCGGCGATCAGGGTGGCCGCGACGCCGAGGCTCGGCACGACGTACCCGCTCCGCTGGGGGTGTCGATCGCGATGGAGAGTGGTCAGTCCCGTCGCGGCCGCCCCGGTCCACAGGAGCCAATTGAGACCGGGGCGAGCGTCGAACATCACCCAGGCCCCGAGGGCGGCGACGGCCGCCGCGGTGGCCCAGAGGCGTCCGGCGTTCAGCGTCATGTGGTCGGGGACATGGCCCGGTTCCTGTGGTTGCGCATGCATGATGGGGGAGTATCGGTGAGGCCGACCCGTATATCAAGTACTTTATGCTATAAAGAGTATAAGCGGGCTCGTCGGCCTGCCCGGGGCGTGCGCTAGCTTCCGGCGGCGGGCATTCCTCCTCCGCGCCATGCGCATCGTTCCTCACACCCACGTGGCACTCGAATGATTCGTGCGTTGGCCGTCGTGTTCTTCGCCGTGGCTTGCGTTGGCTGCAACGAGCCGAAGGCGCGTGGTTCGACGCTGAAGGTGTCGTACTACGCGCAGGATTCAGCGTTCGCCAGTGCGGAGCCGTTACGCGTGTCGGTTGGCTCCGGCGAGCAGCTCCGAAGCCTGCGCGGCATTGAGATGGCGCCGTACCATCCGTTTTTCGTGTCGGGCGAAATGCCGCTGGACAGCGGTGCCACGTGGCCGATCACCGTGGTGATGCTCAGGGCAAACGACGACACGGCGGCGACCGCACAGATCAGTGTCGGTCCGGTGCAGCCATCCATGTCGTACACGCTGGGCGTGATTGCCGGCGGACGCCATCCGTCGGGTGCCGCGTCCCGGTGCGGCGGGCAGGTTGCCGTGCCGATGCGACGGGCGGGCGGGGCGCTCTCGGGTGACTCACTCTACGTGAGCATCAGTGGGATGCGCGGCGGCGTCGAATGTTGAACGCGCCCGTGCGCTGACGTCAGTTGTCCGTCGTGAACCACAGCTCCGACAGCGCGACATCGGCACGAAACGCCGTCTTCGCGGCTACGATGCCGATGCGCACGATACGGCTCACATCGAGCGGCGCGCCGATCGACACGGGGGTGAAGGCACCCCACTCGAGTACCACATGCGTCCACTCGCGTGACACCGGCAGCGGCGCACCGTAGTACTGCCATGGTGCGCGCGTGTCGGCGGTGCGCAGATGCACGAAATACGACCCCGGTGTCCCGCACACGCTGAGCGCCACGCCGCGAAAGCCGTGGGCATTCACGCCGCTTCCCGGCGGATTCCCCAGCGAGCAGGCCACCTGGATGAATCCGCCGTTCTGCTCGAGCGACACGTTGCCCGTGAGGTGCAGCGCGTAGCGACCGTGCACGGTGGCCATGCCCCCGTTGGCCACGCTGACACCGCCCATGACGCGATCGGAAAACACC
>CANHNQ010000146.1 GCA_947462095.1 Gemmatimonadota bacterium
CACGAGGTCAGGCATGAAGGCGATCTCCGCATTGGCGGTCACGCTCTCATTCGCCGTCGCCCTTCCCGGCCATAGCGATTCTCGGCCCACCGATCCGCCCCCAGCGCCTCGCGCTGTGGGTCATCCGGTGTTGCCCCGTCCCGTTGCGCGCCGCACGGGCGCACTCAAATCGCCGCCCGTGACGCGGATGGCGCCGGCAGAACTCAACGGGGTCGTGAAGCAGTACTGCCAGAAGTGCCACAATCAAACGATGCGGCGTGGCAACCTCTCGCTCACCGACTTCGACGTGGGGGCACCCGACGCGAAGGCCGACGTCGCGGAGAAAGTCGTCGCGAAACTGCGTTCCGGCATGATGCCGCCGGTGGGTTCGGCGCGACCGAGTGCCGACACGCTCGATGCGCTCGTGACCTCGCTCGAACGGCAGCTCGACGCCAGCGCCTTCGCGCATCCGAATCCGGGGCGCCGCACCTTTCAGCGACTGAATCGTGCGGAGTATCGCGCCGCGATCGCCGACTTGTTGAAGCTCGACGTCGATGCGACCGCGTATCTCCCGCCGGACACCAAGAGCGACAATTTCGACAACATCGCGGATGTGCAGGCGTTGTCCCCCACGCTGCTGAGCGCGTATCTGCGGGCGGCGAGTGATCTGAGCCGGTTGGCCATCGGCAACGCGGCCGCGAGCGCGGCCTCGAACACTTATACGATGCCGAAAATGGCGTCGCAGGTGGATCACGTGGAAGGCACGCCGTTCGGCTCGCGCGGCGGTATGGCGGTGGTGCATATGTTCCCCGCCGATGGTGAGTACCGATTCGACGTGAATTTCTTCCACGAGACCACGGGCGCCTTTGCCGGCGGCCTCGCCCGTGGAGAACAGATCGAGATCTCGGTTGATGGTGAGCGCGTTGCCTTGCTCGGCATCGACCGCTTCATGCATGCATCCGACCCGAACGGCGTGGCGATGGGCAGTGAGCGCGTGCGAGTCACCGCCGGCCCGCACAAGATCGCTGCGGCCTTCGTACCGCCGGCGTTTCAGGGCGTCGTGCAGGATCTCATCAGCCCGCTCAAGTATTCGCTGAACAGCACGTCGAATGCGGTGGCCTACGGTTTTTCCCTGTTGCCGCACCTGCGCGAACTCACGGTGAATGGCCCGTACGCGGTGACCGGCGTGTCGGACACACCGGTGCGTCGCAACATCTTCAGCTGCCAGCCTGCCACCGTGTCCGCCGAGCGGCCGTGTGCGCAGTCGATCGTGAATCGTCTGGGCATGATGGCCTATCGCCGTCCGCTCACCGATGAAGATCGTGCCGGCCTGATGTCGCTGTACGATGCCGGTCGGAAGGGGGGCAACTTCGAGACCGGCGTACGCACCGCGCTCGAAGGCATTCTGGCCAGCCCCGATTTTGTGTTCCGCTTCGAGCAGGCGCCGCGCGACGTGTCCGCCGGTGCGAACTACAAGTTGCGCGACATCGACCTCGCGTCGCGGCTGTCGTTCTTCTTGTGGTCGGCGCCGCCGGATCGCGCGCTGCTCACCGCCGCCAGCCAGGGCACACTGTCACAGACGGCTGGGCTCGAACGCGAGGTTCGTCGCATGCTTGCCGACCCGCGGGCGAAGGCGCTGTCTACCCGCTTCGCGGCGCAGTGGCTGCGCCTGCCCGATCTCGACATTGTGCAGCCCGACATCCGGCAGTATCCCGATTTCGACGAGCAGCTGCGCGGCGCGATGCGACAGGAGACCGAGCTGTTCTTCGACGATCTCGTGCGCCGCGATCGTCCGTTGCTTGATCTCTATCGCGCCGACTACACGTTCGTGAACGAACGGCTCGCGCAGCACTATGGGATCCCCAACATCGTCGGCCCGTCGTTCCGGCGGGTGCCGTATCCTGACGCCGGACGGCGCGGGATCTTGTCGCACGCCAGTGTTCTGACGCTGACCTCGCACGCCGGCCGCACGTCGGCGGTGGAGCGCGGCAAGTGGGTGATGGAAGTGCTGCTCAATTCCCCGCCGCCACCGCCACCGCCGGGCGTCCCCGATCTCGAAGCGACCCCCGGTACCACCTCGGGACGACTCCTCACGGTGCGCGAGCGGATGGAGCAGCACCGCAAGAGCCCGGCGTGCGCCAGCTGCCACAAGATGATGGACCCGATCGGTCTGGCGATGGAGCAGTACGACGTCACGGGCCGTTTGCGCGTGCGCGACAATGGCATGCCGATTGACTCGCGCGGTGATCTGTGGGACGGCAGCACGGCCAGCACGGTCGCCGAACTGCAGCGGGCACTGCTGCGCCGCGAGGACGCCTTGCTGCGCACGTTCACGCGCAACCTGATGGCCTACGCCATCGGACGTCGTATCGAAGCATATGATATGCCGACGGTGCGCGGGATCGTGCGCGATGCGTCGAAGCAGGACCATCGCATGTCCGCCTACATCCTTGGCGTTGTTCGCAGCCCCGCGTTCCGCATGCAGCGTGCGGAAAGCGCTCTTCCGAAAGCCACCGACGCGTCATCCGGCGCGTCGTCCCCGTCGTCCAAGTAAGGAGTCGCCTCATGGCGTTCATCAGCCGCCAACCACTGCCGCGCCGCACGTTCCTCAAGGGACTCGGCACGATGGTCGCGCTTCCGTATCTGGACGCGATGATTCCCACCACGGCCTTCGCGTCCAGCGCACCGGTCAATCCGGCGCGCCTGCTCTGTCTTGAGATGGTGCACGGAGCGGCCGGCTGCAGTCCGTTCGGCCTGACGGAACATCTCTGGGCTCCGCCCACGGCCGGACGCGCCTTCGATCTCAGCGGGACGTCATTGTCGCCGCTGGAATCGTGGCGCAAGTATCTCACGATCGTGAGCAACACCGACGTGCGCATGGCGGAGGCGTACAAGTCGGAAGAGATCGGCGGTGACCATTTCCGGTCGAGCGCCGTGTTTCTCACGCAGGCGCATCCGACGCAGACCGAAGGCTCGGACATCTTCGCCGGAACGTCGCTCGACCAGATGTACGCGCAGCGTTTCGGACAGGCGACGCCGATTCCTTCAATGCAGCTGTGCATCGAACCGCTGGATCGCGCCGGCGGCTGCGCCTACGGCTACTCGTGCATGTACACCGACTCGATCAGCTGGAGCTCGCCCACCGAACCGCTGCCGATGATCCGTGATCCGCGGGTGGCGTTCGAGCAGCTCTTCGGCACGGGTGGCACGCCGGCGGAGCGCGCCGATCGCACGCGCAGCACGGGCAGTGTGCTCGACTGGATCACCGGACGCGTGTCGCAGCTGAATCGTCAGCTCGGCGCCGGCGACCGGCGTCGCATGGAGCAGTACCTCGAGAACATCCGGGAGATCGAGCGGCGCATTCAGCAGGTCGAAGCGCGCAATGCCTCCGGTGAGGAACGCGAGCTCGCCGGTGCGCCGGCGGGTGTGCCGGATTCGTTCACCGATCATGTGAAGATCATGTTCGACCTGCAGGTACTCGCGCTGCAGAGCGACATGACGCGCGTCTTCTCGTTCAAGATGGGACGCGATGCCTCGGCCCGCGTCTATCCCGACAGCGGCGTGGCCACCGGATTCCACCCGGCGTCGCACCACGGCAACAACCCGGCGCGCGTGAAGGAGTTCGCGGAGATCAACCGCTACCACGTGAGCCTCCTGCCGTACCTGCTCGACAAGCTCAAGACGACGATGGATGGCGATACGCCGTTGCTCGACAAGACCACGATCATGTACGGCTCGCCGATGTCGGACAGCAACACGCACAACCACCGTCGCTGCCCGCTGATTCTCCTCGGTGGCGGCCACGGACTCGCGTCCGGCAATCAGCACCTGAAGGCACCCGACGGCACGCCGATGGCCAACGTGATGCTCAGTCTGATGCACAAGCTCGGCATGGACGACGTCAACACGTTCGGCGACAGCACCGGCGAGTTCACGTTCTAATCTGTCTGTGACCTGTTTACCACGCGGAGCGAAGCACATATGAATCGCACGATGCTGAAGGTGTTCGGGGTGATCGCGTTGGGTCTTCCCGGGGGACTGCCTGTTGCGCTGCCTCCCACCACGCCGGTGGCCGATGCGGCCATGCGCGGCGACGGGGCCACGGTGCGTGCGCTGGTGGCGACCGGCGTCGACGTGAACGTGGCGCAGGGCGACGGCATGACGGCGTTGCACTGGGCAGCCAATCGCGGGGACTCCGCGCTCGCCGTGGTGCTGCTGCGCGCCAAGGCGCGCCTGACCGTGACCACGCGGATCGGCGGATACACGCCGCTCCATGTGGCGAGTCAGAGCGGAGCCACCGGCGTCGTGCGTGCACTGCTGGCCGCGAAGGCCGATGCGCGCGCCACCACCACGGATGGCGCGACGCCCTTGCACCTCGCGGCCGTGGCTGGGGTGCCCGGCACGATCACCGCGTTGATCGCCGCCGGCGCCGACGTGAACGCGACAGAACCGTCGTGGGGGCAGACGGCGCTCATGGCGGCCGCCGCGCGAGGCCGAGCCGATGCGGTGCGGACCCTGCTGAAGGCCGGGGCGAACCCGGCCATCACCGCGAAGACCGTGGACATCATGGCCAGCGCTGCGCAGGACCGTCAGGCCAAGGCGAAACGGGATGCCGTGCTCGCGCAGCTGCGCGAAGCAGAGGGGCAGGCGAAGAATCCGAACTGGATGCCGAATCCGCAGCAGGTCCAGGCGGCGGTGAAGGCGTCGCGCATCGTGGAGGTGCAGGCGGCCACGGCCGCCGCCCTCGATGGCGCGGCGGCCGCAACCGCGGCCGAAGAAGCGCGTTTGGCGGCGCAGGGCGGCCGCGGCCTCGATGATGACAGCCCCGAGTACAACGAGCAGCTGGGCGTGCAGGGTGGCCACACGGCGCTCCTGCTGGCGGTGCGTGAAGGACAGGTGGCGGCGGTCGACGCGTTGCTCGATGGCGGGGCGAACATCGATCAGGTGAGTGCGGGCGATCGCACGAGCCCCATGCTGATGGCCGCGATCAACGGCCACTATGATCTCGTGATGCGCTTGCTCAAGCGCGGCGGGAATCCCAACCTGGCCAGCGATGCGGGCGCCGCGCCACTCTACGCGGTCCTGAACAAAGAGTGGGCCCCGTCGACCCGTACGCCGCAGCCGGCGTTTCAATTGCAGCAGAACGCCACGTATCTGGATGTGGTCGATGCGTTGCTGAAGGCCAAGGCGGACCCCAATGCACGTCTCTCACGCTCGCTCTGGTACACGTCGTACAACCGCGACAATCTCGGCGTGAATTTTGCCGGTGCGACGCCCTTCTTTCGCGCGGCCTATGCGACCGACGTGCCCGCCATGAAGTTGTTGCTGGCCGCCGGCGCCGATCCCATGATCGCGACGATCAAGCCCAAGCCGAGAGCACGTCGTGGCGCGGTGGCCGTAACCCGCGACGATCCGTCCGGGCTGGCACCGATTCCCGAGGGCGGCCTGGGCGTGTTTGCGATTCACGCGGCGGCCGGCGTGGGGTACGGTCAGGGCTTTGCGGCCAACGACCACCGCCACACCCCCGACGGCTGGATGCCCGCGATGCGTTTTCTCGTGGAGGAGCTCAAGTTCGACGTCAACAGTCGGGACTTTAACGGCTACACGCCGTTGCACCACGCGGCCGCGCGGGGCGACAACGCAATGATCGAGTACCTGATCTCGAAGGGCGCCGATGTCATGGCGGTCGCGCGCACCGGACAGACCACGGTGGACATGGCCAACGGCCCGGTGCAGCGCATTTCCCCGTATCTGGACACCGTTGCGCTCCTCGAGAAGCTCGGTGCGAAGAACAACCATCGTTGCGTGTCGTGCTAACTGCGGTGAAACGCGTGTTTTCGACGACGAGACGTAAGTCGTAGAACACACGATGCGTTGGTCAGGGACGTAGGATTTGACAGTCGGGCGTTGTCGCGCTAATTCCGCAGTGCTGGTTCGGCCTCGGCCGCACGCACTGTGCGTCGGAGGCCCGCACAACGTCCGACTCAAATCCGAGGAGAGTCGATGTCCCGATTGTTCCGCGCTACGCGATGCCTCGTCCCGCTCGCGCTGCTGTGCCTGGCCGGCAGCGCGCGGGCGCAGAGCCCAGTCACCATCAGTGGGCAGATCGCCGATTCTATCTCGAAGCGTCCGCTGGTGGGCGCCGAGATCACCGTGTTGCGCGATGCCGATGGCACGCTCGCGGGAAGTGCCCGAGCCGGCGAGAGCGGGCGATACACCTTAGTCGCCAACGCGACCGGCCTCGTGACCGTACGGGTGCGCCTCGTTGGCTACACGCAGCAGCAACGCCGTCTCACGCTCGCCGCCGGTCAAACGTTCACGGCCAACTTCAGTCTCGCCGAGCGGCTGATGCAGCTCGATCAGGTTGTCGTCACGGGCACGGCTGGCGTGACGCAGCGTCGTGCGATCGGCAACGTGGTGAGCACGGTCGATGCCTCCAAGGTGCTCGAGATCGCACCGGCCCGCAGCGTGAACGAACTGATCGGCGCCCGGACACCCGGCCTGATCGTGTTGCCGTCCACCGGTCAGGTCGGCACCGGTGCCCAGCTGCGCGTGCGCGGCACCAGCAGTCTCTCGCTGAGCAACGAGCCGATCGTGTACATCGACGGCATCCGTATGGATGCGTCGGCGTCCCGCGGTCCCGGTCAGCGCGGCGGGGCCGGCGCGAGCCGCCTGAACGACATCAATCCGCAGGACATCGAGAGCATCGAAGTGATCAAGGGCCCCGCCGCCTCGACGCTGTACGGCACCGAAGCGTCCAACGGCGTGATTCAGATCATCACGAAGCGGGGCAAGTCGGGCAAGCCGAAGTTCGATTTCACGACGCGTCAGGGCACCAACTGGATGCAGAATCCGGAAGGACGCGCCGGTTTCAACTACGCGCGCAACCCCACGACGAACGCGGTCGAAGGCGTCAACATCTATCGTCAGGAAGCGGAATTCGGCAACGGTCCGATCTTCACGAACGGACGCAACGCGGGCTACAGTGCGAGCCTGAGCGGCGGCACCGACGATGCCCGCTACTACATTGCCGGCTCCTGGGATGACGACGTCGGCATTGTGCAGCACAACTGGGACAAGAAGTTCAGCGCGCGCGCCAACGTGGACATGACCGCTGGCAAGACGCTGCGGCTCTCGGCGAGCCTCGGCCACGTGCGTGATCGCGCCCGCCTCGCGCAGGGTGCGATCGACATCGATCCCTTCAGCCAGCTGGTGTGGGGCACGCCGCTCGCACTCGGCACCGGCAAGCGCGGATTCTACAACTCGCCGCCGGAAAGCTGGGACGATGCGGTGAGCCTCGCCGACGTGGATCGCACGACGCTCAGCCTCAAGGCGAACTACGCGCCGAAGCCGTGGTTTACGCATCGGCTCACCACCGGCTTCGACGTCGGTTCTGAGAACGCGTCGTTCATGTATCCGCGCCAGCCGCTTGGCAATCTCGACTTCCTCGCCAGTAATGGTTTGGGTTCGAAGAACGTCACGCGGAGCGCGCGCACGGTGTTCACGCTCGATTACGCCGGATCGCTCAAGTACAACATCGGTCCGTTCGGTATGACCAGCTCCATGGGTCTCCAGGCGTTCCGGAACGAATTGAGCTCGATCGGCGCCTCGGCACTCACCTTCCCCGCCGGTCCGATCACGACGATCTCGGGCGGTGCGACCCGCAGCGGCACCGAGGATTATCTCGCCAACGCCACCGTCGGCATGTTCGTGCAGCAGGAGCTGGCATGGAACAATCGCGTGTTCCTCACAGCCGCCGTTCGCGGTGACGACAACAGCACGTTCGGCGAAGACTTCTCGGCGATCTACTATCCGAAGCTGAGCGGTTCGTGGGTGATCAGTGAAGAGCCGTGGTTCAAGATGCCCTTCACGCAGTCACTGCGTCTGCGCGGCGCGATCGGCGCGGCGGGCACGCAGCCGGGCACTTTCGATGCGTCGCGGCTCTACGACCCGAGCGTCGGCTACCAGAACGCCGCGGGTCTGGTGCCCGCGTCGTTCGGTAATCCCACGCTCAAGCCGGAACGCAGCACCGAGTCGGAAGCTGGCTTCGAAGCCACGATGCTCGATGGACGCGTGGAGCTCGAGTACACGTACTATCAGCGCAACGTGACCGACGCGATCGTCAACTCGCCGATTCCGCCCTCGGTTGGTTTCCCCGGCTCGCAGGTGGTCAACATCGGCAAGGTGAAAGGCTGGGGCAACGAAGTCGGCCTCAACGTGAACGTGTTGCGCGGCGAGAAGCTGGCGTGGGAAGTCGGCACGCAGATCTCGAACAACGGCAACCAGATCGTCGACATGGGTGGCACGCAGTTCCTCACCGTCGGTGGCGGTGGACAGGCGCAGAACCGCGTGGGCTTCGGCATCGCCGACTTCTTCATGTACAA
>CANHNQ010000147.1 GCA_947462095.1 Gemmatimonadota bacterium
TCGAACGAGATGTCGAGGTAGTAGCCCCACGGCGTCCACGCGCCCTGCGCCCGCAGGAACGGATAGTCGAGGTGGTGCAGTCCCCACAGGAAGAACGAGATGGCGAGCAGACGCGCGCCGGTGGACTGCGCAATGCGGTGATGGCGCCAGAACACCCATCCGGTCCACATCGTCGCGCCGCTCAGGAACAACACCGCCGGCAGCGCGGCCCACAGGAAATGATCGAGCTGATAGATCGCGACGTACGACCAGAGCGCGGGGAACAGCGCCAGCAGCAGATAGGCCGGACGCGCCCTCGGCTGTCGCAGGAACATGATCGCCGACCAGAGCAGGACCAGCGCCGTCCATCCGGTGGTGACCTGGTGCCAGTACAGCCACACCCGCTCGCCCGTAAGCAGAAAACTCAGAATGCAGAGCAGCCGCGCCACATACACGCTCCACGCCACCGCAAACCAGCCAAACCACGGCCGCCGATAGCGCACGTACAGATGCGCGCACAGCACCGCGAGTCCGGTCGTGATGGCGCCCTGCAGCAGCGTGGCCGCCAGCTCGGTGGCCAGCAGCGGCGGCGGCGCTTGGATCATGTCGCCTTGTACCAGCGCGAGCCGCATCGGGACTCCGAGCCAGACGGTCATCGGACCCTCCCGACGCTATGCATCCGTTGCCGGCGCGCTGGCGCCGATGGTCGGCACCGGCGTCGCGCCGTCCCGCTGCACGTGATAGACCGTGCGCGACGGGAAGGCGAAGCTCGATCCGTGGTCACCAATAATGCGCATGAACGTGATCAGCATGTCGTGACGGATGCGCAGAAACTCGTGCCAATCGGTGGTGAGAAACCACGACACGACGTTGATGCGGATCGCCGAGTCGGTGAAGCCCACGACGTGGACGCGCACGACATCGGTGAACACCATCGGATGCGCGCGCAATGCCGCCTCGAGCGCATCGCAGATGCGATCGAGCTGCTCGGGCGTGGTGTTGTACGTGAGGTCGATGTCGGTGCGCAGCAGAATGCGATCGCGCTCCCCGAACGTTTCGATGCGTTCGTCGGCCAGACGCCCATTGGGAATACGCACCACGGTGCGATCCACGGTGCGGATGCTCGTGGAGCGCAACCCGATGCGCTCCACCGCACCTTCCAACGCGCCGGCCCGCACCCAGTCGCCCACGCGGAACGCGTTGTCGGCAGCCAGCGACACGCTGCCGAACAGATGCTCGACGGTTTTCTGCGCGGCCAGCGCCACCGCAATACCACCGATACCCAGACCGGCCAGCAGGGTGCCGACCGGATATCCGAACTGCGCCAGCGCGACCAACAGCGCGATGATCGCCAACGTGACGCGCAGGAAGTTGCCCAGCAGCGGCACCAGTGTACGCGCCTGCGTGCCCTGCCCTGTGGCCCACGCGGCATTCGCCACCCGATCCTGCGCGAGCCGGATGATGCGCAGCAGCCCCCAGAAGATCGACAGCAACACCAGACCGCGCGTGAGCGAGGTGAAGAATCCGTCCACGCGCGCGTTGAGATCGAGCAGCGACAGCAGTGGTCCGATCGCGATCGACGCGGCCCACAACCGGAACGGGCCGCGCAGTTGCTCCAGCAACAGATCGTCCCAGTCGGTCACGGTGTGCCGCGCGATGCGTCCCAGCAGATTGCGGAGCGCGGCGCCGAGCCCCCAGGCCAGCACCAGCACCACGGGAATCGCCAGCGCGAGCCCGATCCACTGCCAGTAATACACGTTGAACGGGCCGACCCCCGTGAGCGTGCGAGGAAGCCGCTCACGCAGCCACGGCGCGCCGAGATTGTCGAACCAGTCGTCGATGGACCCCACCGTGGCCTGCGAGAACACCCACCGCACCGGCCCGCCCGACGACGGCGCCGAAAGCCGCACCATCCGAACCGGGTCCTCGTGGCCGTCGGCCGAGGTGATCACGCCGATCCGGTCGCCGCCGAGGTCACCGTCGGTGGTGTCGCCGGCAACGGCCCCGGACACCGCGCGCAGGTCGATGGCGAGGCGTTGATCGAGGATGGTCTTGAGCCGACGCGCCAGCGATGCGGCGCGATCCCGCTGGCCCGCCGGCATCGACAGATACTCGGCGGCGCCCTCCCAGTCGCGGGCCTCGGCGCGACGCAGGAACGACTCCAGCGCGGCCTGCGGCGATGCCGGCGACACGATCGCTGGGGCACTGTCCGCACTCGGAGCCCGCGAGGGGAGCCCGAGCTGGGCCCGAGCCTGTCGCGGGACAGACAGAGCGGCGGCGAGGAAGCCCATCACCGCAGAAATGAGGATGCGAACGCGCATGCTCAAAGATAGCCGGGAGACCAGCGAGTGCCCCGGGTGGGACTCGAACCCACGACCTATGGCTTAAAAGGCCACTGCTCTACCAACTGAGCTACCGGAGCGCCGACCCGCCGCGAAGCGGGCCAGCCTCTCAATTTAGCGAAATGACGCCCCGCGCGAACAGGGGAGCCGCGCGCAAAATCGACTTATCGCAGTCGGATCGTGAGGCGATGCCCCACCCCCTTGCGAAGCGTCTCCCAGCCGTAGTCGAGGGTGAAGCGATCCACCGTGAACCCGGCGCCCGCCGTGACCGGGCGTTCCTCACGCAATTGCGGACGGCGCGCACCCGCGCGACTGGTGAAGGTCACGCCGTCGATCGGCGAGTAGCTGAGCTCCACCCCGCCGCGGGGAAACAGCTCGCCATCCCGGCGCACGTCGAGCTCCGCCGTCGCCCCCGCGTCGACCCATTTACCGAACCCCTTCGGCGCCGTCGCGATCCCGAGGGCCAGCTGCGCGGGCAACGCCTCACGGCGGCCGGCCACGTCGAGAGGTGGTCCGACATGCTGCACGGCCACGCCCACCGTGCTGTTCAGCCACGTCAGCGACTTCGAGACGCCGATGTCGAACGCGAGACCACCGGCGCGAGTATCCGTGACGCGCTCTTCGACGTACTTGGCGGCCACCCCCCAGCGTAGCTGCTTCCAGGTGAGCGACGCCGCGATCGACGCCGCCAAGCTGCTGGTGCCATCGGCGTTGTCACCCGTGAGCACGTCACTACGCGCCGGGAATGTGCCGTAGCGCGCCCCCGCGTCGAGCAGCTGCACGCCAACGCCGATGCCGAGCGGTCCGATAGTGGAGCTGCTGGCGAACTGTCCCGCGGTGGCCCCGCTGGCGTAGCGCTCCGCACCGAATGCCACGCCGGTACCGGTCCCCACCAACGCCGGATTGCCGAACACGGCATCGACATCGCGGAGGGCCACCTGCGCGCCCCCCAGCGACAACACGCGCGCCGTGGTCGGCAGCTTGAGCACGAGCGGCGCGTAGCGCTCGCGCTGGGCCGGTGCCGATGATTGCGCCTGGGTAGTCGTGGCGACGGTGCCCGTGACCATCGCCGCCACCAGCGCGCCACGGCGAAGCAGCATACACGAGCGGCTCATCGCGCCGCTCCGATCGTCTGTGCCGTAAACTCAGCGCGCATGTTGGAGAAACCGATGTTGTCGAGAAGGATCGTGCCGGCGAGAGTGCGGTCGAAGTGCCACCGCACGCGTGTAATGCGAGCGGGATCGAACCCGGGCGTCGCGCGTGCGAAATCGGCAAGCGGAATCGCATACGTTTGCAGCACGATCTCGTACACGTTGGCGAAGCGCTGCTTGTCTCGGCCGGCGCGACGGTACACGTACGACTCCAGCGGACGGCGCACCGCACCGTAGGCCGACAGTGGCACGGACGCCGACCGGCCGGCGGCGTCGGTCACCTCGATCGAGAGATCGATCGGCACCGTGTCGGGCTTCGCGTCCTTCGCCGACGGCTTCTTTGGCGCGGGCTTCTTGGCCGCCTTCTTCGACAGCGAGTCGGCCTGCTTCGTGGTGTCACGCGCGGCGGCACGCGGACCCGGCTTGGCGTCCGTGGGCGACAGGGAGAACACCAGCGACGACACCGCACCCACGTTCCACGCGCTGCGCAGCGAATCACTCACCTGCATCGCGAACGACGCCGCTTTGCCCAGCTTCGTCGTGTCGTCGCCGGCGATGCGGTTGTTCCAGCCGATGGTGACCGCGTTGTGCGCCTGCGTGGACCCACGCGAGCGGAACGGCACCGGCGCCTCCTTCCACACCGCCACCGAGTCACTCGAGAACGCCACACCCGGCACCGAGCCGGAGGTCACGTCCACGTCTTCCTCGAAGTCGGCGGCGGTGCGAAACGCACTCTCCTGAAAGCGCGTGGTGTACATCGTTTTCGGCAGCCACTGACCGACCACGCGATGATCGCGGAACATCGGCAGATATTCGCTCTTCCCGCGCAACGTCGCATCGAGAAACGCCGAGATGTACACCTCGGCGAACTTCCGCTGATCGGCCTGCGACATCAGACCACGCGTATCGAGTGACCGCGCGCTGCGTGGTCCGCCGTCGAGACTGCCCCACGTGGTGTTCCACTGCCCGTGATTGGCGCGGTACACGAACACCGCCGACTTGAACCACGGCTTGCCGTCGGTAAAGCGGATGCGCTCGTACTGCGCGAGGCCGTTGAAGGTCGACACGTCGCCGTCGTGCGAGCCGTGGATCAGGAAGTAGTTGTAGTTCGCCACCGGCGTCGGCTTGTCGGCGGGGCGGTACTGCCCGTCCACCGGCGCGATCGCCACCAGCGACTTGATGTCGAAATTGAAATCGAACTTCACCGTGGCGTCGTCGGGATAATACGCCAGGCGGTTGAACGCCCCGGCCACGGTGACCGCTTCCCCACCGCGCGAGTGACCCATCAGCGCGATGTTGTGCATGTCCACCTTGCCCTGCAACGGCGAGCCGGTGGAGTCGTTGAAGCGCTTCCACGACTGCAGATGTTTGAGCAGCATCCATCCGCGCGCATCGTTCTCGCCGCGGATGTTGCCGTTCAGAAAGTTTTCGTCGACCGACGCCACGATGTAGCCGCGCGACGCGAGCAGTTCGCCGAGGTACCGGTAGCCCGGATCGGAGAACTGCTTCATGTCATGATTGCCGTGCACCACGAGCACGAGGGGGAATGGCCCCGGCGCGTCGGGATACCAGACGCGCCCATTCACCGGCAGCTTGGTGAAATCGAATCCCCAATACTTCTTGCGGAGCTGGGCCTGCTTGGGATCGGGCGCCGACGCGAACTTCGCTCCGTTCACGACGGCCGTTTTCAGCGTGACCGAGTCGCGATAGACGGCGCGCTGCTTGTCGGTCCCGCTGCCGTAGTACAGCGTCTTCACCGTGAAGCTGCCCGGCTGCGACGGGTTCGGCGCCGCGAGCAGTTGGCGGGACAACACGGTCTCCGAATCGTCGTGCGCCAATTGCAGCGGCGCGACGCACGCGCCCGCCCCCAGCAGTGCCGTCATGGCAAGCACAATCCAGAGCGAACGCGACCGCGTCGCGCGCAGCCCGAAGGTTTTCCAGCGTCGCATAATGGCCGTCAAGAGGTGAGGAATGCCAAGCGGACCCGGCACCACGCTCTATGTACGCCCGTGCAACGGACTAGCGCAACGAGGGGCGGTGCAGTTGGAGGTAGTCCGCCAGCAGCGCGTCCCACACGGCGTCCCACGTTTTTGCCGCCGCGATGTCGAGCGCACGCGCGGCGGCATCGCGGACGAGCGACCGATCGTCGATCAGGGCGATAATCGCGGCCGCAAACGCCGCCGCGCTGCCGGGGGCAGCCAGCCACCCGCCGCCGGCCTGCAGCTGCTCACGGGTGGGCCCCACATCCGCACCGACCACCGGCACCCCCGAGGCCATCGCCTCGAGCATGACGTTGCCGAACGTGTCCGTCGTGCTGGGAAAGAGCAACACATCCCCGCTCGCGAACGCCTCACTCAGCGCCGTCCCGTGCAACTTGCCCATCAAGCGCGTGCCCTGCGGCGCCCTCGCGCGCACTTCGTTCTCGTACGGCCCGTCGCCCACCACCAAGAATCGCACCTGCCCCGGGCGGGCCTGTTCCACCAACGCCAGCGCCTCGAGCGCGACGTCCAGCCCTTTCTCGGCCGCGAGACGACCGACGTACGACAGCACCAGTGTGTCGTCGGTGGCCCCGAGTTGGGCCCGCAGGCTCGCTGATCGATACGACGGTGAAAAGCGCGCGCCATCCACGCCTCGCGACCACACCGCCGTTCGTTCGAAGCCACGGGCATTGACGTCGTTTACAATGGCCTGCGTCGGACAGTACGTGCGCAGCCCGCCGTTGTGGAACCAGCGCATGAAGTGCCAACCCGGGCGCGCCAGCAGGCCGAGGCCGTAGTGTTCGGCGTACGCCACGAAGCTGGTGTGATACGACGACACGAAGGGAATCCCGAGATCCCGTGCCGCCCGGCGGCCCGCCAGGCCGACCCCGAACTCCGTCGCGGCGTGCACGATGGTCGGCGCATACGCCGCAAGCGCATCGCGCACCTGGCGCTGCCGTGGCCACGCCAACCGCAGCTGCGGATAGGCCCAGAAGGCGCGGCTCGGGAACTGTTCGACGTCGGCGGCGCTCGACCGCTCGGGATCGTGCGCCGTGAACACGCGGACCGTCCCGCCACGCGCCACGATCACCGACGCCAATCGTTCCAGGGTGCGCGCCACGCCATTCACTTGCGGCGCATAGGTGTCGGAAAAGAGCGCCAGGCGGAGCCCTTCGGCACTGACCGTCGACGGAGGCGGCGTGACGGATCTGGTCATGCGTCAGCGACCCAACACCGACCGATACACGGCGAACAGTCGGTCGAACACCGTGCTCCAGCTGTGCTCCGCTTCGGCGTACGCGCGCCCCCGCGTGCCGAGCAGTGCCAGATCCTGTTGAAAGAGCGCCACCGCTTCCTCCGCCAACGACGCCGGCTCGCTGCGCTCGTATACCGCCCCGGCGCCACTCGCGCTTATGCGTTCCACCACCGCGCCCACGCTGACGGTGAGTACCGGGGTGCCACTGGCCATCGCTTCGATCGCGGACAGGCCGAACGTCTCGATCGGTCCGGCCGCGACGTACACATCCAGTGACGCCAGCAGGTCCGCCAGCGCCTCGCGATCGTGCACGAATGGCACGAAGATCACGCGCGACCCGTACGGGTGGGCGCGGAGTCGGGCCTCCATCGGTCCCGCGCCAACCAACGCCAGCCGCGCCCCGCATCGCCGCTCGACCTCGGCCCATCCGTCAAGGACGACATCCAATTCCTTCTCGCCGGCGAACCGCCCCACGAACGCCGCCACCGGTCCGTGCGGCAGCCCGAAGCGGTCACGCGTTTCACTGGCGTACGCCCGACGCGATGGGGTGAAACAGTCGAGGTCGACGCCCAAGGGCACATGCGCCACGCGATCGATGCCGACGCGGGCCAGCTCGGTTGCCGAATACTCGGAGGCGACGATCGTCATCGCGAACAACCGGTCGAGGCGACGCAGATAGCGCGAGGAGCCGTCGATCAGCGCGCGGGACACGTGCCCTGTGCCGCCTCCACGGGGGGTCAACAGCTGCGTCAGGTTGGTGTGATAGAAACTCACCAACGGGACGTCGAGCGCACGCGTGGCGTGCTGGACGATCCACGGCACCAGGAACGGACTGCCGATCTCGATCACGCAGGGGCGCTCGTCGCGAATCACGCGCCCGACCGTGCGCGGCGCGAGCATAAAGCGGTAGGGACGCTGCCGCGGAATGGGCGGCCCTTTCAGGCGATACGTACGGACGCCGTCGGCATCCGTGACGGAGTCCTGCGCCCCGGGAACCACCATGGTGTGCCGCAGCCACGGGCGTGCAGCCACGTAGTGTCCTTTTTCGAGCAGATAGGTGCGAATTCCCCCGCTCGTTTCGCCGAACCATTCAGTGATGTCGAGGACACCGAGGTCGGCATCGGCACGCAGCAGCAACGCAACACTCCCAGGCGGTAAGCAATGACGGCCGGCCCTCCGAGGAGCGCCGGCCATCGTCACACCACCCCACCACCGTCAGTCGATTCAGTGCATGCCCGACAGCGCGGCCACCGTAGCGGCTCCAGCGGGCGTCTCGATGACGAAGGTCACGCGACGATTGAGTTCGGCTCCATCGGCAGCACCCTGTGCGCCGGGACGAACCAGACGCGTCTTGCCGTAACCTACCGTGCGCAGCGCGGAACCATCGAGCCCCTTCGTCACAAGGTAGTCACGAACCGCGTCGGCCCGTTCGCGCGACAGACGCAGGTTGTAGTCGGCCGATCCCGCCGGATCCGCGAATCCTTCGATCGTGATCGTGGCCCCCCTGTAGTGCTGATTCGCGACCTGCGCGAACTTGGCCAGTGCGGCCTCGTCATCCTGACGGACCGCCGCGTTGTCGTACGCGAAGTGCACGGGCATCGCGAACTTCACCTGTCCATCCATGGCCGTGATCTTCGCGCCGAACTCGGTGCGCA
>CANHNQ010000148.1 GCA_947462095.1 Gemmatimonadota bacterium
CCCGAGATGACGAACAACGATTCGTTCAACGCGACCGTGCGCGGCATCAATGAGCAGATCCCGGCGCCCGCGATCTTCCAGATGTCACTCCGCATCTCTTACTGAGGAACGTGCTGATGCTTACTTCGATTTCCTCAGGACGCGCGCCGCGACGCCTGCTTCGCGTCGCCGCTCCGCTCGGCCTCCTGGCCAGCCTGTCCGGCTGCGCACTCGACGCGGTCAATCCCGGACCGATCAAGGCGGAGGCGCTCAACTCGCCCTCGGCCCTGTCGTCGCTGGTGAACGGCGCCGGCCGCGATCTGGCCGAAGCGCTCAACTGGACGTCGTATACCGGCGGCGCCGCGTCGCGCGAGATCTTCCCGGCCGGATCCACCGCGGCGTTCGGTATCTCCGTGCAGCAGCAGAACGGCAAGCTCACCGACGATGACGGCGGCACGTGGTGGGATTACTCCCAGCGCGCCCGTTGGACATCCGAAGACGCGGTGACGCGCATCAAAACGGTGCTCGGGACGTCGTCGTCCAGCAGCGCAACGCTGGCGCAGGCCCTGGTGTGGGCTGGCTACTCCAACCGGCACCTCGGCGAGAACTTCTGCCAGGGCGTGATCAACGGCGGAGCACCCGGACCGCACACGGTGTACTTCGAGCGGGCCGAGACGTACTTCACGGAAGCCATCGCGGTGGCCACGGCCGCCAACAATACGGCCCTTGCGCAGGCGGCCACCGCCGGTCGCGCGTCGGTCCGGATGCTGCGCAACAACCCCACGGGAGCGGCTACCGACGCGGCGTTGGTACCCAGCACGTTCGTATACCGGATGCCGTATTACCAGAACGAACTCGATCAGTACAATCGTATCTTCTGGGCGAGCGCGAACCAGCCGTATCGTGGGCATACCGTGTGGAACACGTACATCGAGACCTACCGCCGGGCGACGCGTGATCCGCGTGTGCCCTACGACAGCAGCCTCACCATCCTCGTCGGTGATGCGGCGGTCGGTACGCTCGGACGCGTGCGGTGGTACTTCCAGACTAAGTATCCCACGCTCACCTCGCCGATCAACCTCTCCTCCGGTTGGGAGATGCGTCTGATTGAAGCCGAAGCGAAACTCATCGCGAACGATCTTGCTGGAGCACTCACGTCCATCAACGGCCGGCGCACGTCCTTGTCGCTGGCACCCGTCACGGCCAGCAGCCTCACGGAAGCGTGGGCGGCGCTCAAGCGGGAACGTGGCATCGAGCTGTGGCTCGAAGGACGTCGCCTCGGCGATCTCCGTCGCTGGGCGGCCCTCAGCCGCCCGGGTGCTCTTGATCCCAAGGAAGAAATCCCGGGGCGCGACCTGTGCTTTGCCACGCCGCTCTCCGAAAAGCAGACCAACATCAATTTCCCGCGCTAAGGTCATGGTGCCGCCCATCGGCACCGGCGTGTGATGATGCCTGACGTGGCGCTCCGATTCCGGGGCGCCACGTTTGGCTTCCCCCCGACGGACACAGGAGATGCATTCGATGCGATTGCCCGTTCTCACGTTGATGGCGCTACTGCTCGCGGGAACCCGCGCAGGCGCGCAGTCAAGCGCGGCCAAAGCCACACCACCCGTATTCATCGACGAGCTCACATGGACGGAAATCCGTGATCGCATGCTCGCCGGAACCAAGACCGTCATCATCGGTACAGCCGGGCAGGAGCAGAAAGGCCCCCACATGGTCACCGGTGAGCACAAGTACGTGCTGCAGCACACCACCGAACGCATTGCCCGCACCCTTGGTGATGCGCTGGTGGCACCGATCATCACGTACGTGCCCGAAGGAAGCTGGGAACTGCCCCTTCGCGGTCACATGGCGAAGGCGGGTTCGATTACGCTCCCCGAAGATCGGTTCATCGAACTGCTCGTGCATGCTGCGAAGAGCCTGCGGGCTGGTGGCTTCACCACGGTCATCCTGATCGGCGATTCCGGCGGCAATCAGAACGGCATGAAAGCCGCCGCCGACCAGCTCAACGCCGCGTGGAAGGAGAGCGGTGGCCGCGCGCTCTTCATCGGCGACTACTACACGAAGTCCGCCGAAGACATTCGCACCTATCTGGGCAAGCTCGGCTTCCCCATGGAAGCCATCGGCAGTCACGCGGGCATGGTCGACACGTCGGAACTGCTCTTCGTGAATCCGGCGCTCGTGCGTCGCGATCGCCTCGCACCGGGTGGCGGCTCCGCCGACAGCGGCGTGAATGGTGACCCGACGAAGGCCACCGCCGCCTTCGGAAAGGCGCTGGTACAGATCAAGATCGACAATGCGTTGGCGCAGATTCGTGCGTTGCGCTCCACGACGGGAGGCTTCTGATGCGCAGACTACTGTTGACCGCGTTCGTCGCGCTGGGCACGACCACCGCGCTGCAGGCGCAGGACCGCCCCAACTTGCTCGCCGCGCCGTATCTCGAGGCCATGACCTGGACCGAGATACGCGACGCCATCCAAGGTGGAAAGCGGGTGGCGATCGTCCCCACCGGTGGCACCGAGCAGAACGGCCCCCACATGGTGATGGGCAAGCACAACTACATCGTCACCTTTGCCGCCGGGCAGATCGCGCAGCAACTCGGTAATGCGCTGGTGGCGCCCACGGTGCAGTACGTGCCCGAGGGCGACTACACCCGCCCGAACTTCGGCGACAAGCCCGGCGTGATTTCGCTGCCGTCGCCCAGCTACGATCGGTTGCTCGACGCGGCCGTGCGATCACTGCGGGTGTCGGGATTCACCGATATCCTGCTGATCGGCGACAGCGGTGGTAATCAGGCGGGCCTGACCGCCGTGGCGAATGCGCTCAATGCCGAGTGGGCGGGAACGGGCGTCCGCGTGTACGCGCTGGTGGACTACTACCAGAAGGGCCGGATTCAGATCCGCGACTACCTGAAGGCCACCTACGGCTGGGATGAGCAGATGGTGGGGTCCCATGCCGGCACCAGCGATACGTCGCAGCTGCTGTACGTTTTCGGCGACGGGATCCGGCTCGACAAGCTCATGCCCAACGGCGGCGGCCCGGATGCCGGCGTCACCGGCGATCCCACCAAGGCCTCGGCGGCCATCGGCAAGATCGCCGTGGATCAGAAGGTGAACGCGGCCTTGGCGCAGTACCGCGCCTTGAAGGGCGGCACGCCATAGTGCCGTCCTGTGGTTAGTGACCGCACAACAAAACGCCCCGCCGCAACCATCGTTGCGGCGGGGCGTTTGCCATGCGTCGATCAACCGCACCAGGTCCCCGAGGACCCTGGATCGGTCAGAGTCCGAAGCTCAGGCGGGCGTACATGTACCGGCCGTTGAAGCCGAATGGCGAGAGGCCGGAGAAGCGGTACACGCCGTACGTGCCCTGACCACCGTAACCTGCCGCGACATCGCCAAGATCCTTGATGGCATCAGGGTATACGTCGAACATGTTGTCCAGGCCGAGCGTGAGCGTGGCGCGCTTGAGCACCTTATACGACGCGCTGACGTCGGTGATGAACTTCGGGCTGAGCACCAGATCCGGCACCTGACGCGCGGTGCCGGTCGCGAGCGCCTGCACGCCCGTCACCTGCCCGAACCGCTGGCTACGCAGTGACAGCGACAGGTCTCCCTTCTCGTAGGTGCCGCTCAGCACCAGGTTGTTGCGCGGCTGCCCCTGCTCGATGCGGCCACGCTCGGCCCGACCGAACAGCGTTTCGTTCAGGTTACCCAGCTGTGCGGGCGTGTTCACCACGACCTTCGTGACCTTGGTCCGGTTCTGGTTGTAGCCGGCCGTGAGGCGCACGATGCCATTGGACTTGAGATCGAGGCCGTAGTTCACGACTACGTCGAGACCCTTGGTCTTGGTGTTGATGGCGTTGGTGAAGTAGCGTCCGCCGCCCACGCCCGTGAGGCCGTTCTGGGCGAAGAAGTTGACGACGCCCGTGCCGATGAAATTCTCGGAGAGCACGACGCGGTCGCTGATCGCGATATCGTAGTAGTCCGCCGTGACCGTGAGGTTTTTCGTGGGCTGCATGGTCACGCCGCCGCTCAGGTTGACCGAGCTTTCCGGCTTGAGATCACGGGCGCCGAGCAGACGCGCTTCCTTGCTGTCCACGGGGAGCGTCTTGATGTCCACCGGGAGACCGTTCACGAAGGTCGTGGCCGTCGACGTGAAGTAGCTCTGCTGCAGCGACGGTGCGCGGAAGCCGGTCGACGCGGCGCCACGGATGGCGAACTTGTCGGTGGCCGCAAAGCGGGAGGTCACCTTGCCCGTCGCCTTCGAACCGAAGTCGCTGAAGTTCTCGAAGCGCGCCGCGGCGCCGACTAGCCACTTGGAGGTCAGGTCGCTTTCGACGTCGAGGTAGGCCGCTCCGGCGGTCCGTGAGCGGTCCAGCGCATCCTTCGGCGAGAAGCCGGGGAACACCTGGGCGCCGACCAGCGCGATCGTGGTGTTACCGGCGCTGTTGCGCACCGGGTTGCCGGCCGCGTCGAGCACGGGCACGCCACCATTCACGTACGAGGCCAGTTCACCTGCTTCGATGGAATAATTCTCCCACCGGAACTCCGCACCGGTCGAGACGCGCAGCGGACGCCCGTTCACGTCGAACTTGCGCGTGAGGTCGAGGTTCGTGAGCGCCTGGCCGAACCCGAGGGTGCCGGCGTCAAAGGTCGTCGGGCTGGAGAGCCCCATGGAGGCGTTGTTCGAGTTCGAGATGATGAACTGGAAGGAGTTCCCACCGTACACCTGGCTCAGATCCCAGTCCCATCCCTTCGCCGTGCCCTTCGCACCGCCGCCGATCGAGATGTCATCGATGTTCGATTCGATGTTCGGCAGGAAGCCGTTCGGGTAGAGCTTGGCGATCACCTGCGTGGTCTGAATCGGACGGCGGAAGAAGCCCGTGGAGCGGCCATCGCGCTTGCCGAAGGATCCGAACGCGTAGAGCTGAACGTTGTCGTTCACGTTCTGGGCGGCATTGAACATGCCCACCAGATCGGCCGTCGCGGCGTCGCCCGACCAGTGCGTGAACCGCTGCGCGGTCGCCTCGCGGGGGTCGCCCGTAGGATACTGCTGACGCGGGTCGGCGAAGGTGCGGTTGGTCATGGCACGGTTGCGCCACTCCACGCCGGCGTGGAAGTAGCCGCCGTTGCCCCACGAAATACCCTGGTCGGCACTCACGACGGTATTGGTGCCGTCGTTGCGCTTGCCGAGCCCCGGCACGTCGGTGTTGAACTGGCCGGTCTGGCTGAACACGTCGCCCGTGCCGGCGCCCTTCAGGATGATGTTGATCACACCCGCGATGGCGTCGGACCCGTACTGGGCTGCCGCGCCGTCACGCAGGATCTCGATGCGGTCGATCATCGACGCCGGGATGGCATTGAGGTCTACCGCCGAGGTGCCACGACCGACCGTGCCATTGTTGTTGATCAGCGCGCTGGTGTACCGGCGCTTGCCGTTCACCAGGACCAGCGTCTGGTCGGGTGCGAGGCCGCGCAGCGTGGCCGGACGCACGTGGTCCGTGCCGTCGGCCACGGCGGGACGCGGGAAGTTCAACGACGGCGCTGCCGCCTGCAGCATCTGCGCCGTCTCAACACGGCCCGTCGACTTGAGCGCCGCCGTGTTGATCACGTCAACCGGCACGGGGCTCTTCACCAGCGTCCGCTCACCACCGCGTGAGCCGGTCACGGCCACGGCTTCGAGCTGCGTAGTGGACTTCTCCAACACGAAATTCTGCGTAACGCGCCCGCCCGCGGCCACCGTGATGCTGGCGGTCTTGCCGGCATATCCCAGCATGCGCACACGCAGTTCGTACGTGCCCGGGCGCATCGTGAATCGATAGCTGCCGTCAGCGCGTGTGATGGCGCCGACCTGCGTCCCGACCACGCCGATTGATGCCCCCTGGAGCCCCTCGGCCGATCCACCAACCGTCACCTTGCCCTCGACCGTACCGGTGGCTTGACGTGCCTGCAGTGGAGGGGCGACGCCCAGCGCGGTGAGACTGCCGGCGAGGGCGAGTGCAACGAGACGACATCTGCGAATCATGAGTGGCGCTCCGGGAAGGGGGAGGTGACCCGACGGGTCGGTCAACTGCATAACTTTCCCCCTATTGGGATAAACCGCAAATATCTGCACATGAAATCACAATAACCGACGTTCAACCATCACACGGGGACGGTCCAACGCAACGCCCCCGCCGGGACCGGAGTCGCGGCGGGGGCGTGGAACGCACGGCAGCCAGGGCATTCCACGCCCCGGCTGCGAGTGATCAGCTCTTGAAATTCACGTTGTTACGTGTTTCCACGTCGGGCAGCGGAATGCACGTCATGTTGCTGTAGGCCTGTCCCTTCCGGTTCACGCCCGACGAGGGGAACGCGATCTTCTTGCGCAGCATGTCGCCGAAACGCTGACCTTCGCTGAAGAGTTGCCGGCGGCGCTCTTCGATCACCAGGGCGTTGATGTCGGTTCCCGCTGCCGGCATCGCCATCGGGGCGATGCTCGAGAGCGCACGCACACGGTTGATGGCGTCGATCGCCGTCTGGCCCGTAGACGCTTCCGCCAGAATCAGCTGCGCCTCGGCGTACGACGCAATCGTCAGCGATGCCGCACCGCTGCCGCTGAACTTCTGCTGTTGCCACATCGGTGTCACGTTATCGAGCCCGACGCGGTTCAGGTTAGTCACGCGCACGCGTGGATCGGCCACCCCGTTCACCGTGAGACCGCGGTAGTCCGGGCCCACGGAGAGGTAGTTGTTTCGCACCGTGAGATTGTAGATGCGGTTCTCACGTCGAACATCCACCTCCGAGAACTCCGCGATGCGCGAGTAGCCGCTCGGCACCAGCGCCGCGTCGGCCGCCGCCCCCGCCAAATTGCCAAGGTTCAGACGCGTCCGCGCCCGCCCCACGCGCGCCATGTTCAGCAAACTGGCGTCATTGATCGCGGTCGCCGTGACGATCGCGTCGGAGAAGCGCTTCTCGGCGATCGCGAACGCCGCGGCCGGCGTGACACTCGGCCCACCGTTGAAGGCCAGTTCGCACATCGATTCGGCGAGCAGCACGTACATGTAGCCCGAATAGGCATCCATTTCGGCCAGCATCCGCTGGCGGTTTGGGACCTCTGCATCGGTAAACGCTTTCAGACGGGTGCTCAGATCTTCCAGCTGAAAGCGCGCCTGCTGCGCCGGCGTGTAGAAACCCATGGACGTGGTGGTGCGGCTGCCGGGACAGCTGCCCGGCGCCTGCTTGATCTCCACGATGCCACGCCACTCCCACGGGTGATTGTCGACGAATCCATTCGACGACAGGTACTCGCCGGACAGCATGCCGGCGCTGGCGGCGAACTGCACGAAGGCGCACTGCGCCGACTGAAGTGCCGCCGCTTCAAGAATCGGAGCGAGGCCGGGATCGCTGAGCGCATCCGCGGTCACGCGTCCAGGATTATCGACGGCGAGGAGGCTGTTGCACGACGCGGTGGCCGCGAGCGAGAGCACCAGCGTCGCGCGCCGGAACGTGATCTTCATCATGATCGTCTCGGTGGGTCAGAAGGTGAGTCGGACCGTGGTCACGAAACTTGCCGTCGGTGGCAGGATCGTCTGGAATCCGTTCGACAGCTGGCCGACGGCACGAATCTCCGGATCCCACGCATGGCGGCCGGCGATATCGACGTCGATACGACCGTCGCGCGACGTGTTCCATCCGTGCTGCTCCGTCCAGAGCATCGACAGATTGCGGCCGGCGACGCTGACCGAACCGCCCTGCGCGCCGATGAACCGCACGAACTTCGGCGCGATCGTATACGTCGCCGACACTTCACGCAGGCGGAGGAATCCGGCCTTGTACGTACCCGGCACGTCGGCCTCGATCGCGCGGTAGACCTGCAGCAATGGATCGTTGCGGAGCAGGACCGCTTCGGTCGACCCCTGGTTGTGCAACGCGCGGATTTCCGTGTTCGACTGAATGTGGCCGCCGTTGCCGTCTACGCGGGCATACAGGCGAAGGTTCTTGAACAGCGTGAGCGTGGAATTCACACCGAACTGCCACGTGGGCTGCGAGTGCCCCCAGTACACGCGCGGTGCCGACGCGCAGGGCACATCCGCTCCACCCTGCTCGAGCCCCGCCTTGCCCGTGCCGCCGTCGCAGATCGACGTGAGCACCGTGCCGTTGGCGTCGATCGTGGCGGACTTCACCTTGTACATGAAGAAGTCGGCGATGCCGAAGCCCACGCGGTTCTGCGCCTGTCCACCGCCACCGACGGTGAGGAACTGCGTGCCACCCATGTCGACGATCTGGTTGCCGTTGTTCGAGATCTGCGTGCCGACTTCCCACGCCAGCTTCTC
>CANHNQ010000149.1 GCA_947462095.1 Gemmatimonadota bacterium
CTGGCGATGCACTGGGGTGGCGTGTCACCGCGTTATTCGCCCGAAGACTTCCGATTGCGCTCGATGTACGGCGTGGGCACCGACTGGCCGTTCAGCTACGACGATCTCGATCCGTTTTATCAGGAAGCCGAAGAGCGGATGGGCGTGGCTGGCGAGCAGGGCCCGGTGGCGCTCGATCCGCGCGGCAAGCCGTATCCGTTGCCGCCGCTGCCGATCAACTACAACCTCGCGCAGCTGCAGCAGTGGGCCACCAAGGCCGGCATTGCCACGTGGAGCACACCGAGCGCGAAGAACTCCGTAGCCAACGACGGCCGGGCCCAGTGTCAGCGGTGCGATACCTGCTACCCGATCTGCCCCACCGGCGCCAAGTACTCTCCTGATTTCACGTGGGACGCGCTGGTCGCACGCAAGCGGATCACGCTCGTCACGGAAACGCTCGTGCGCAAGCTGGAGGCCGATCCCAAAACGGGGCGCATCACGCGCGCCACCGGCAACCGGACGAACGCCTCAGGCGAAGAGGTCACCATCGAGGGTGGCACGTTCGTGCTGGCGGCCGGGTTCGTGTGGTCGCCGCATCTGTTGCTGCTATCGAAGAGCAACGCCTTCCCGAACGGCCTCGCCAACCGCAGCGGATTGGTCGGCAAGTATCTCGCGGGTCATCGCAACGTCAATGCCTACCTGCGTTTGCCCATGGAGCTGTTCCCCGGCATCAACGTGCAGCATTCGCTGGTGTCGAAGCAGTTCATGCGCGTGCCGCGCTCATCGCGCTATCTGCGCCATGACCTGCGCATCTGGGAGTCCAGCGTAGGGCGCGAACCGCGTTTGCGCGGTGACGATGGCCAACTGCAGTTCGGCGATGCGCTCATGAACGACTGGCAGCAGCGCGCGAAGGGCGCGACGGCGCGTGTGCGTGGCTACTACGACGTCCTGCCCGACAAGGACAGCGCGCTCTCGCTCGACGCGAAGAAGACCAACCGTTTCGGCGATCCCATGCCGAACGTGTCGTTCAAGGACGCACCGGAGAGCGCCGCGCTGAAGGACTGGCAGGAGGAACAGCTGCGTGAGCTGTTCCGCACGATGGCGAAGGCCGGCGGCGGTGAGATCCTGCGCATGGAGAACAGCGCCAACGATCTTGGCCAGGAACATCCGGTGGGCGGCTGCCGGATGGGTACCGATCCCATGCAGAGTGTGGTCGATGCCCACGGACGCGCGCACGACCACGAAAATCTCTGGGTGGCCGGCGCGCCCGCGCAGCCCACGGCATCGTGCTGCAACGGCACGCTCACCTTCGTGGCGGTGGGGCTGCGCACAGCGGCCGCGATTGCGGAAGCCGCCGCGGTCTGATCAAGCGACGGCCATCGAAACTGCAACAGCGGGAACACGGATTGTGGAGGATGGCGCAGATCACACGGAGAAGCAAAAAGCGATAACTGCCCCACGCGTTGCCGAGGCGCCGGGCGGCTTATCTGTGTGATCGGTGTGATCGCTGTTGCAATCCGTGTTCCCGCTGTTGCCGTTGCCGCCTTGGGATTGCAGGCAGACCTGGAGATCTCTGGCAGATCGCTTCGGCTTCGGGCTTTCCCTGACATGGGCTTGTGAGGCACCTTTCACGGGTACGTACCCTCCACCCATCCTGCCGATGCGCCGCTCTCTCCTTCGTGCCGTCCTTGCCGGCCCGCTCGTGGCCGCCCCCCTGTTCGCCCAGTCGCGCGCCATCACGGCCGCCGATTATGCGCGGGCCGAGCGTTTCCTCGCCTTCAACACGGCCAACCTCGTGTCGCGCACCGGCGTGCAGCCCACGTGGCTCCCCGACGGGCGCTTCACCTATCGCGTGCGACTGCCCGACGGCAGTTCGCCGCTGATGGTGGTCGACCCGGTGAAGGGCACCAAGACCGACTGCACGGCCACCGGCGCCAACTGCCCGGCGGACCCCGCGCGCGCGAACGGCCGGCCGGCGGCACGCCCCGGTGGCCGCCCGCCCGAGCATGTGTCCCCCGATGGCAAAACAGCCGCCTTCATCCGCGACTGGAACCTCTGGGTGCGCGATGTGGCCACGAATAAGGAAACGCAGGTCACCACCGATGGCGTGAAGGACTTCGGGTACGCCACCGATAACGCCGGCTGGGTGCACTCCGACCGCGCCATTCTCACCTGGTCGCCCGACTCGAAGAAACTGGCCACGTTCCAGCAGGATCAGCGCAACGTCGGCGAGATGTATCTCGTGAAAACGAAGGTCGGTCATCCCGAGCTGAGTGCATGGAAGTATCCGCTCCCGGGCGACAGCGTCGTGTCGATGATTCACCGCGTGATCATCGATCTGTCGGCGTCGGCACCCAAGGTGGTGCGCTTCAAGATGCCGGCCGATGAGCATCGGTCGTCGGTATGCGATCATATCGCGTGCGGCGGCAGTGAACTCTCCGACGTGGAGTGGTACGCCGACGGATCCAAGCTCGCGTTCCTGTCGAACTCGCGGGACCACAAGATCGCCACGCTGCGCATCGCCGACGCCACCACCGGTGACGTGCGCGACGTGCTGCGCGAAGAGGTGGCCACACAGTTCGAGAGCGGCGACAATGGCCCGAACTGGCGCGTGCTGCCGGCCACCAACGAAGTGATCTGGTTCTCCGAGCGCGACGACTGGGGGCAGCTGTATCTGTACGATCTCACCACCGGCGTACTCAAGTCGAAGATCACGACCGGCGACGGTCCGGTGCTCTCGGTGGAGCGCGTGGATGAGAAGGCGCGCACGATCTGGTTCGTGGCCGCCGGAAAAATCCCGGGGCGCGATCCGTACTTCCGCCATCTCTATCGTATCGGCATGAACGGCAAGGGGCTCACGCTCCTCACCCCGGAAGACGGCGACCACAACACCACGCTGTCGCCCAACGGCGCCGTGTTCGTGGACAGTTGGTCACGCGCCGACCTCGCCCCGACCGCCGTGCTGCGTCACGCGAACACCGGCAAACTGATCGCAACGCTCGAGCAGGGCGACATCTCGAAGCTGGTGGCGTCTGGCTGGAAGGCCCCCACCCGCATCACCGTGAAGGATCGCGCCGGCAAGTGGGACCTCTACGGGCTGATGTGGACGCCGACCACGCTCGACTCCACGAAGAAGTATCCGATCATCAACTACATCTACCCCGGCCCGCAGGGCGGCAGCGTCGGGAGCCGTCAGTTCTCCGCGGCCACGCGCGACAACCAGGCCTTGGCGGAGCTGGGCTTCATCGTCATCGCCATCGACGGCACCGGCAATCCCACGCGATCGAAGTCGTTTCACGATGCGTACTACGGCCGCATGAGCGACAACACGCTCCCCGATCAGATCGCGGGTATGAAGCAGCTGGCCGAGCGCTATCGCTTTATCGATCTGGATCGCGCCGGCATGTGGGGGCACTCGGGCGGCGGTTTCGCGACGGCCTCCGCGATGTTCCAGTACCCCGACTTCTTCAAGGTCGGCATTTCCGAGTCGGGCAACCACGACAATCGCAACTACGAAGACGATTGGGGCGAGCGCTATCACGGCCTGCTCACGAAGACCGGCGCCGTGGACAACTACGACAAGGAAGCGAATCAGACGCTGGCCAAGAACCTCAAGGGCAAGCTGATGCTCGCGCATGGCACCATGGACGACAACGTGCCGCCCGACAACACGTGGCTCGTGGTCGACGCGCTGATCAAGGCGGGGAAGGACTTCGATCTGGTCATGATCCCGAATGCGGCGCACGGCTACGGGGCGGCGTCGAATTACATGATGCGCCGTCGCTGGGACTACTTCGTACAGCATCTCCTCGGCGCGACGCCGCCGAAGGAATACCAGATCGGCCCGAAATCCTGAAGCCAAGCGCACCCACCCGCTAGATTCCGCGTATGGAACGTCTCTTCATCATCATCGGTGCACTCTCCGGCGGCATCGGCGTCGCCGCCGGGGCATTTGGCGCGCACGCGCTGCGCGCCCGACTGGAGCCGCGCATGCTCGAAGTATTCGAGACCGGCGCGCGCTATCAGATGTACCACGCCGTCGCGATGCTGGCCGCCGCCTGGATCGTGACCCGCTTTCCCGGCGGCGTGGCCAACGCGAGCGGATGGCTCTTTCTGGCGGGCACCGTGCTCTTCTCGGGGTCGCTCTATGCGATGGCGCTCACGGGGGTGCGTGCACTCGGCGCCATCACGCCATTGGGCGGCGTGTGCTTCATCGCGGGCTGGGTGTGTCTCGCTCTCGCCGCGATGCGGCGCTGACGCCGCACTGAATGCTGGCCGACCCGTCCGTTCCGCAGCTCGCGGTCATCGCAGCCATCTCCGCGCTGGGCGGCGCCGTGAACTCGATCGCCGGCGGCGGCACCTTGCTCACCTTTCCGGCGCTACTGGCGCTCGGTGTCCCGCCGGTGTCGGCCAATGCGACCAGCACGCTCGCCCTCTGGCCCGGTTCACTGGCGAGCATGTGGGGCTACCGGCGCGAGTTGGCTGGCGCCGAACGGTGGGCGCTGCGTCTCGCGATCCCGAGCATCCTCGGTGGCGGAATCGGCGCGGCGCTGCTGCTGGCCACCTCCGACGAACAGTTCCGTGCGCTGGTGCCGTGGCTGGTGTTCGGCGCCACCGTCCTCTTCGCGCTGCAAGGGCCGGTCATGCGGCAGCTACGGAGCCGCGTCGTCGCCTCGCCCACCGGCGCCGTGACACGTCCCGTCAATCCCACCACCGGTATGCTGATCGGGCAACTCGTGGTAGGCATCTACGGCGGCTACTTCGGTGCGGGGGCCGGAATCGTGATGCTGGCGGTTTTCGGCCTGATGGGGCTCACGAACATCCACCAGATGAACGGCCTCAAGAACTTCAACGGCATCTGCTTCAACGGCATTGCCGCGATCACCTTTGCGATCATGCATCAGGTGAACTGGCCGATCGGCGTCGTGATGGCCGTGGGGTCGAGTGCCGGTGGCTATCTGATGTCCGGACTCGCGCAGAAGGTACCGCAGGTCTGGGTGCGCAATGCGGTCACGGCCATCGGATTCGCCAGCGCGATCTGGCTCTTCTTCTCGAACCGCTGACGCCGCACCGGCCGTCACGGCGTCAGGACATCAGCGCGCGGCGGCTCCCAGGGTGGTATCCACTTTCCCCTGATCGCACAGGTGGTGCCCGGCGCGACGGAGAGCCCGGCGAATCCGCCGCCGCCAATGCCGAACCGCGCATCGGCCACCACGGCGGTGCCATCGGCGTCGAGCGCCCACACCGGGGTGCGCATGAATCGCATGGCCGCCGCGAACTCGCAACGCGTGGTCGCCAACGCTACGAAGTCGGCCCGGGAAACCGCCCACGTCTCTCCCCACGCCACCGCCGGTGAGGTCGGAAAGGGAATCGCCATAGAGGTGCCCGGCAACGCGCCCAGCGTGTTGCGCGAATTCCCCGAGCGCGCCGCCACGCAGCCGGCCGCGTTCGGACCCGAGCCCCACGGAGCCACCGTTGCCGTGGTCACGCGATACTCCGCAGGCGTTGCGGTGACCACGAGAGCGGAGAAGCAGCGCGGATCGGCGGCGGCGGGTGTCAGGACCACATCGCGCAGCGACCCATCACGCACCAAGGCATGCACCGCCGCGCGCGCCTGCGCGGACGCCAGGAAGAACATCATCGTGACGACGGCCCACGACGCGATGCCCGTGATCGGGCGCGCGGCCGGAGACACGACGCGCTGCAGCACCATGCCCAGCAGCGCCACGATGGTGACGCCGAGCGCTACGGACGGCGACGCTTCACCGGCAAACCAACAGAGCGCGACGATCGCCGCCAGCACCGCGAGCAGGACCCCGCGACCGAATGGCCGCCGCGGTCCCCAGAACAGCGGCGGGATGGCCACGACCATGAGCCACGGCTCTACGATGAACACCGCGTCGCCGTAGAACCAGCGATTGTCGAACGGCCAGAACGGGTGCACGCCGTAGCTGTTCGTAAAGTCCAGCAGCAGGTGCGACAGCGTGCCGGCCAGCGCCAACAGCAGCAGAGCCCGCGTACCGATCCGCGACACGATCGCCGAGGAGGCATCGGCCCGTTCGCGCCCCGCAAGGCCACGCCGCCACCACCAGCGCGTGATCCACCACAGCGCCACCGCACTCACCAGTGCCCAGAGCACCGTGTGTGTATGGCCACGATGGTGCAGCAGGTATCCGAGTTTCCCCATCGCCACCAGCGGCCCCGAATACACCAGATCCGCGTCGGGGAACTCGGCCGACGCGATGCCCAAGACCACGGCGGCTCGCCGGAAACGGGCGAGCGACGGCGGCTCGACCCATGACGGGCAGGCACGGACGATGCGCCGCTGAACCAGCGAGACGGTCGCGTCTGCCATGAGCAGACCGGCCAATGCGTGCGTGACGTTATCCACCCGTGGTACTTGAGCGCCTACCTATCGGCTGTCAACCGACCGGCGTACGCGCTCGCGCACGTTTGAGTTCGCGCATCCGCTGCCCCGCGCCGATCAGGCCGAGCATCCACCCCACCGGATACGGTGCCACGACCAGCAGCCACCACATCGATCGCCCAGTGCTGCCACCCACGCCGCCGAAGTCACTCATGATCCAGAGGGCGGCTACACCGACAATGATCATCAGGCCGGCCAGCCACACGCGACCACCGACCCGGCTCTCCCCTCGCGGCGTCCCCAGCGCCACCAGCACGCTGCCGACCGCGATCACGATCGATCCCTCGAGCGGATCGATGGCCCCGAGCAGCATGGAGGTGAGTCCGGCGATCACGAGCGGGCGAAGCCAGCGGTGCGGGATTGGCATGGGTCGACCTAGGGCAAGCGTGTGGGTCGGTACACGGTAACCGGCGATCCTTCGGCCACGAACATCGAGCAAGGCGGCGCCGACAGCGGGGCTTCAAACGCCGCGCCATACAGGCCGCGCACATCGGCGTCGAAGGACGGCGCCGAGGCCTGCCACACCCGCCACGAGGGATGCGCGACCTGATACTCCACAGTACGGCCATCCCGCTGCGGTGTGTAGCCCCAATAGTGCTCGGCGATGAACTCCGCCTCCGAACCCTGCACCAAGGGCTGCGGTTCGCCGACGGCCGTCACGCTCACCTGCTGATGCTGCGAATTGCCGAACCATCCGTACATCAGGCGTCCCGGCGACGCGATGAGCGTGGGCGGGACACGGCTGTGCATGGGCAAGGCGGCGTACGGCTCGTTGTAGCAGAGCCGCGCGGTGTAGGCGATCGCCGCCCGGGGCACGAGTTCGCGCACGAACACCACGCCGCGACGGGCCGACCCATCGGGCATCGGGCGCTTCACGTAGAAGCGCAGGTTCACTTCGTCGAAGTCGCGGTGGAACGGAATCGGCACACCCAGCACGCGGGTGTTGAGGAAGCGGAAGCCCACGATGCTGGCCAAGGCGCGCCCGCCGAACAGATCGAGCACGGTGTGCTTCGGCACCAGCGGTTCGAGCACGGCCAGCGGGATCTCGTAGTTCAGCATCACGAGATACCGCCACTCGGCGGTCAGAAACGGACGGCGGGCGACTTGATCAGGTGTGGTCACACCAGATCAACCCGCCCGCCGTTGCTGCGTTCCCACGCAGATACTGCCGCGGCGACTACATCGCGGTCTTTACCGTGTTACCGAGCGTGAAGCGCGCCAGCCATTCATACTCGCGCTTCATGCGGTCCATCTGGTGATAGTACTCGGTGAAGCCGTGTCCTTCGCGCGGATAGAACACGAGCTCCGTGGTCTTTCCGCGATCCTTGAGCGCGCGGTAGAACTCCATCGGCTGACCGATCGGCACGCGTTCGTCGCTGCCGCCATGCAGGATCAGCAACGGGGTGGTGACCTTATCGCTGTAGCTGATGCCCGAGCGCTCGAGGTACTTCCGGATGTTGGCGTTCACGATCGAGCCGTCGTACTGCGGATCGCCGAAGAACGTGTTGATGTAGCCCGGAATGTCCGTGGTACCGGCCATCGACAGCAGCGACGGCAGGCCGGCGCCCATCATCGCGGCTTTGAAGCGTCCCGTCTGCGACACCACCCACGACGTCATGTAGCCGCCGTAGCTCCAGCCTTCGAACGCCATGCGCGTCGAGTCGGCGATGCCGCGCTTGATGAGATCGTCCACGCCGGTCATGATGTCGCGGTAGTCGCCACCGCCCCAGTCACCGGTGTTGGCGTGCATCCACCATTCGCCGTAGCCGGTGGAGCCACGCGGGTTGGGATAGAACACCGCCCAGCCGCGCGC
>CANHNQ010000150.1 GCA_947462095.1 Gemmatimonadota bacterium
CACTGATGTCCTGCTACGGTGGGACGCCTACGCCGGACCCGTCCGGCAAGGGGAAAAACGACGATGACGTCGGGTTCACGCCCGATTCGAACACCAGTTCTCGTTGTTTGTCAGCGGACGAATCCCCGCGCGGCGTGCGAAAGCACCCCCCGCGGGGATTCGTGCATTCGGCAGACTGGAAAATCAGTCGCCGAACACCGCCGCGTCCGCAGGCGCCTGCTTGCTCCCGTAGCTCACCGAACTCGGCGGCGCGTCGGCGCCAAGGCGCGTGGCCATCGCGAACCCACCGAAGGCGAGGAAGCACACGGCGATCGAGAGAATGGCGCGGTTAATAACCTTCATGGCGTGCGCCTCGTGGGCGTCATCGCAGAGTTCGTTCCACATAATCAGGTGCCGAGTGAAGCGTTCAGGGACGGAATCGGGACAGCGTGTGTCCAGTATCGGCGCGTGCCCAGGCAAACGGGAGTGCCGCCCTCGGCACTCGCTGTGACAAACGGCTCGTCCCGCTCAGAGCGCAGGATGCCCGCCATTGGATCCCTTGGCGCGAGGGCGCGGATTTGCTGTAAACTTCCGCAGATGAACCCTCGTCTGCTCGCCACCCTACTTCTGCCGGCGCTCGCCGCCTTCGCGGCCAGCGCCTGTCGCCGCGATCGTCCCCAGCCGGTCGTGATGACCGTCGCTCGCGGCACCGAGCCATTCTGGTCGGTGCAGGTACGCACCGATGGTATGCAGTTCACCCGGTTGGGGATCGACAGCAGCTATTACCCCTACGCCCCGCCCGATTTCGACGCCAGCGGACGCGCGGTGTACCGCAGTAAGCGCTTCGGCGCCGATCCCTTGTTGACGCTGGTGATCGAGCGATCCGACTGCCGCGACGGGATGTCGGAGCAGCGCTATCCGGGCAAGGCCGTACTGACCCTCGGCGACTCCACCTGGCTCGGATGCGCCACGGTGGTCCCCGATTCCCTCGATGCACGCTAGCATGGCGACGACGATCGGTTCGGGCACCCTGATTTACGCCAAGGATCTCGCGCGGCTGGCCGCGTTCTATCGCCAGCTGCTGTCGATGACGGAGGTGCACGCCACTGCGGAGCTGGTGGTGCTGCGCTCGCCCGCCGGGTGTTTACCCAACGGGGATCTGATCGTCCATCAGATTCCAGCGCACATCGCCGAGACCATCGTCGTGGCATCACCGCCGGTATTGCGTGAGGACACCGCGATCAAGCCGTTCTTCGCCGTCGCGAGCTTCGCGGAGGCTCAGGCCCGCGCGAGCAGCCTGGGCGGCGCCCTGTTTGGACCGCAGTATCAGGGGCCCGGATTCCTCCTCACGAATGCGTATGATCCCGAAGGGAACATCGTGCAGTTACGGGAGCCGATCGACGGGGCGCGCCTCGCGCCTTGATACCAGCCGCACAGAGACGCCGCGCCGTGGATGTCTCGGATCCGTTCGACCTCGCGCGCTTCGTGCGCGCGCAGGAGGCCGACTACGATCGCGCGCTTGGCGAACTGCGCGCCGGCAGGAAACGCACGCACTGGATGTGGTACATCTTCCCGCAACTCGCGGGACTCGGCCGCAGTGCGATGGCGCACCGCTATGCCATCGGTGGACTGCCGGAGGCGCAGGCGTACCTGCGTCACGGCGTGCTGGGCCCGCGGCTGATCGAATGCGCCACGGCGGTGTGTGACCTCGAGGGCCGCTCGGCGCACGAGATCTTCGGGTCGCCCGATGACCTCAAGTTGCGTTCATGTGCCACGCTCTTTGCGCAGATCTCGGCCGATCGCGTGTTCGCGCAGCTGCTGCAGCAGTACTTCGACGGGAAGGGCGACCCCGACACCCTGCGACGGCTGCCGCAGACGCCTGCCCGGGTTTCCGGCGATCGCTCAGGCTGATTCCTCGCGGCCGCTGCGCGACCTCGATATGCTTCGGCATGGTGATCCTGTGACTGCATCCGACGACACGTCCATCGACTCCGGCCATCCCGCCGACACGTTCCGCGACGACCTCCGCGCCGCCACCGTGCTCCTCGAGCAGGTGATCGCTGATCGGTCGCGGCTGGTGCACGTGCCGTTCGAGGAACGTCAGCGCTTCCTCGACGCGGTGGGCCACGTGTTCCACCCCGATGCGCGCGCCCGTCGCTCGATGGTGAAGGCCACCAGCAAGCAGCGGAAGCTCGATGCGGCCCGTCGCGACGACAGCGTGCTGCAGGAAACGGGCATCCGTGAGCTGCGCCGCAAGCCGGTGTTCACGACGCCCAATGTGTATCTGCTCGGTGACGGTGCCTCGGGGACGTCCACCGATGCGCAGCGCGAGGACGACGCCCCCGAAGCGATCGTGCCGCAGCACTGCTACATCTGCAAGCAGAAGTTCACCACGATCCATCACTTCTACGACCAGATGTGTTTGTCGTGCGGAGACTTCAACTTCGCCAAGCGCACGGAACTGGTGGACCTGAGCGGACGTACCGCGCTGTTGTCTGGTGGCCGCGTGAAGATCGGCTACCAGGCGGGGCTCAAGCTGCTGCGGTGCGGCGCGCGATTGCTGGTGACCACGCGATTCCCGCGCGACTCGGCCATGCGCTATGCCGCAGAGCCGGACTTCGATGCGTGGAGCGATCGCCTGGAGATTTTCGGGCTCGACCTGCGACACACGCCGAGCGTGGAGGCGTTCTGTCGCGAGCTCACGCACACCGAATCGCGCCTCGATTTCATCATTAACAACGCCTGCCAAACCGTGCGCCGCCCGCCGGCGTTCTACGCGCACATGATGGAGGGTGAGTCGGCGGCCGCCAGCACGCTGTCGACGGCGGCGCGCAAGATCCTTGGCGCGTATGAAGGACTGCGTGGGGCGCAGCTGCTCCCCGATCCCGATGCGGGCAGCAGTGCCGCCGTGGTGCAGAGCGGCGCCGCTTTGAATCGCGTGGGGATCACGCACGCCGCGGAGCTGTCGCAAGTGCCGTTGGTGCCCGACGACATGCTCGTCGCGCATCAACTCTTTCCGGCGGGCAAGCTCGATCAGGATCTGCAACAGATCGATCTGCGTGAGCGGAACTCGTGGCGGCTGTTACTGGATGAAGTGCCGAGCGTGGAGCTGCTGGAAGTGCAGCTGGTGAATGCGATCGCGCCGTTCCTCATCAATGCGCGGCTCAAGCCACTCATGCTGCGCACGGCCAATCACGACAAGCACATTGTGAATGTGTCGGCGATGGAAGGGCAGTTCTATCGCAACAACAAGACGACGCGCCATCCGCACACCAACATGGCCAAGGCCGCGCTCAACATGATGACGCGCACCTCGGCGGCGGACTATCAGCAGGATGGTATCCACATGAACAGCGTGGACACCGGCTGGGTAACCGACGAAGACGTGGCCGCGATCGCTGCGCGGAAGGTGGAGAACCATCGGTTCCATCCGCCGCTCGACATCGTGGACGGCGCGGCGCGCATTGTCGATCCCATCATTGCCGGCGTCTCGAGCGGCGTGCACGTGTGGGGACAGTTCCTGAAGGACTACGCGCCGACCGACTGGTAGCCTCGGTCGGCGCGCGGGGCACTACCCCGCCATGATCCCGCCGTCGGCCGGCAGCGCCACGCCGGTGAGAAAGCTCGAGGCGTCGGAGCAGAGGAACAGCGCCACGGCGGCGATCTCGTCGGGGGTGCCCATACGCCCGATGGGCTGCAGGTTGGCGTACGAGGCCTCCACCGCCGGGTCGTTGTGCGTGAGGCGATGGATCATGTCGGTGACCACGGCGCCGGGGCAGATCGCGTTGATCCGGATGTGCTTCGTGGCGTACTCCAGTGCCGCCGACTTCGTGAGTCCGAGCACTGCGTGCTTGGAGGCGGTGTAGGGCGCAAGCGTGGCGAAGCCTTTCAGTCCGGCCACCGACGACATGTTCAGGATCACGCCGCCGCCGGCCGTGGCCATCTGCTTCACCGCCGCCTGCATGCCCAGAAACACGCCGCGGAGATTCACGCTGATCACGCGGTCGAACTCGGCCATGTCGTATTCCCCGATCGCGACGTTCGCCCCTTCGATGCCGGCGTTGTTGACCATAATGTGCACGCCGCCGTAGATCTCGAGGGCGCGGCTCAACAACAGGTGCATGTCGGTGTCACTCGACACGTCGGCGCGTACATACGTAGCGTGCCCGCCACCGGCCGTAATCGCGGCGGCCAGCGCCTCACCGTGCGCCACGTCGAGATCGGACACCACCACCCGCGCGCCTTCGGCGGCAAAGCGGGTTGCGATCGCGCGGCCGATCCCGTTGGCGGCGCCGGTAATGATCGCGACCTTATCGTACAAGACGCTCATGGTAGCCTCCAATGACGGGTAACGTGGCGCTGGCACTTGCCATCGCCTGTTCCAGCGCCGACACCCGCGTCAGCACCGGGATCACACTGTCGGGGTTGAGCGAGATCGAATCGATCCCCGCCTTCACCAGGAACTCCGCGAACTCCGGATGATCGCTCGGCGCCTGTCCGCAGATGCCAACCTTGCAGCCGACTTCGTGCGCGTCGGCGATGAGCCGCTCGATGGAGCGCAGGACTGCCGGGTTTCGCTCGTCGAAGAGGGCCGTGAGCAGGGCATTGTCACGATCGACACCGAGGGTGAGCTGCGTGAGATCGTTGCTGCCGATACTGAAGCCGTCGAACCGCACGCCGAACTCCTTCGCCAGAATCACATTGCTGGGAATTTCGGCCATCACGTACACCTCGAGCCCCTGCTCGCCGCGCACGAGTCCGTGCTTGGCCATTTCCGCCAGCACGAGGTCCGCTTCCTCGAGGGTGCGACAGAATGGAATCATGACCACGACGTTCGTGAGTCCCATCTGTTCGCGCACGCGCCGGATGGCCTGACACTCGAGTCCGAAGCCTTCGCGATACCGTTCGCTGTAATAGCGCGACGCGCCACGGAAGCCGAGCATCGGATTCTCCTCGTGCGGTTCGAAGGCCTTTCCGCCGAGCAGCCCGGCGTACTCGTTGGTCTTGAAGTCGCTGAAGCGTACGATCACGGGATGCGGCCACTGCGAGGCGGCGATCACCGCCACGCCTGCTGCCATGCGGTCCACGAAATACTCGGCTGGGTGTTCGAAGCCGGCGGTGAGCGCGGCGATCTGTGCACGCGATGCGGCATCGGCCTGCTCGGGGTGCAGCAACGCCAGGGGGTGCACCTTCACCATGTGCTCAATCACGAACTCGATGCGCGCCAGTCCGACGCCGCGGGCCGGCAGCCGCCACCATCGCATGGCGGCCTCCGGGTCGGCCACGTTCAACATGATCTGCGTGTGCGTGGGCGGCAGTTCGGTGAGGTCGACCTTGGTTTCGGTCCATGGCATCGCGCCGGCGTACACGTGCCCCTGCGGCCCTTCGGCGCAGCTCACGGTCACCGTGCTGCCGTCGGCGAGCGCGGTGGTCGCGTTACCACTGCCCACGATGGCGGCGATGCCTAACTCGCGACTCACGATGGCGGCGTGGCTGGTGCGTCCACCGGCGTCGGTCACGATGGCCGACGCGCGCTTCATGAGCGGCACCCAATCGGGATCCGTCATGCGAGCCACGAGAATGCCGCCGTCTTCGAATCGCGCCGCGTCGGCCATGCTGTCCAGCACGAAGACGCGACCACTCGTGATGCGCTGCCCGACGCCCACCCCCGTGACCAGCACGTCGCCCTTGCCGTCGAGCGTGAACGTGGTGAAGTCCGCCGCCCGCTCGCGCGAACGCACCGTCTCCGGGCGCGCCTGCACGATGAACATCTCGCGCGTTTCGCCATCGACGGCCCACTCGATGTCCATCGGCATGCTGTAGTGCGCTTCGATCGTGGCACACCAGCGGGCCAGAGCAAGCACCTGCCCGTCGTCGAGCACGGCACTCGCCCGCTCGGCGGCGGTGGTGTCGATGTTGGTTGGCGTGCCGTGTTCGTCGAGCACCATCTTGATGAGCTTCGAGCCGATCGAGCGGTCGAGGATCGGTGCCACCGTCGCATCGTGCAACAGCGGCTTGAACACACGCCACTCGTCAGGCGTGACGGTGCCCTTCACCACGTTCTCGCCCAACCCGAAGGCGCCGTTGATCACCACGAGATTGCGGAACCCCGTTTCGGGGTCGAGCGTGAACGCCACTCCCGCCGCTCCGCGGTCGGAGCGCACCATGCGTTGCACGCCCACGGATAACGCCACGTTGAGATGTGGATAGCCGTGCAGCGCGCGGTAGGTGATGGCGCGATCGGTGTACAGCGACGCAAAGCAGCGACGCACGGCCTCCAGCAACGCGTCCACCCCGATGACATTCAGGAACGTCTCCTGCTGGCCCGCAAAGCTGGCATCGGGAAGGTCTTCCGCCGTGGCCGAACTGCGCACGGCGACCGGCGCGGCGTCGAGCCCGGCGCGTCGGCTCAGCTCGATGTAGGACGTGCGAATACCGTCGGCGAGGTCATCGGGGAGAGTGCCAGCCGAGATCGCCGCGCGGATGGTTTGCCCGATCTCGGCCAGCGGCGCTCCCGCATCGAGGCGGGCGAGTTGCTCCCGCATCAGCGGCTCGAGCGCATTGTGCGCCAGAAACTGCCGGTACGCGTTGGCGGTGATGGCGAAGCCGCCCGGCACGCGGATACCCGCGCTCGCCAGGTTCCGGATCATCTCCCCGAGCGATGCGGTCTTTCCACCGACCAGCGGCACGTCGGTACGCGATATGTCTTCGAACCAGCGGAGCATCAGACCTCCTGAGGAGCAGCCTCGGCCGGCCGGGCCAGCGCGCCACCAATGCATCGAGGGCGTATGGGATCGTCGCAATAGTCGCCGCCATTGGTGCGCGCATCGAGAGGGCATTCCCTGACATTCGGATCAGGTTCCTGCCGCGCACTTGGTCTCCCTCGCGCCGCCACCGATGCGTGATCAGCTTAGATGGTGGCGGGTACGCCGTACGCCGCAGGCCGTCTCCCTCCTTTTGCGAGCCCCATGCGTTTCTTGTCCGCGCTGTCGCTGATTGCTCCGGCTGTGCTCTCGGCACAGACCACACCCGTGAAAGGCCCGCTGTCCCCCGCCGCACTCGAGTCCGCCGCGCGTCAGATCGTGTCGAAGGTGCCCTATCCGACCTTCATCACCACCGACGCGAACGGACACCCACAGGCACGTACGGTGCAACCAGTGGCGCCCGATAGTGGCTGGGCGGTGTGGTTCGCGACGAACCCACGCACGCGCAAAGTCGCGGAGATCACGCGGCAGCCGCACGTGATGCTGCACTACTTTGACCCGGTCACGCAGAGTTATGTGGCATTGGCCGGACGCGCGCGGGTGGTGCGGGATCGCCCCACCAAGGACGCGCACTGGGACCCCGCATGGAGCGCGTTTTATGCCGATCGCGATACGAGCGTGGTGTTGATCGTCGTACAGGCCGAGCGCCTCGAGATCGTCAGTGCCAAGCTCGGCGTTGAAGGCGACAAGGCGACCTGGCGCCCGCCGACGTTGCGGCTGCGCCCGGCTCGGCCGGCCCGGTGAACCGGTGCGCGGCAGGCGGAAGCCGGATAGAGTTGAGCAGAACTGCGCATCTCCCTTCCTCCCGCCCCGCCCCATGAAACGCCTGCTTCCGGCGCTCGCGCTGTCTGCGATCCTCGCCGCTCCGCTCTCAGCTCAGGCCGGCGCCCGCCGTGCCGCCCCCAGCACCCGCGCCATCACCGAAGTGTCACTCACGCTGGTCGATACCGCGGCGCAGCGTGCGGCCGGCAAGGCCGCCGTCATGCGCATCGACTACGGCCAGCCGCATCTGCGTGGCCGGAAGATCAACACCGACAGTCTCGTGCCGTTCGGTACGGTGTGGCGTCTCGGGGCGAACGGCGCGACGCTGTTCACTACCGACGTCGATCTGACCATGGGTGGCAAGGACGTGCCGAAGGGACGCTATGTAGCGCAGGTGCTGCCGGCGCGTACCGGCTGGACACTGATCCTGCAGGCGGAGACCACTGGCGCAGCGTCGGTGAGCGTCACCCCATATGACGCGAAGAAGGATGCGGCGCGCATCGAACTCCGTCAGAGCACGATCGCGACGCCGCTCGAGAGCCTGTCCATGTGGCTGGTGCCGTCGACCGCACCCGGTGCGCAGCGCGGCGAGCTGCGCATCGGGTGGGATACGGTGATGCTGACGACCGAGTGGGTGGTGCGCTAAGCGAGCACCACCGTGCATCTCATGCCCGGTTCACCGCGGCGTGGGATGCACGCG
>CANHNQ010000151.1 GCA_947462095.1 Gemmatimonadota bacterium
CCGATTCGACCTTTGTGAACGAGCGGCTGGCGAAGCACTACGGCATCCCGAACGTGACCGGTGAGGGCTTCCGCAAGGTGGCCTACGCCGACGACCAGCGTCGTGGCGTACTTGGTCACGGCAGCGTGCTCGTGCAGACGTCGCTCGGCAATCGCACGTCGCCGGTACTGCGCGGCAAGTGGGTGATGGAAGTGCTCCTCGGCACCCCGCCGCCGCCGCCGCCGCCCAACGTACCCGACCTCGAACAGACCGCCGGCTCGAAGGAAGGCAAGCAGCTGACGACGCGCGAACGCATGGAAATGCACCGCGCCAATCCGACCTGCCGCTCGTGCCACAACTTCATGGATCCGATCGGCCTCGCCCTCGACAACTTCGACGTGACCGGCAAGCTGCGCTATCGCGAGAACGGCGCGCTGCTGGACACGCGCGGTCAGCTGTACGACGGCACCGCCCTGGTGACGCCGATCGATCTCAGCAAGGCGCTGCTGAAGCGGCCCGTGCCGCTGATGCGCAACTTCACCGAGAATCTGATGGCGTACGCGTTGGGCCGTCGCGTCGAGGACTACGACCAGACGACGGTTCGCACGATCACGCGCGACGCCGAGCGCAACAAGTACAAGTTCTCCTCGTTCGTGATGGGTGTAGTGAACAGCAAGGCCTTCCATAGCAAGCGCGCCGAGCCGGTGTCGGCTGATGCGTCCCACAACTGATCCGACTTTCACGGAGATAGACCCATGTCGTTCATGACGCAGAAAGCCCTCCCTCGCCGCACCTTCCTTCGAAACATGAGTGCGGTCATCGCACTCCCGTATCTCGATGCGATGGAGCCGGCTGGCCGATTCCTGGCCAAGGTCGGCGGCGCCGGTGCGCCGCTCACCGGCCATAAGCGGTTGGTCACCATCGAGTCGGTGCACGGAGCCGCCGGCTCGAACACCTGGGGCGCCTCGAAGTACCTGTGGGCGCCGCAGGGTGTCGGTCGCGACTTCACGCTCAACCCGGAAGGCGCGCTGGCGCCGATGGAAGCGTGGAAGCACAAGATGTCGATCATCAGCAACACCGACGTGCGCATGGCCGAAGCGTTCGACGCGCCGGAGATCGGCGGCGATCACTTCCGCTCCAGCGCGGTGTTTCTCACGCAGTCACACCCGAAGCAGACGCAGGGCTCGGATCTGTACGTCGGCACGTCGTTCGATCAGATCGTGGCGCGCAAGATCGGACAGGACACGCCGATCCCCTCGATGCAGCTGTGCATCGAGAACCTCGATCAGGCCGGCGGCTGCTACTACAACTACGCCTGCGCCTACACCGACACGATCAGCTGGGCCTCGCCCACTGAACCGCTGCCGATGATCCGCAACCCCCGCGCCGCGTTCGATCTGCTGTTCGGCGCCGGCTCGAACAACGCCGACCGCTCGGCCCGTCGCAAGGACAACGGCAGCATTCTCGACTGGGTGGTCGGTGAGATGTCGTCGCTCAAGCGCGAACTCGGCGCCACCGACCGCCGTCGCGTGGACCAGTACCTCGAGAACGTGCGTGAGCTCGAGCGTCGTATCCAGAAGGTCGAAGCGAAGAACGCCAGCGGCGACGAGCGCCTGCTGCCGGAAGCGCCGGCCGGCGTGCCCGACTCGTTCGAAGAGCACATGAAGCTGATGTTCGACATTCAGGTGCTGGCGTTCCAGTCGGACATGACGCGCGTGTTCTCGTTCAAGACCGGTCGCGACGCCTCCAGCCGTACGTTCCCCGAGTCGGGCACGAACAAGGGCTTCCACCCGGCGTCGCACCACGGTGGACGCGAGTCGGCGATTCTCGAGTTCAATCAGATCAACCGCTATCACATGTCGATGCTGCCGTACTTCCTGCAGCGTCTCGAAGAGACGAAGGAAGGCGACGGCACGATGCTCGACAACACGACGATCATGTACGGCTCGCCGATGGCCGACGGCAACATTCACAACCATCGCCGCTGCCCGCTGCTGCTCATGGGCGGCGATACCAACCTCGTGCCGGGTGGCACCCACCTGCGCGCACCGGACGGTACGCCGATGGCCGACGTGATGCTCTCGCTGCTGCACAAGTACAACATCGATGTGCCCAGCTTCGGTGACAGCCTGTCGCCGTTCGCGCTCTACGTCTGAGGCGAGCCATGATCGATCGAAACGGAGTCCGGATCGGAGTGGCCGGTGCGCTGGTGTTGTTGTCTGGCGCGCTGGCTCCCGTCTCGGCACAGGATGCGAAGCCGGTGGTGCGCGTGGCCGCCGCGAAGACCCCGACGACGCCGGCCGCGCGTGAGACGCGCGTGGCCCCGGTGGTCGCGGAAGCGGCGATGCAGGGTGATATGGCCAAGGTGCGCACCCTGCTTGCCCAACAGAACGATGTGAACGTGGCGCAGGGCGACGGCATGACGGCGTTGCACTGGGCGGCCGATCGCGGTGATGTGGCCATGACGGCGCTGCTGCTGCGTTCGGGCGCCAAGTTCACCGGCACCACGAAGAACGGCGGCTACACGCCGCTGCATGTCGCGGCTCGCGCCGGGCATGGCGCGGTGGTGCAGGCGTTGCTGGCGGCCGGCGCCGATCCGAAGACGCTCACCGCCACGGGGGCGACAGCGATGCACCTGGCCGCCTCGGCCGGTGATGCGGCGTCGATCAAAGCGTTGCTGGCAAAGAAGGCCGATCCCAACGCGCGCGAGTCGGCGTGGGGACAGACGCCGCTGATGTTCGCGGCGGCCGAGAACCGTGGTGACGCGGCCCGTGCGCTGCTGGCCGGCGGCGCCGATGCGTCGATCCGCACCAAGATGGTCGATCTCACGGAAGAGCTGGCGCGTCAGCAAGCGGCGGCGAAGAAGCGGAACGAGGTGCTCTTCTCGTACCTGCCACAGAAGACGCGCGACTCGATCATCGATGCGTCGGCCAAGGCGGCCGACAAGTTGATGGCCGACGCGGCGGCGGCGCGGAATCGGGCGGCGGCCGCATCGGGGATGGCCGCCCCTGCTGCTGCTGCGGCCCCTGCCGCCCCTGCCGCTCCCACGGCGGCTCCTGCCGCGGCTCCTGCGGCGGTCGTGGCTGCCGCTCCCGTCGCAGCGCCGGTCGCGCCCGCCGCTCCGGCGGCAACGACTGCGGTCGCCGCTGCCCCGGCTCCCAAGGCGGATCCTGCGCTCCGTGGCTACAAGATCGGGGTGGCTGCTCCGCCCACGAATGATTTGACGCCGGCGCAGATCCAACAGGCCATCGAAGCCGGCCGGGCGCTCTTTTCCGGTGGACCGGTGGCCAAGACTACGGAGTCGGCCGAGTTGTTTGAAGGGCAGGTGTCCGGGTACGAAGCCACGGTTGGCGGCATGGGCGGCCTCACCGCGCTGCATCACGCGGCGCGCCAGGGCAACATCGAGGCGGCCATGGCCATTCTCGATGGCGGCGCGAAGATCGATGAAGTCACCACCAGTGACAGCACCACGGCGCTGTTGATGGCGGCGATCAATGGTCAATTCGATTTGGCGATGCAGCTCGTGAAGCGCGGTGCCAGTGTGAAGATCGGCAGCAGCGCCGGCCTCACGCCGCTGTATGCCGCGCTGAATACCATGTGGGCACCGCGCTCACGGTATCCGCAGCCGCAGGCCGTACAGACGCAGAAGGTCACGCATCTCGAACTGATGGATGCGATGCTCAAGGCGGGGGCCGACCCGAACGTCCGCTTGAAGAAGAACCTGTGGTTCTTCGCCTACAACAATTGCGGCAACGCCAACTGCGGCCTGGAAGCGCTCGATGGCACTACCCCGTTCTGGCGCGCGGCGTACGCCGTTGACGTCGACGCGATGAAGATGCTGAAGGAACGCGGCGCCATCGATACGCTGCCGTCAGTGCGTCCGGTGGCCGCCAATCGGGCGAATCGCGCGCGGATTGCGGGTGGCGCTGGTGGCGCGGGTGGTCCGGGTGAATTGCCCGGGGCGTTTGTGATGCCCGCTGACATCGACTCGGCATCGAAGGCGGTACCGCCCGGTATCGGTGTCTATCCCATTCATGCGGTGGCCGGTGTCGGATACGGCAACGGCTTCGCCGGCAACTCGCATCGTCATGCCGCCGACGGGTGGATGCCGGCCATGAAGTACGTCGTGGAAGTGCTGCATGCCGACGTGAACCAGCGCGATCTGAACGGCTACACGCCGTTGCATCATGCGGCCGCACGCGGTGACAACGAGATGATCAAGTATCTCGTGAGCAAGGGGGCCGATCCGAAGGCCGTGGCCCGCAATGGCATGACCACGGTGGATATGGCGAACGGTCCCGTGCAGCGTCTGCGTCCATTCCCGGAAACGATCCAACTGCTCGAGCAGCTGGGCGCCAAGAACAGCCATCGCTGCGTGGCCTGCTGACCCCGGCAGCGTGTCCAATACCACAACGCGGCGCCGTCATTTGTGACGGCGCCGCGTTGTCGTTCGGTCTGTATCAGAACTGTTCAGGGCTGCTCAGGGCTTCTTCTCACCGGCCAGCAGCAACCCCATGTGATCCTGCGCCTGCTGCAGTGCTCCCTCGCCGTCGCCCCACCCGATGCGCCCATCGGCGTTGTTGTCGGAGCCCGCGATGAGCTGATCGCAGATCGAGACCAGCTGCGACACGAGTGACGCCGCCGCGGCCGCCGTGGTGGCCGCCTGAATCTGCTTGGCGAGCGCGATCGCCTGATCGCCACGCGCCATCGCGCTGCGCGCGGCCGTGGCGACGTGCACGGCATGCGACTTCACATTTGCCGACGCCGTCGGCTCCTTGGCGGCCAGCTCGACGTGCTGTCCAATGCCACCGGCAGCACGCTTCATCCCGAAGCCCTTGCCAGGGCCGCTGGGCGCCTGCGTGGGGTCGATCGCGTGAATCACGTGTCCGGCGTGCGTCTGCATGGATTGCAGATTGTCCGGCGTGCGCGCCGCGAAGGCGGCATGCTGCGCGGCGATCTTTGCCTCGGTGAGCGCCATCGGCAGGAACCCCGACTTGTCGGGCGTGTCCATGAAGCTCGACACCACATGACCCAGATGTGTACCCACGAGTCCGGGCGGGAGCGACGACGCCGCCACGGCGCCCGGCGCCAGCGGAGCCGCGGCCATCACGCCCGGCAGCGGCGCACCGGTTACCACCGACAGAATGCTGTCAAACTGCGCCCGCAGTGTCGCATTGCTGCTTACCAGAAAACGCCGCTTGGAGAACACCGAATCGGCCATCCCCTTTTTAGCGAGGGCGTCGGTGATCATCTCGCGCTTCTTCTGCTGCAGCTCGAGTTGGGCCTCTTTCGTTTTGTTCTTCTGCTGCGCCGCCTTGTTGTCGCTCGAATCATGGATGGCGGAGACGATCAGATGCGCTTCCACCAGCGCACGCACTTCGGCGAGCGTGAGGGTAGGCGCGGACGCCGACGAAGACGCACTCTGTGCAGCGAGGGGCGCGGCGGCCATGAGGGCAGCCGTGCAGGTCAGCGCCAAAACGGCGCGCGGGCGGACCGGGTGGGCCATGGTGTCCGGGAGGTGGGAGTCGATCGGGGACGCGTCGTTCACGCGCCCTGCGACACTATACGCATTCGACACGATCTCCGCTCTGGCGAAGTCGCGCTTTCGGCGGCATCCTCCCTTGTCAGACCCCCAAGTACTCCCACCGTTCACCCGTTCCGAGCCCCCGCCATGACCCGAGGCATCCTCCCGCGCGCCCCACATCGCGTCGCCCTCCGCGTCTCGATCTTGGGCGCCGCCCTGGCCAGTGCCGTGGCGTCTGTCGCACTCGCCGGCGTCGCCGGCGCGCAGGCTGGCGCGCAGGCCGAGGCCCAGCGCGACCCACGCAACCGAGGTGGCGGCACCTGCTCGGCCAATGCGTACAACTGTGTCGACGCCGTGAATCCCCTCCCCGCACCGAACACGGTGTGGATGGAAGAGATGACGTGGATGGACGTGCGCGATGCCCTGAAGGCCGGCAAGACCACGGCGATCATCGCCACCGGCGGTATGGAGCCGAACGGGCCGTGGCTCGTGACGGGCAAGCACAACTACGTGCTCCATACCAACTGCGAAGCCATCGCGCGGAAGCTGGGCAACGCGCTCTGCGCCCCGATCGTGAAGTTTGTGCCCGAAGGCAACATCAGTCCGGCCAGTGGACACATGGCGTCGCCGGGCACGATCAGCATGCGCGAGGAGACGTTCCGTATGCTCCTCACCGATCTCGTGCACAGTCTCAAGGCGCACGGTTTCACCCGCATCATTCTGATCGGCGACAGCGGCGGCAATCAGGCGGGACAGCGGTGGGTGGCTGACTCGGTCACGAAGCTCTGGCAGGGTTCGCCGATCGTGGCGCACATCCAGGAGTACTACGACTACGCCAGCGTGGCCAAGCACATGGAGCAGTTCGGGGTTAATCAGACGGTGGCCGAAGGGCTGCACGACGATCCGGAGATTTCGCTGAACATGTTCATCGACGATCCGAAGTCGATTCGGTACGACGAACGTGCGAAGGCCAAGAAGCTGACGATCAACGGCGTCTCACTCGCCGACCGCAAGCAGGCGACGGCCTGGGCGAAGCAGGTCGTGGAGTTCCGTACCAAGGTCACGATCGACGCGATCGACAAAGCCACCGCGAACAAGGGCACGTTGCCGGCTCCGCCGCGTCGCCCTGCCGGGAACTGAATGCGCTAGCTTGCAGGGATGTCGATTTCTCGCTCCACCCGCCGGCACAGTCTGACCGTCCTGACCACTATCGGTCTGGTCGCCTGTGCCGGTGATCGTGCCCCGGTACCGGCGCCGCCGGTCGGCACACCAATCGTTTCGGTGTTGCCACAGCTACCCCAGCGGACGAACGAGCTGCGGGATGTCGTTCCACCCGATCTCGACCTCGCCTTCAGCGCCGACTCCGTGCGCCTGTCGATCACGGTGGAGCCGGGCGCCCGCGTGAATGCGCTCCTGCCCCCTGTGATTGAAGGCGCCGACGGCCGTCGATTCCTGCTGAGGGCCCCCACCGTCACCGAAGACAGCGCCTATTTCGTGGAGCGCGCCTCGGTCACGGTAGCGCGATCGTCGCTGCCGATTCGCGGCACCCTACGTACGAGTTTCTGTCGCAGCGACGAGCGGTTGTGCCGCAGTGCCGAGCGCGAAGTGCTGCTCGAGGATCGGTAAGCCTCTACCGCCTCAAGCGCCCCCAAAGCCCCAAACAGCCAGAACACGGATCACACCGACATCACAGAAACAACACGGATAAGCAAACAGCGCTTCTTGCTTATCTGTGTTGTTTTCGTTTAATCGATGTGATCCGTGTTCTGGCGGTTGCGGTTGCAGTTGCTGTTGCGGTTGACGACCTACTTGGTCCGCGCCCGCTCCAGCTTCGTCGTCATGCCGTCACGCGCCGCGAGAATGACCACGCCGCCCGGACCGAAGCCCACGATGGTGCGGTTTTCGGGGATCTGCACCCGATCGATCACTTCGCCCTTGCCGTTCACGACGTCGTATACGGCCCCACCGGCCTGTGGCTTCGTGGGAATCGTGCGGATCCAGATGTTGCCGTCGTCGTCGGCTTTGGCGCTGGTGGCGAAAAACGCGGGCTGATAATCGGGCAGATCGCTGGGTGAGACGTAGTTGATCTGCGGGGCCATGATCTGCGGGGCCGCCCCGCCGCCCGGGGGGCCGCCGGGGCCACCGCGGGCTTCGAATCGCATGACCATCTGCGGCGCCGCGCCGCCAGCCGCGCCGCCGGTGCCTAGCGCCGCGCCGAAAGCCGCCGCCATCTGGTTCCCCTCTCCGGGATTCGCCGCCGCTGCGCGATCGCGGATGGCCTTCACGGAATCGATCAGCGCCACTTTCTGCTCGTCGGACAAACGCTTCCAGTCGAACGCCATCTTGGGCGATGAGCGATGCGTGCCGTCGGGCGACATCCAGTCCACGTGATAATCCTTCCCGCGGATCAGGGCGATGTCGCCGCCCGAGGTAACGACCCAGTCGTCGACCACCGGTAGCGGATTCACTTCGATCGAAATGCTGATCTTGCCGTCGTCACTGCGCGTCATGTTGGTGTTCGTCTTCGGGATCTTGATGAATCCCACGGTGTCCACCGCGCGCGACTGCAAATTCACGCGCACGATCGCCATCGTGTCGGCGACCGAGGGCATCGTCGGTGCTCCGCTCGCACTCATCTGCATGCGGATCCC
>CANHNQ010000152.1 GCA_947462095.1 Gemmatimonadota bacterium
TCGCAGTCGGCGGTGAGCGACACCACACGTTGCACGTTGCCGCTGGTCCCACCCTTGTGCCACAAGCCGCGTGACCGTGAGCGATAGTGCATCTCGCCCGTACGCAGCGTGCATTCCAAGGCCTCGCGATCGGCGTGCGCCACCATCAGCACGGCTCCACTCGCCGCATCCTGTGTGACGATGGTGACCAGACCGCCGCTCTTCGTGAAGTCGAGCTGGTCGATGTCGAACGCGATGGCGCTCACGGGGATGCTCATACCAACACTCCAGCAGCAGGATCAAGGGGCTCGACCAGATACGGCCGAATGACGTCGCCGAGCGCGGCGTTCGTGGCAATCACGTCGCCGCCGAACGCCGTATCGCGACCGCGCCAGTCGGTAAAGCGGCCGCCCGCTTCGGTGATCAGCGGAAACATCGCGGCTGCGTCCCACGGATTGACGATGTCGTCGATCATGGCTTCGGCGCGGCCCGTGGCGACCAGCAGGTAGCCGTAACAGTCGCCCCAGGTGCGCGCCACCGCGGCTTCCGACGACAACGCGTGCCACTTCGCACGCCGGTGCGGACGCTCGAGGAACCGGTCGTCGGTGATCAGTGTCGTGGCGTCGCGCAGCTGTGCCACGCGCGAGACCGAGGCGCGCGATCCGTTCCACCAGCACCCTTCGCCGAGCGCGGCCGTCACCGTTTCCTGCACGGCAGGATAGCAGGCCGCGCCGGCGATGACGGTATCGCCTTCACAGCAGGCCACCAGCGTGCCCCACAATGGTACGCCGCGCACGAACGCCTTGGTGCCGTCGATGGGGTCGAGAATCCAGCGGCGAGGGGCGTCACTGCGCTCGTCGTCGAACTCCTCGCCGAATACGCCGTCGTGTGGAAAGCGCTCGGCCAGCCATGCCCGCGCGGCGCGCTCCGCTTCGCGGTCGGCGATCGTGACCGGCGATCCATCGCCCTTGATCTCGACATCGATGTCGGTGCGATACCATTGCATCGCGATTGCGGCGGCATATTGCGCCAGTTCCGCGGCCGCCTGCAGCAACACCGCCGGACGTTCGGTTCCCGTCATGCGGCCACACTGGTGCTCGTGAGGCGCACCGGAAGTCCCGCCTCACGCATCACCTGCTTGAGCGCCTGCACGGTCGTGACGCCGTCATGCAGAATGCCGGCCACCAATACCGCATCGGCGCCGCCGTCTACGATCCCATCCACCAGATGCTGCGCGATGCCGGCGCCGCCCGATGCGATCACCGGCACGTGCACGGCGTCGGCCACGGCGCGCGTGATGGCAAGGTCGTATCCCGTACGCGCGCCGTCGCGGTCGATCGAGGTGAGCAGAATTTCTCCGGCGCCACGGGCCACGCACTCCTGCGCCCAGGCGACCGCCTCCAGCGGCGTCTCTTCACGGCCGCCCTTCACCCACACCTTGTACACCCCATTCGCGTCGCGCTTGGCGTCGATGCTGGCCACGACGCACTGCGCCCCGAACCGGTCGGCGGCTTCCGTGAGCAACGCCGGGCGCGTCACGATGGCCGAGTTCACCGACACTTTGTCGGCGCCGGCGCGCAGCGCGCGCGCGACGTCGTCCGACGTACGGACGCCGCCCCCGATCGTGAGCGGAATGAACAACCGTTCAGCGGTGCGACGCGCCACATCGAGCAGCGTGGCGCGCTCGTCGGCGCTCGCGGAGATGTCGAGAAACGTGATTTCATCGGCGCCTTCGCGCTCGTAGCGCTCCGACAGCGACACCGGGTCGCCGACGTCGCGCAGTCCTTCGAACTGCACGCCCTTCACCACGCGGGCGCCCTTCACGTCGAGGCACACGATCACCCGTCGCGTCAGCATGCGATCACGAATCCGTGATTTCGAGGCGGACGCTACCCTTCGTACTGAACACGGCGCCCGTTTCCACCAGCGCCTCACGGAGCGCGAACCCCAGTCCCTTGATCGCCGCTTCAACGATATGGTGCTTGTCGAAGCCGCGGATCACGCGCACGTGCAGCGTGGCTTTCGCGTTGTCGGCGAACGACCGCAGGAAGTGCTCGTACAGATTGGAGGGCAGCTTGCCCTCGTAGTACGGCCGGCCGCCGATATCGAGCACGACCTGCACCAGTGCATCATCCATCGGTACCGTGCGCTCGCCGTAGCGCGCGCAGCCGGCCGGTGCGAAGGCCGCAACCGCCTGACCGAGCGTGATGGCCACGTCTTCGATGAGGTGGTGGCGCATGTCGCCGGTGGCCTGCACGCTCAGGTCCACGCCCGCGTAGCGCGCAAACGCCACGAGCATGTGGTCGAGAAAGCCGTCGCCGGTGGACACCGTGGCCACACCCGTGCCGGCGGTGATCGCCAGACGGATCTGGGTTTCCTTCGATTCGCGAATCACGACAGTCATGCGCCGAACTCCTCTGCGAGACGGCGCGCATCGAGCGCGCCCGTGTAAAGCGCCATCCCGAGCACCGCACCCGACAGGCCGCGGTGTTCGAGCGCACGCATATCATCCAACGATGTCACACCGCCCGACGCGAACACCGGCCACTGGCTTGCCTCGGCCACGTCTTCCATGAGCGGAAGATCAGTGCCCGCCATCTTGCCCTCCAGATGCACCGCCGTGACCAGCACGCCGGCCAGCGGCAGTTGCGCGAGCTCCGACACGAAATCGATGACATCGATCTGCGACGTCTCGGCCCAGCCACGCGTGACCACTTTCCGCTCGCGGACATCGGCCGCGATGATGAGGCGGCCGGGAAACCGCTCGGCCATCTCGCGGCGCCAGTCTTCGTCCTCAATAGCGCGGGTGCCCACCACCACCCACGAGGCACCCTCGTCGAGCAGGCGCTCGATGCGCGATTCGTCGCGCACGCCGCCACCGACCTGAATCGGCACCGTGGCGTCGCGCAGGATCTCGCGGATCACCTCGTGATTGTGCCCACGCCCAGTTGCTGCGTCGAGATCGACCACGTGCAGCCGGGTGAATCCGGTGCGTACCCACTCGGCGGCCACGGCCCCCGGATCATCGAGACGTACGCGCTCGTCGTCGTAGTCTCCACCAACCAGCTGGACACACTTGCCACCACGCAGATCCACCGCGGGTACAGCGATCATGACGCACTCCTGAGGGAAGCGGCGAACTGCAGGAACTCACGCACGAAGGCCACGCCGGGAGTGCTCGACTTTTCCGGATGGAACTGCGTGCCGAGGATGTTGCCGCGTCGGACCGACGCGGGGAAGCGATCGCCGTCATGTTCGCTCCATGCACTCACGAACGGCGTGTGGGCCGCGGTGGGGCGGCAGACGAAGCTGTTGGCGTAGTAGGCCACGTCGAGCCCCGACGCCAGCAGCAGCGGGTCGGTGACCCCGTCAAGGCGATTCCAGCCAATCTGGGGAACCTGTGTGGCGTGCAGCCTCGTGACCTGCCCCTCGATGACGCCCAACCCGCGACCCGGCCCTTCATCGCTGCCGTCGAACAGGAGCTGCATGCCGAGACAGATGCCGAGGGTCGGCAGGCCGGCCAACAACGCGTCACGCATGACGTCACGCCCCGGCGCGAGCCGTTCGGCGGCCGGTGCGAAGGCGCCAACCCCGGGCAGGATCAACGCGTCGGTCTCGCGCACCGCGAGCACCGGATCGGTGTCCACCCGCACCACCGCGCCGCCGATTTCGATCGCCTTCACCAACGAATGCAGATTGCCGGCGCCGTAATCGAACACAGTGACCTGCAGCGGCGTGCCCTGCCCTGCCGCGCTCGTCATGCCCCACTCCGTGAGGCCATGACCGCATCGAACGCGGCCAGAAAGCGCTCCAGCAGTGGCCACGGACCGACGCTGATGCGCAGCGTATCACCAATGTGCGGCAGCCCCGGAAACGGCCGGACCGCCACGCCGTGTTCGCGTAGCGCGAGCCCCACCGCGACGCAGTCCGCCACCGGCACACACACAAAATTCGCGCGCGACGCCAGCGGGGCGAATCCGCGGGCGCGTAGCGCGTCCGCCAGCCGTTCCCGCAGCGTGACCGCGAGGGCGACGTGCGCATTCACCCACGGCTGGTCGTGCTGCAGTGCGGCGAGTGCGATCTGTTCGGCCATCGCGTTGAGCTTGTATGGTCCACGGGACTTCTCCACTTCCATCACCAGCGATGGCTGCCCGATGGCGTATCCGATACGCAGCCCCGCGAGTCCGAACGCCTTCGACATCGTGCGGATCACCAGCAGTCGGTCCGACTGTTTCACCAGGTCGACCGCCGAAACGCCGGCGAATTCCGCGTAGGCCTCGTCGAGAAACACCACGCCGGGCGCTTCGCGCAGCGCGCGCTCGATGGTGTCACGAGCCAGGAGGGCGCCCGTGGGATTATTCGGTGAACACAGGTACAGCAGCTTCGGACGCGTGGCGAGCAACGCATCGAGGTCGGGCTGATGCGTCGGTAGTTCCACGACGCCGGCGTAGGCGAGCGCGTTCATGCGGGCGAAGATCGGAATCATCGCGAAGGACGGTTCAGGCCCAGCCACGAGATCGCCCGGTTCGCCGAAGGCCCGCATCGCGCTGTCGAGAATGTCATCGGAGCCGCATCCCGTGACGATCATGTCCGGCGTCACGCCAACGTACGCGGCGAGCGCCTGCTTGAGCTCCGCTGCATACAGCGTGGGATAGCGCGTGATGCGTGCGACGGGCAATTCGCGCCACGTGCGCTCCGCCACCGGCGGCATACCCCATAGGTTCGTATTGTCGGTCAGATCGAGATCTACCGGCGCGCGCTTGGGATCGTACAGCGGTACGGCGTCGTATGCGGCGCGCGCCACCGCGAGGCGTGGGCTGTTGTCGGTCATACGGTGCGTCATGCGTTCACACTCCATGCGCGTGCGGCGGCCGCGTGCGCCGGCAATCCTTCCGCGTCGGCGAAGGTGCCGACGTCGTGCGCCAGACCAGCTGCCGCCGCGGGCGATACTTCCTGCCACGTGGTCCACCGCACGAAGTCGAGGGTGGAGAGCCCCGAGTAGCTGCGTCCCGCCCCGGCGGTCGGCAGGACATGGTTGGCACCGGTCATGTAGTCACCGAATGCCACGGAACTCGCCTCGCCCACGAAGATCGTGCCGGCGCTGCGCAGCGCCGCCAGTGTGGCGCTCCGAACCGGTTCCGCGACCACGAGCAGTAGGTGTTCCGCCGCCCACTCATTGGCGAAGGAGACCCCGTCGGCGATCGTCGCGACCGACACGATCGCCCCGCGCGCTGCGAGCGCCTCACGCACGATCGCCGCCCGCGGGGCCTGCGCGAGTTGGCGCAGCGTTTCGGCTTCCAGTGCGACGCCGAGCTCGGCCACCCGATCGGGCGGACCGGCCAGGACGGCGATCACCGCTGCATCGGGGTCGTGTTCGGCCTGGGCCATGAGTTCACGCGCCAGCGCTGCCGGGTTGGCGGTGTGATCGGCAAGAATCAGCAGTTCACTCGGACCCGCCGGCGCATCGATCGCCACGTCAGCCACCAACTGGAGCTTGGCTTCCGCGACGAACGCGTTCCCCGGACCCATGATCCGGTCTACGCGCGGTACCGTGGCGGTGCCGATCGCCATCGCGGCGATGGCCCCCGCTCCGCCCAGGGCGAATACCCGATCCACTCCCGCCAACGCGGCCGCCGCCAGCACAACGGGCGACGGCAGGCCATCGGGACCCGGAGGGGAGCACACAATCACTTCTCCTACGCCGGCCACCCGGGCGGGGATGGCGCCCATGAGCAGCGAACTCGGGTAGGCCGCCCGTCCGCCCGGCGCGTAAATGCCCACGCGAGCCAACGGATCGGGACGCCGGACCACGCGGATGCCGGGCTCCGGCGCACACTCGGTGCCGACCGGGCGGAACGCGGCGTGGACGGCAGCGATGTTCCGCGCGGATCGCTCGAGCACCCGGCGGAGCTGCGGATCCAGCGCTGCCAGCGCGGCGTCCCATGCCGCCCGTGGCACTTCGATGGCGGGCAACTCCACGCGGTCGAAATCCCTGGCGAACGCGATCAGAGCGCCGTCGCCTTCCTCGCGGACGCGGGCGATGATCGCTGCTGTTCGGCTCCGAACGGTCGTGTCGGTTGTCGAAGACCGGTCGACGATCGCCCGACGGGTTGCGGGATCGAGCGCCGCGAGTGGTCCCCGTGCTCGCAGGGTCAGCGCAGGGGTGGCGGTCACGGCACGAGCCTTTCGATACGGGTCACGAGGATCCCTTCGCCGCCGAGCGCACGTAGCTGCGAGATCGTGCGGTAGATCGTATCGGCACTGACCACGGCATGAACCGCGACGTACTTGCCGTGGTCGGCGATCTCGATCACCGTGGGGCCGTTGAGCCCCGGGAGTACGGCGCGCACTTCGCCGAGCGCGTCGCGCGGCACGTTGGCCATGAGATAGCGCTGGCCGCGGGCCCGGATCACCGAGCCCAGCGCCGTGACCAGATCGTTCAGCTCCTGCACCCGGGAGGGATCGCCATTGCGGGGGCCGTTCGCCGCGGTCACGAGGTGGGCACTCGACTTCATGACCGTCTCGATCTCACGCAGGCCGTTCATTTTGAGCGTCGAGCCGGTCGAGGTGAGATCGATGACGATGTCGGCAATCCCGAGGTGCGGGGCGATTTCGGCGGCCCCGGAGACGGGGACCACCTCGACTGGGCGCCCGCGCGACTCGAAAAACGTGCGTGTGATACGCGGGAACACGGTGGCGACGCGGGCCGGCGTGCCGTCAGCGCCGATATCCTCGACCGATCGGATGCCGGAGTCCTCCTTGGCGGCGACCACGAGGCGGCACTTCCCGAACCCGAGATCGAGGTGACTGCGCAACGCGCGCCCCGACTCGCTGACGAGGTCCATGCCGGTGACGCCCACATCGGCGGCGCCGTCGGCGACGAACTCCGGGATATCCTGCGCGCGGACGAAGATGGCTTCGAACTCTCCGCCCAGGGAGGCCGTGAGGGCGCGTTCCCCCGACGAGCGGACCTCGAGTCCGGCGTCGTTGAAGAGCTCACGGGTGTCTTCACTCAGGCGCCCTTTGTTGGGCAGCGCAATTCGCAGCATGACGTTCCGGGAAGGGAGAGCAGACGTGGAAACACAAACGGCCCGTCCGAGAGGGACGGGCCGAGGATCGCTTGGGTGCGTCGGGATCAGCGAACTGTGCTGGTCACCGTGGCATACACGAAGCGCCCCGACCCGTATGGCCGTGGCTGCGATGCGTATGATGGTGGCGGGCGCTGTGCATGGTAGGAGGGAGCGTAGTGGGGGGGGGAACTCGCGTCAAGGAGGAAAAACTGGGCAGCCCTTGGCGTTCGGAGAGCTTGTGAATAAGTTCACAATGCTCGTAGGGCCCTACGCGCACAGGACTCGTCCTGTAGAACGGTAAAAATTTTCGATCAGGCTCTAGGAGGCCTCTCGACATGCGGTTTCTCGGCTTTGCAGTGGTAACTGGCGCGGCGATCATGCTCGGCGCTTGCGGTGGAGAGAAGGCCGCTCCGGCGGATTCGGCGGCGGCTCCGGCTGAAGCGGCGGCGGCTCCGGCTGAAGCGGCTCCGGCGGCGGGCGCGATGGCCCCGATCACGGGCACCACGCACGAAATCAAGATGATCGGCGACGGCGCTGGCTACCGTTTCGAGCCGGCCGCCCTCACGATCGCCCCGGGCGACGGCGTCAAGTTCATCCTGGTCAGCGGTGGCCCGCACAATGTCGCGTTCGATCCGGCCGCCGTTCCGGCTGCCTCGAAGGCGCAGCTCTCGGCCAACATGCCGGAGCAGGCTGGTGAGCTCTCGGGCAAGATGATGCTGAACGCGGACGAGTCGTACACGATCTCGTTCGGCGGCATCGCCGCTGGTGAGTATGCGTTCCATTGCACGCCGCACCTGGCCATGAACATGAAGGGCGTGATCACGGTCAAGTAATTCGAACGGTCTCCGTTCGGCAGGAAACCGCGGGGGCTGGCGAACATCGCCAGCCCCCGCGGTCGTTTGCACAGGCCCATAGCGATGATTCCCACGGTGCCCCCGTCGGCTCCGGCGGCGGGCGCGATGGCCCCGATCACGGGCACCACGCA
>CANHNQ010000153.1 GCA_947462095.1 Gemmatimonadota bacterium
ATCGTCAAGGCATTCGATCATGGTGGCCGGTTGTGTGCCATGGCGTCCGAAGAGGAGCCGGATATCATCCACATTCCCGAAGGCTTCCGCGCCGGCAAGTATGTGCTGCTGTTCGATCCCCTCGATGGATCGTCCAACATCGACGTCAATGTGCCCGTTGGCACCATCTTCTCGGTGTACCAGAAGATCACCCGCGGCGCACGCGGCGAGATGGAGGACATGCTCCAGCCCGGGCGCCGTCAGGTGGCCGCCGGCTACGTGATCTACGGCTCGAGTACGATGCTGGTGTACACCACGGGGCAGGGGGCCCACGGCTTCACGCTCGATCCGTCCATCGGGGAGTTCCTGCTGTCGCACCCGAACATTCAGATCCCGACGCGCGCGCGGTATCTCTCCGTGAACGATGCCTACGAGCAGGATTGGCCGGAGCCCACGCGCGCGCTCATGCGCCGCTATCGCGGGCTGGACGGTCAGCGGGCGCCGTTGAACGTGCGCTACGTGGGATCGCTCGTAGCCGACTTCCATCGCAACCTCCTCGGCGGCGGCGTGTTCTGCTATCCCGCCAACGAGAAGTCGCCCAAGGGCAAGTTGCGGCTGCTGTACGAGGCGAATCCGTTGGCCTTTATTGCCGAGCAGGCGGGCGGCTTGGCCACGAACGGGTACGGCCGCATCCTCGATGTACAGCCCACCGAGCTGCACGAGCGCACGCCGCTGTACCTGGGCAGCAAGGCGGAAGTGGAAACCGTGGCCGAGTTCCCGCTGCCGCAGTACGTCGCGCCCGGCGTTCCCGAGCGGCGTGGCACCCGGTCCGCGACGACGGCTCCGACGCCAGCGTCCTGATCGCTACATTGGAGGGATGAGCGAGCGACTCTCCCCCTCCGGCATTCCGATCCCCGGCGTCGTCCGTCCGGACGACGCCCACATTGACTACGCGCGTGATCTGGCCGATCCCGGTCAATTTCCCTTCACGCGCGGTGTGCAGCCCACGATGTACCGCGGTCGTCTCTGGACGATGCGCCAGTACGCGGGCTTCGGCACGGCGCGTGCTACCAACGAGCGTTTCCGCCTGTTGCTGGAGGCGGGGCAGACCGGACTCTCGGTCGCCTTCGACCTGCCCACGCAGATGGGTATCGACTCCGACTCGCCGCGGGCGAGTGGTGAAGTGGGGCGCGTTGGCGTGGCGATCGACACGGTCGACGACATGCACGTGCTGCTCGACGGCATACCGCTCGACAAAGTCTCGGCGTCGATGACGATCAACTCGACGGCGGCGACGTTGCTCGCGATGTACATCGTGGTGGCGGAAGAACGCGGCATTGCACGCGCGGCGCTCTCGGGCACGGTGCAGAACGACATTCTCAAGGAATACATCGCGCGCGGCACGTACATCTATCCGCCCGATCCCTCGCTCGCGCTCACGGCGGAAATGTTCCGCTTCTGCGCAGAGGAAGTGCCGCAGTGGAATCCGATTTCCATTTCGGGCTACCACATTCGCGAAGCCGGCGCCACGGCGGTGCAGGAAGTGGCGTTCACCTTCGCCGATGCGATCGCGTACGTGCAGCAGGCCGTGGACACCGGACTCGCCGTGGATGCCTTTGCGCCGCGCCTGTCGTTCTTCTTCGCCGCGCACAGCGACCTGTTCGAGGAAGTCGCGAAGTTCCGCGCCGCGCGACGGTTGTGGGCGCGGCTCATGCGCGAGCGGTTCGGCGCCAACGACACCAGCTGCAAGCTTCGCTTCCATACGCAGACCGGCGGCGTCACGCTCACCGCGCAGCAGCCGCTGAACAACGTGGTGCGCGTGACCGTACAGGCGCTGGCCGCCACCTTGGGTGGCACGCAGTCGCTGCACACCAACGGCTACGACGAAGCGCTGGCCTTGCCCACCGCGGAAGCGGCCACGCTCGCGCTGCGCACGCAGCAGATCGTGGGTTACGAGTCCGGCGTCGCGCAAACCGCCGACCCGCTCGCCGGCAGCTGGTATGTCGAGCAGCTCACTGATGCTGTGGAAGCGCGCGCGCTCGAATTGCTCGAGAAGGTCGATGCGCTCGGGGGCGCGGCAGCTGCCATTCGCGCCGGATTCTTCCAGGAAGAAATCGGACGTAGCGCGTATGAGTATCAATTGCGCGTGGAAGCCGGTGAAACGGTCGTGGTCGGAGTGAATCGCTTCGGCGACGGTCAGGATCCGCCGATTATTCCGGCCCCTGACTTCAGCGCGCTCGAGATCGGACAGGTCGCCGGCTTGAAGGCGGTGAAGGCCTCACGCGACAACGCCGCCGTTCAGTCGGCGCTCCAGGCCATCGCCGACATCGCGCCCGAGTATCTGCCGGCGCATGTCGGTGCGCGCACCCCACTCATGCCGCGCATTATCGATGCCGTGCGACTGCGGGCCTCGGTCGGCGAGATCGCCGACACGCTTGAGAAGGTGTGGGGGCGGTACCAGCCCAGCATGTGAGATTCAAAAGCAAAAGCCAGAACACGGATGACACAGATCGCACAGAACCAACACGGATAAGCAAAAAATCGCTGTTTGCTTATCCGTGTTGTTGTCCGCGTAATCGGTGCGATCCGTGTTCTGGCCGTTGCTTTTCGCCGTTGCCGTTCACGGTGCTGTATTCGTTACGGCGTCACCACCGTCGCCTCCGGGTCAAGCGTGGCCGTGACGATCCGCCGGGTGCGCGCTAGCTTCATACTGATGACTTCAATGCCGTGGATCCAACCGAGCCCCGCGATCATGACACTCGTTTCGAGCCCCTGCGGGACACGGAGTGACTGCGTGACGCTTGCCCGTTGGCGTGCGCATGGCTGAGACGCCGCGACCGCTTCCCGTCGTGCGCGCCATGATCGACGCACTCGATCGTGACCTGTTACAGATCATGGCCAAGCGCATGGCGCTGGTGGCGGAGGTGGCCGCGTACAAGCGTCAGCATGGGCTCAAGATTCGCGATACGGGTCGCGAGCGCGAGCTGCTCCGCGACCGCCATGAGCGCGCCCGGGAACTTGGGCTCCCCAGCGAGGAGATCGAGTCAATCTTCCGGTTGCTCATGCGATCGAGTCGCGATCATCAGGCCGCACTCCGGGCCGAAGTCCCGATGGACGCCGCGTCCTACACCATCGCGATCATCGGCGGCCACGGCCGCATTGGCCGCGTCATGGCGTGGCTCTTCGGTGACCTCGGCCATCGGCTGCTGCTCGTCGACACCGACACGGCGCTGCGCGCCGAGGAAGCCGCCGCGGTGGCCGACGTCACGCTGGTCAGCGTACCGATTGACGCCACCGAGGCCGTCATCCGTGCCGTCGGTCCGCACGTGCGCGCCGAGGCGCTGCTCATGGACGTCACGAGCGTGAAGGAGGCGCCCATGCAGGCCATGCTCGAGGCCACCACGGGCAGTGTGGTCGGCACCCACCCGATGTTCGGCCCCAGCGTGCACACGCTGCAAGGGCAGCGCGTCGTGATCTGTCGTGGTCGCGGTGATGCGTGGGGGGATTGGGTCAGGCAGTCGTTCGCCGCCCGCGGACTCGCAGTGACCGAAACGACGGCGACACAGCACGATCGGGCGATGTCGGTCGTGCAGGTGCTCACGCATTTTCAGACGCAGGTGCAGGGGCTGACCCTCAGTCGGCTTGGTCTGCCGCTCGCCGAGTCGCTGCAATTCACCTCGCCGGCATACCTGCTGGAGCTGTACGTCGCCGCGCGTCATTTCGCCCAGGAGCCCGCCCTCTACGGGTCGATCGAAATGCGGAATCCGCGCACCGCCGACATCACGTCGGCCTTCGGGCAGTCGGTGCACGACGTCGCCGATATTCTCGCGCGCGGTGATCAAGCGGCGTTCGCTCGGCTCTTTGCCGACGTGCGCGAGTTCTTCGGCGACTTCACGGCCGAGGCGCTCGAGCAGTCCAGCTTTCTCATCGACCGCATCGTGGAGCGCGCCTGATGTCCGACCTCGCATTGCCACAGGGTGTCATCGAACAGATCTGGCTCAAGCGCGCCAAGCGTGGCCCCATGGACGCCGTGGCATCCGCCCGGGTGCGCACGCAACGCGGACTCGTGGGCAATGCGAATCAGGGTGGACGGCGGCAGATCACCCTGCTCGAGGCCGAGCGGTGGGCCGAGCACCTCGCCGCCCTCGGGCGCGACGACGATCCCTCAATCGGCCCCATACGGCGACGGGCCAACGTGCTCGTGCGCGGCATCCCGCTGGTGAACTCGCGTGGGCGGGTGCTGCGGATCGGTGCGGTGCGTGTGCAAATCGCCGGCGAAACGAAGCCGTGTCACCAGATGGACGAAGTCTGTCCGGGGCTGCAGGCCGTCATGAAGCCGGCGTGGGGCGGCGGCGCATTCGCGATGATTCTCGACGACGGCGAGATCGCCGTGGGTGATCCGATCCACTGGGATGAGGCGTCGGAACCGCCATCGCTCTTCGACCGCGTGCCCGCATGAACGCGACGCTCCGGGCACGGCTCACCCGACGACCGCCCATCTGTTGGTTCCTCGCGCTCGAGGACGGCGTGTTCCGCTTGGCCGGCGAAGCCGAGTATCGGCTCGGGATCACGCCGCGTACCACGAGGATCGTGCCAGGTCCGTTCGATCGACGCGTGATGCGCGTGGTGCTGCTCTTCGTGCCGGTACTGATCGGGACCTTCGTACTCACAACGGGGGCCACTCGAACACGCGCCCTCTTGGCCATCATCGGCGTCGCCGTGCTGCTCTTCACCGCGCTGTTGGTCATCGAAGGCGTACGAGCGGACCGCGGCACCACTCGGCGGCCGCCACCCCCGCGTCCCTCCACCAAGCGCCCGCCGAGCACTCGGCCTCCCGCTCGCCGTCCGTAGGTTCCTTGACTGTCCCCCACCCGGAGTCTTCGATGTCCCGCCGCACGCCCTTTCGTTGGATGGCGCTCAGCGCCGCACTCGTCGGCCATAGCGCCGTCCTCTTCGCCCTCGCTCGGCCCCTGACCGACTACGCGGCGACGCTGGTCGGCAAGGATGGGCGCAAGGCGCATGGCACCGCGACCGTCACCCCCACCAAGGACGGCACCGGGACCGAGATCGCCGTCACGTTGACCGACGACACGCCGGGGGCCACGCGCCCGTGGCACATCCACACCGGGACCTGCGAGAGGGGTGGCGGCGTAGTAGGTGGTGGACGTGCCTACGCGCCCATCGTGATCAACGACAAGGGGCAGGGAACGGGCAAAGCCACCCTGACCGTCGCCTTGGCCGACACCACGACGTACTACGTCAATATCCACGACGCCTCGGCCGCCATGGGGATCATCGTGGCCTGCGGTGACCTGAAAAAGAAGTAGGCGCCTGAATCCGGTGCCGCCTGTCCCGTCCACCAAGCGGAGAGCGTGTCTCGCTATGATTCAGCCATGAGCAAAACGTCCGGAACCTCGTCGCGCGTCTGGCAGTACGTCGCCATGGGCGCGCTTGTCAGCGTCCCATTCCTCGCAGCGGATCTTGGCGCCCAACAGCGCACCACGGTGCTCGATCGCGCGGCGCAGGAACGCGATCGCGCCGCCACCGCGGCCCGTCGGCTTGCCGGCGCCCAATCGGTGATCGATGGCGTCGTGACCGACACACTGCTGCGGCCGCTCGTGAGTGCCGACATCTCGGTAGTCGGCACCGCCGCGCGCGTCGTGACGGGGGAGAATGGCCGCTTCCGAATGCTGCAGGTGCCGCCCGGCCAATACCTGATTGTGGTCCGGCGCATCGGTTTCGCGCCGACGTCCGGCATTATCGATGTCCGTGACAACGACACGCTGCGGCTGACCTACTCTCTCACCCGTTCCAACAGCCTGTTGGACACGTTGCGCATCAAGGAGCGCCGCGTCGGCATGCGCATGCTGGGGTTCGAAAAGCGCCGGCTCGTTGGCCAGGGACAGTTTATCACGCAAGATGAGATCGATCGTCGCGGCTCACGTGAAGCCTCCGATTACCTACGCAACACGCGCAGTGTCGAGGTCTCACGTATCACGGATCAGCAGTTCGCCGGAACCGTGGCCTTGTCGCGTCGGGAGGGTGGGAGTCTGACCGGTGAAGGGTCCGGCGCCTGTCCGATGCAGGTGCTGCTGGACGGCATTGTGCTCCCGCGCTTCTTCAATCTCGACCTCCTTCCGCCACCGCGGCAAATCGCCGGTATCGAGATCTACAGCGGACCGGCGACCACCCCGCCCGAGTTCAGCGGCCCCGACCGACGATGCGGGATCATCGCCGTGTGGACCCGAGACGGATACTGATCAACGATCCCCAGGTTCGAGAAACGCCCCCGTGAGAAGACTCTCACGGGGGCGTTTTCGTACTCCCTACTCCCTACTCCCTACTCCCTACTCCTTAGCATCCCGGAGCTGCAATCGGCGCCGGCTTGCCAGCGCGGACCAAGCACTCCGCCTGCGGGATCGGCATCACGCGAGCGACAAAGTGCGTGTTCACACCGGAGGTGATGTCCAGCGGGAGCTGGTTCAACCGGCCGTAGCGACGCATGTCGATCCAGCGATGCCCTTCGAGCATCAGCGAGTAGCGCTTGTTGTACAGGATCTCCGAGAGCACATCGGCATCACTCGATGAGGCCGTCAGTGCGGTCGGTGCCAATCCACCGGAGTTCACCCGGATCTGGTTGATCAGCGCGATCGCGCCCGCCTTGTCTGCGGTAGCCAGCAACGCCTCGGCACGCAGGAGGATGAGCTCCTCGTTCCGGATGATCGGAATGCTGCTGGTCAGCGCCGGGTAGATGTTGAAGCCCAACGAGGACGCGATACCGAGTCCCTGCGGTGCATTACGAGTCGGCCGCGCACCGATCTTCGTCGTGTACCGATCGTCCGGCTGGCCACTGGCCTTGTTCTGCGCGTCGGTCTGAAACGACCCGTGCGCGTAGATGTCGGTCGCCGTCACCACGTTCACCGGATTGTTCGCGTCGCCCGTGGCGGCCGAGTACACGTGCGCCGGCCCGACATCGAGCTGCGCCCGCGTGGTCGCGGCCGTGTTCAGGAATGACGCGGTGAGTGCCGTGAGCGCACGCTGCCACGCTGCGGCGCCACCGCCGCTGGTGGCGTAGTACGCCGCGGCACGCGCCGCGATCGCCCGGTTGAACTGCCGGAACGTGGCCGGCGTGGTGAACCCGGCGAAACCGGCGTGGATCGTAAACGGAAACGCGCTCCCGCCGGCCGCCAGGTTCGCCGCGCCGTCATCGAGCGTGGCCAGGATGTACTTGTACGTCGAGTCACGCGACACGAATGCGGCGAGGTCGGACGCATTCTGCTTAATCTCCACGATCGCCCCGAGGGTGTCGCGCGTGCTGATCACATACAGCAGCTCCAACCCTTCCAGCGTCTTGGCAAAGCCCTGAACAGCGCTCTTCTGCTCCGCGGAGAGCGAGGTCGACGTGGCTGCGGCGTTCTTCAGGTTGAAGATGTCGCGCAGGTTGCCGTACTGGCCAGCCCAGTTCCCCGTGGCAAAACCGGCCGGATCGAGTCGGTTCTGACCCGAAATGCCGATCAGGTAAGCCGACGTGTTACGACCTTCCTGGGGCGTGTAGTTGTAGACCTCACGGCCGAAGATGCCCGTCGAGGTCATGAACCCACCGCGAGCGCCACGCAGCTGTCGCAGCAATCCGGTGGCCTGCAGCTGCAGCGCCTGCGGATCAGCCGCCGCCGCCGCGACGGTCGGCGTGTTGGGGTTCGTGATGTTGAGTTGGTCGGCGCTACAGGCGCCAAGGGACAAAGCCGCACCAAGTGCAGCGATGCTCCGGACCGATGTCAAAGTCGTCTTCACAGAGGACGAGGCCGTGTTAAGTGAGATCGTCATGGATTAGAACCCCACGTCGACGCTGAAGAAG
>CANHNQ010000154.1 GCA_947462095.1 Gemmatimonadota bacterium
CTACTACAAGATTCCGACCGTGCAGTCGTCGAACGAAAACTGCGTGGCGCACAACGGCTCGCTGATCCCGATCCCGGGCCGCGACGTCATGGTGCAGTCGTGGTATCAGGGCGGCGTCTCGGTGTTCGACTGGACGGACCCGTCGGCGCCGAAGGAAATCGCCTCGTTCGATCGCGGCCCGGTGGATTCCACCCGCATGGCGATGGGCGGTTCGTGGTCGGTGTACTGGTACAACGGCTCGATCGTGAGCTCGGAAATTGCGCGTGGTCTCGACGTGGCTGAGCTGGTGCCCAGCCAGTACATCTCGCAGAACGAGATCGATGCCGCGAACACGGTGAAGTGGGACTACCTGAACGCGCAGGGTCAGCCGAAGATTTCGTGGCCGCCCAGCTTCGCGCTGGCGAAGGCGTTCACGGATCAGCTGGAGCGGAAGGGATGCGTGGCCCCGGCCAAGATCTCCGAGATCCGCTCGTCGATCTCGAGCGCCGAGAAGTCGTCGGGTGCGGCGCGCAACGCGACGCTCAGCAAGCTCGTGACGGATGTCGAAGCCAGCCGCAGCTGCGACCCGAAGAAGACGGACCTGCTGAAGAAGGCGCTGCAGGATCTGCAGACGCTGGCGATGTAAGTCTGCTTGCCGCGCGAACGAAACAGCCCCCGATCCTGCAGAGGATCGGGGGCTGTTTCGTTTCCCGTGCGGGATACATTGCAGGGACTTCCCCACTTACGTCTCAGGATGTCATGGTCGACGAATCGCTGCCCGAACCATCGCTGCCGCCGTGTCCCGCGTGCGGTTCCGTATACACCTACGAGATGGGCGCGCTGTACGTCTGTCCCGAGTGCGCCCACGAGTGGTCGCAAACGGCCGTCGTCTCGAGCGACGACGCCGACACGGGATCGGTCGTCATCACGGATTCAAACGGCACGCCGTTGGCCGACGGCGACACGGTGACCGTGATCAAGGATCTCAAGATCAAGGGCACGTCGCTGGTGGTGAAGGTCGGCACGAAGGTGAAGAACATCCGCCTGGTCGACGGCGATCATGACATCGATTGCAAGATCGACGGGATCGGCGCGATGAAGCTCAAGTCGGAATTCGTGCGCAAGGTATAGCGCGCAGGCATGCGTCATAAATGCTGGTGACGGTGATAGCTTTTATCATCGTGCGTGCTCGACCGAATTCCGCCTTCAGCCTGTCCCGATGCAAAAGAAACGAGCCGTTGCCCTCCAGCAGGAGTGGGGCGGAAAGCCCTGCACTCACCCCGCCTTCGCCAAGGAATACGATCTGGGCGAGCGCACGGGCAACTACATCTGCACGCAGTGCGGCCAGATCTTCACGTTCCGTGAGAAGGCGGAGATCGTCGGCGTGCGACCGGCCGAGTAGCGCGTTCCTTCGGCAATCGTCGTGAACCGAGCGTAGCTTCGCGTATGCGGATCTTCCGTCACACCCTGACCCTTGCTGCTGCCGGAGTCCTGTCGGCGACGACGCTCTGTGCGCAGCGTCCTGCCCCGTCGCGGCCGCTCGCGTCGAGCGACTACCTTTATCTGTGGACGGCCTCAGCCGACAGCAGCGGGCCGGATTTTCTGGCGGTGTACGATATCCGCGACAACCCCAAGGCCGAGCGCTACGGCGCGCTGGTGACGACGGTCGCGGTGCCAGGGCGCAGCAACGGACCGCATCACACCGAACACGACATGCCGGCTGATGGCCGGCTGTTCGCGAATGGGTTCCGGTCGGGGCAGTCGTTCGTGTTCGACCTCCGCAACCCGAAGGCACCGCGGGTCGCGGCGCAGTTCGGCGACATCGCTGGTCTGATGCATCCGCACAGCTTCTGGCGTTTGCCCAATGGCAATCTGCTCTCGACGTTCCAGATGCAGCACGACTCCGTGGGCATGGCCCCGGGCGGTTTGGTGGAGCTGACGCCACGCGCCACGCTGGTCCGCTCGTCGTCCGCCAATCGTGCGCCGGCGAGTCGCAGTGACCGTCCCTACTCGGCCGCGATCGTGAACGACATCGATCGCGTGGTCGTGACCACGACCGACATGGACAAGGCGGACTCCACGCGCAACGTGCAGCTGTGGCGTTTGTCCGACCTCTCGTTGCAGCACACGATCGAACTGCCAATCGGCTCGCAGTTCGAGGGCTATCGCAGCGCTGAGCCGCGCGTGCTACGCGATGGCAAGACCGTGCTGGTGTCCACGTTCAACTGCGGGCTGTTCCTGCTGGACGGGCTCGCGGGTGCGGCGCCGAGTGCGCGCATGGTGGCATCGTTCCCGCGCAAACCGGGCACGAGTTGCGCCGTGCCGGTGGTGGCCGGGAAGTTCTATCTCATTACCGTGCCGGCGTGGAGCGCGGTGGTGGTGCTCGACGTGTCTGATCCGTCGCATCCGCACGAGGTGAGCCGCGTGACGCTGGGGCCGGATGACGTGCCGCATTGGATCGGCATTGAGCCGAACCACCGGCGTGTGGTGATCACCGGCTATCAGGCCATGAAGACGCGCGTGCTGATGGCCACGTTCAACCCGACCACCGGTGCGCTGGCGCTCGACGCGCGGTTCCACGCGGCGGGCAGTGCCGAGGCAGGGATGCGCATGGAGGGGATCGCGTGGCCACATGGCGGCAACGGCCCCGGCATTCCGCATGGCGCCGTGTTCAGCCGGGAGCCCTGATATGGCCAAGACCGACTGGGAAGGGCAGGACATCTCGGGGCAGACCCACACTGGCGTGAAGTTCACGGACCTGGAGTGCACGGAAGTGGTGAATCGCGGCGCGGTGTTCACCGACTGCACGTTCATGCGGGCCACGTTCAACTGTTCGGTGCACACCGATGCCGCGTTCGTGAATTGCACGTTCAACGGCTGTTCGTTCTTCGACGCGCGCTTCACCGAGTGCAAGTTCGTGGGCAGTAATTTCGTGCGATGCACCTTCGATCTCATGCAGGTGGCCGGTGGCAACTGGTCGCATGTGGGGCTGTCGGGCGCCGATCTCTCGCGGGCGATCGTGCGCGGTGCGCGCCTGCGCGAGGCCGACCTCAGTCGCGTGCGCTGTCAGGATGGCTCGATCCGCGACGCCGATCTGTCGGGCGCCGACTTCGACGGCGCTGACTTCACTGACTGCGATTTGCGGGGGAGTGATCTGAGTACGCTCGACCCGGCCCGCGTGCGGCTCAAGGGTGCGATCATCGACATGCAGCAGGCGCTGTCCATCGTACAGGCGATGGGGCTCGACGTACGGGCCGATTGACGCGTCCCGCCTGATGTCCGGCCGGGATCCGCAATGGACGCGGGTCCGATTTGTCGCCACTTTGGCGTATGCCTCCTTTCACCTCCCTTGCGTGCACCCGGTTCTCCCGGGTGGCCCTCGCCGCCGTGGCGGCGCTCCTGTGCCGTCCCGCCTTTCTCGGGGCCCAGCGTCCGCCGCTTCAGGGCCCTGTGACTGTTGTCGAAACCAGCCTCGCCGAGCTGCGTACCGCGCTCGAGCAGAAGCGGATCACCTCACGCGAGATCGTGCAGCAGTATCTCGCCCGGATCGCCACGTACGAAGACAAGCTGAACGCGGTGATCACCGTGAACCCGCAGGCGCTGGCGATCGCCGACTCGCTTGATCGCGAGCGTGCCGCCGGGCGTATTCGCGGCCCGCTGCACGGCATTCCGATTGCGCTCAAGGACAACATCCAGACCACCGAGATGGCGACCTCCGGTGGCGCGCTCGCGTTCGCTGATCTGATGCCGAACTACGATGCGACCGTCACGCGCCACCTCAAGGCGGCCGGCGCGATCATCATTGCGAAGACACAGCTCACCGAGCTCGCCAACTGGACCGCCACCGGCATGCCCGGCAACTACACGGGGCTCACCGGCTACGGTATGAATCCGTGGGATCCGCGGCGCGATCCGCGCGAGGCGTTCTTCGATGGACGCCCCGTGATGAACACCGGTGGTTCGAGCTCCGGCGTGGGCACCAACGTGAGCTTCTGGGCCGGTAACGTGGGGACGGAAACGTCGGGCTCGATTCTCAGTCCGGCGCAGCAGAACTTCCTGGTGGGTATCAAGCCCACCGTGGGCCGTGTGAGCCGATACGGCGTGATTCCGATTACCGCTGATCAGGACACGCCCGGACCGATGACCCGCACCGTGCGCGACGCGGCGATCATGCTGGGCGCGCTGGAAGGCACCACCCCCGACGCGAACGATGCCGCGACGAAGGCGTGCACGCCGCCGCCGCGCAACGACTACACGGCGTTTCTGGGCACCGACAAGCTGAAGGGCGCCCGCATCGGGATTCCCCGCGCCTTCTTCTACGAGTCCACGGTCCCGCCGGCCGGTGGCAGCAGCACCCCGCGCGGCGGCCTGACGCCCGCGCAGAAGACGGCGATGGATGAGGTCATCGCGGTGCTCAAGGCGCAGGGCGCCGTGGTGGTGGATCCGGCCGACATTCCGAGTGTCGTGGAGCCGGTGCCGGCCAACAACTTCCTGAACTGGAATCCGTGCAGTGGCCTCGAACAGGCCAAGGGGCGCGACGCCGATTGCTCGATCGCGTTCAAGTACGGCATGAAGCGCGACTTCAACGCGTGGCTCGCGCTCCTGGGTGACCGCGCGCCGGTGAAGACGCTGCTCGGCCTGCGCCAGTGGAACATCGCGCACCAGCGCGCCGGTGCGATCAAGTACGGACAGGCGCTGCTCGACATCTCCGACGAGATGGACGTGCAGGCCGACCGCGCGCGGTACGAAGCCGACCGTCGCAAGGACATCCTGCTGTCAGCCACCAACGGCATCGATGCCGCCATGAAGGCCCATCAGCTCGACGCCTTGCTCTTTCCCGGCACCAGCAGCGCCAACATCGGTGCGCGCCCCGGCTATCCGACCGTTACCGTTCCGTATGCCCTGCTGCCGGTCCCGCAGGGGCAGGGCGCGCAGGCGTTTCCTGACGGCTTTACGCCGCGACCCGCTCCGTTCGGCGTGAGCTTCACGGCGTCGGCGTGCGGTGAGCCCATGCTGGTGGGCATCGCGTATGCCTTCGAGCAGGCCACGAAGAAGCGCGTGCGTCCTCCGCTCTTCCCATAATCCGTACTCCCTACTCCGTACTCCCTACTCTTATGCGTCGCTCTTTCGCCCTGCTCGCGGTCACCTGCGCCGCGTTGTCGTTCTCGTCACCCCTGTCGGCTCAGACATACCCGACCAGCTGGAATCCCGAACTCCTCAAGCGCGCCGACGTGAAGTCAGCGATGGCGATGCTGGAGCAGCGCTTCCCGAGTCAGGTGGACGAGTGGATCCGTATTGCCGAAATGCCCGGCAAGTCGCGCCTCGAGCAGCAGCGCGGTGCGTACGTGAAGGCGGTGTTCGAGAAGGAAGGACTCAAGGTGTCGGTCGATTCGATCGGCAACGTGACCGGCATCCGCACGGGAACCGGCGGCGGACCGACCATCGCCATCGCGGCGCACACCGATATCGTGTTCCCGCCCGAGACGAATACCAAGGTGCGCCGCTCGGGCGACACGCTGTTCGCGCCGGGCATCGGTGACAACACGTCGTCGGTGGCGAACATGCTGTCCACGCTGCGTGTGATGAACGCCACCAAGTTCACCAGCAAAGGCGACATCATCTTCATCGGCACCGTGCAGGAAGAGCTCGGCCTCAAGGGGATGGAGTACTGGCTGCAGCACAACCCGAAGCCCGATCTGCTCATCGTGCCCGATGGATCGTACGGCAGCGTGGCCTACGGCGCTCTGGGGATCTACTGGACCAAGTATGTGTTCACGCATCCCGGTGCGCACACGCTGTCATCACGCGGCATCCCGACGCCGGTGAAGGCGGTGGCGAAGGCCATTGATCGGCTGTATCAGCTGCAGTTCGATGCGCTCCCGAATGGCGCGGTGATGAACATCGGTCAGATCCACGGTGGCAACATCTTCAATGCGGTGCCGCAGGAGTTGTACTTCACGGTGGATTTGCGCAGCTCCGACCCTGTGCTGCTGGACTCCCTCGATCGCACGATCACGCGCATCACGCAGGAAGTGGCGGCGGAGCAGAAGGTCGGACTGAAGATCGAGATCGAGCAGAAGAGCGGGGCTGGCGGCACCGAGAAGCAGCTCGAAGGCGCGCGCGCGCATCCGATCGTGCAGACGGCCGTGGACATCAATCGCGCACTCGGCATGACCCCGGGGATGCCCGGCGCATCAGAAGCCGTGGCCACCGGTGCCACCGACGCCAACCCCGGCGTGGTGCGCAAAATTCCCAGCATCGCGATCGGCGGCTCGAAGGCCAGCGGCGCGCACCAGCTCACGGAGTTCGCGCTGGCGTCAACCGCGCTCCCGTCGACCAAGCTGTTGTACTTGCTCACGGCAACGTTTGCGGATGGCATCAAGATCATGCCGCCGGCCAAGATCGTTCCGTAACGGCGCAACCAGCGGAAAGCAGCACAATTGTGACGAGAATCGGGTCTCTGTGATGCAGCGATACAGAAACCCAGCACGATTCGTCGCCCGCCCGTTGCGCCACAGCGGCATTCAGGGGATGTTCCAACAGTAGGACTTGTTCGAACACCCCCCGTCCGTCGGCATTTTGACGTGATGTGTGCGATGTGACGGCGGCGATCTCCTGCGCGCGGCTGTGCTCTCTTTCAGGAGATTTGCCTGTGACCACCGCTGCTGCCACACCCGCGCCGACGCCGATGCCCATCCCGACGTCGACCGAGTACCACAAGGCGCTGCGACTGCTGTACGTCGCCAATACGATTTCCGATGCGCAGTGGAGCATGCTGCGCGCGCATTGCCTGGCCCCGGATTACACGCTCACGACCGTCGAACTCGCGGAGGCCGCTGGCTTCGAGAAGCCGGGCGCCGTGAATCTCAACTACGGCCGGTTCGGCGCGAAGTTGGCGGGACGTCTGCTGTACACCGTGCCGCCCAAGGAACCGCAGGCGTCCGTGTTCGCCACGTTTGCCGAAGGTGGCGCGGAAGCGCCGCAGACGCGCTGGACGCTGCGTCCCGAGATCGTCGCCGCGGTGAAGCTGTTGAACTGGTTCCCGCGTCTGGCCAAGCACAAGACGGCGTAAGTCACCACCGACGACCGGCAGTCCGCACTGACTGCCGGTCGTTCGTGCTGGCCGTCTACCGAAACGGCAGCGGCCCACTCCCGTTGCGCAGTTCGCGCACCATCCGGTCGTCGCCGGTCAGCTCCCAATACACGAGCGACACGGGGATCATCCCCACCGTGTTCACTTCGTCGAAGAAGCGCTTCATCGTGAAGTCGCCGCCGAGCTGACGCGCGCGTTCGGCCATGGTTTCTTCCATCAGTCGACCGCCGGTGATGTAGCTGGCGCCGTAGCCCGGCTGACGCAGATACAGATGCTGTTCGAAGCCGAGCAGCGGGTCGCGACGCATCCAGCCACGCGGTGTCCAGCGCACATGCATATCGGCCGCCTCCGCCATCGTGAGCCGGTTCTCGTGCGCGTAGAGATTGCCCAAGCCGCGCGCGGCGCGTGCCGCCAGCATGGTCCACACGATCTCACGCGAGCGTGGGGACTGATCGTACAGCCCCGCCTGCATCATCCACTCTTCCATCGACGTGGCCATGCCTTCGGCGCGGCTCATCCACACGTTGTACAGCAGTGGCGTGCGACGGATGGGGCTCGCGTGC